>NZ_JAFCWZ010000013.1:0-241367 GCF_049897785.1 Pseudomonas sp. TSRC2-2
ATTCTACAGCGTTAATCGCTGCTGTCAACACCTCTTTTTCTCCGCTTTCGACCGAGAAGATCGAACCGTTAAAAGAGCTACACATCATTGCTCTTTCAACTCCTTCCAGACTTCGATGATCTGAAGCAAGTCGCTGTCGAAAACTGCATAACTCTTTGAATCTCAAGGAGTTTTCCGCTTCGACTGCGCCGGAAGTGGGGCGAATTATAGACCTCTGGAATCTGCCGTCAACACCTATTTTCATATTTCTGTCATATCGGTCAAAAAGCCCCGAAAACACGAAGGCCGACCCTATAGGTCGGCCTCCTGCACCCTGCTCCTTATAAGCTAGGGAATGCGAACTGCGAAGCTTCATGACTCGCACGTTGTGGCCAACGCTGAGTGATCGCCTTGCGACGAGTATAGAAACGCACCCCATCCGGGCCATACGCATGAAGGTCGCCAAACAGCGAACGCTTCCAACCGCCGAAGCTGTGATAAGCCACCGGCACAGGCAGCGGCACGTTGACGCCAACCATGCCGACTTCGATCTCGTCGCAGAACAGACGCGCCGCTTCGCCATCACGAGTGAAGATGCAGGTGCCGTTGCCGTATTCGTGATCGTTGATCAGTTGCATCGCCTCTTCCAGGCTGTTCACTCGCACCACGCACAGCACCGGGCCGAAGATCTCTTCTTTATAGATGCGCATCTCCGGGGTGACGTTGTCGAACAGGCAGCCGCCGAGGAAGAAGCCTTCTTCATGACCGGTCACACTCAGACCACGACCATCGACCACCAGGGTCGCGCCCGCCGCCACACCGTCATCGACATAACCGCTGACCTTGTCACGCGCCTGACCGGTAACCAACGGGCCCATGTCCAGACCGCACGACGTACCCGCGCCGATTTTCAGCGCTTTGATCTGTGGAACCAGTTTCGCCACCAGCGCGTCCGCGACCTGATCGCCAACACACACGGCCACCGAGATGGCCATGCAGCGTTCGCCGCAGGAACCGTACGCCGCGCCCATCAATGCACTGACCGCGTTGTCCAGATCAGCATCGGGCATCAGCACCGCGTGGTTCTTCGCGCCGCCCAGTGCCTGAACGCGTTTGCCGCGCTTGGTGCCTTCGGCGTAGATGTATTCGGCAATCGGCGTCGAGCCCACGAAGCTCAGCGCTTTGACTTCCGGCGCTTCGATCAGCGCGTCCACCGCAGTCTTGTCACCATGGACCACGCTCATCACGCCTTTCGGCAAGCCCGCTTCCAACAGCAACTGAGCGATCAGTAGCGTCGAGCTTGGATCGCGCTCGGATGGCTTGAGGATGAAGCAGTTGCCGCAAACGATCGCCAGCGGGTACATCCACAGCGGCACCATCGCCGGGAAGTTGAACGGGGTGATACCGGCAACAATCCCCAATGGCTGAAAGTCCGACCAGGCGTCAATGTTCGGGCCGACGTTGCGGCTGTACTCGCCCTTGAGGATTTCCGGCGCGGCGCAGGCGAACTCTACGTTCTCGATACCGCGCTTCAATTCACCGGCGGCGTCTTCCAGGGTCTTGCCGTGCTCTTCGCTGATCAACTGCGAGATGCGTGCTTCGTTCTGCTCCAGCAGTTGCTTGAAACGGAACATGACCTGGGCGCGTTTGGCCGGCGGCGTGTTGCGCCAGGCCGGGAACGCGGCCTTGGCGGCATCGATGGCTTTCTGAATAGTTGCTTGACTGGCCAATGGCAGTTTATGGATCGCCTGGCCGGTAGACGGGTTGAACACATCCACTGCGCGACCGGTTTCGGTCACCAGTTCGCCATTGATCAAATGCGGGATAACGCTCATCGAACACTCCTGAATTCTGGTCCGCAGGCGCCGCAACAGGCGCCCGCATTTTTGTACATATATATAGAGAGAAAAATCAGTCGAGCTTGTTCAGCACTTCGCCGACCGCGTCGAACAGACGATCAAGGTCTTGCGGCTTGCTGTTGAAGGTCGGGCCGAACTGCAGGGTGTCGCCGCCGAAACGCACGTAGAACCCGGCTTTCCACAAGGCCATGCCCGCTTCGAACGGACGCACGATGGCATCGCCGTCGCGCCCGGCAATCTGGATCGCGCCGGCCAGACCGTAGTTGCGGATATCGATGACGTTCTTCGAGCCTTTCAGACCGTGCAGTGCGTTTTCGAAATGCGGCGCGACTTCCGCGACGCTCTGCACCAGCTGTTCCTTTTGCAGCAGATCGAGTGCGGCCAGGCCAGCGGCGCACGCCACCGGGTGCGCCGAATAGGTGTAGCCATGGGGGAATTCCACGGCGTACTCCGGCGTCGGCTGGTTCATGAAGGTCTGATAAATCTCGGAACTGGCAATCACCGCGCCCATTGGAATCGCGCCGTTGGTGACTTGCTTGGCGATGCACATCAGGTCCGGGGTCACGCCGAAGCTGTCTGCACCGAACATCGAACCGGTGCGACCGAAACCGGTGATCACTTCGTCGAACACCAGCAAGATGTTGTGCTGATCGCAGATCTCGCGCAGACGCTTGAGGTAACCCTGCGGCGGAACCAGTACCCCGGCAGACCCGGCCATCGGTTCAACGAACACGGCAGCGATGTTGGAGGCGTCGTGCAGCTCGATCAACTTCAGCAGCTCATCGGCCAACGCGATACCGCCCTGCTCCGGCATGCCACGGGAAAAGGCATTGCTCGCCAGCAACGTGTGCGGCAGATGATCGACATCCATCATCGCCTGACCAAACAGTTTGCGGTTGCCGTTGACGCCGCCGAGGCTGGTGCCAGCGATATTCACGCCGTGGTAGCCACGGGCACGGCCGATCATTTTGGTCTTGGTCGCCTGGCCTTTCAGGCGCCAGTAGGCACGGACCATTTTCACGGCGGTATCGGCGCATTCGGAACCGGAGTCGGTGAAGAACACGTGGTTCAGGTTGCCCGGGGTCAGTTCGGTGATTTTCTCTGCCAACTGGAACGACAACGGATGGCCGTACTGGAAGCCTGGCGAGTAATCGAGAGTGCCCAGTTGTTTCGAAACGGCCTCTTGAATTTCCTTGCGGGTGTGCCCGGCGCCGCAGGTCCACAAACCAGACAGCGAATCGTAGATCTTGCGGCCCTTGTCGTCGAACAGCCAGCTGCCTTCTGCGCCGACAATCAGCCGCGGGTCGCGCTGAAAGTTGCGGTTGGCGGTGTACGGCATCCAGTGCGCGTCCAGCTTCAGTTGGCTGGCCAGTGGCGACGGCGCGTTTTCAGGCATGTTCATCGGGCAAAACCTCGCAGGGCATAAGCGTCAGGGAGATGGAAAGCGTTGTTGCGGCTAAGTTGCCATGGCGATAAAGTCGGTGAAATCCAACTCTTCTAACCTTCAGTTAGATCAATGCTAAACAAAGAGAACAAAAAATGAGCAGCCGCCGCGCCGATCCGCTGGCCCAGGTCAGTGATTTTGATATTCGCCTGCTGCGGATTTTTCGCAGCGTCGTGGAGTGTGGCGGCTTCTCCGCAGCGGAAACCGTGCTCGGTATCGGGCGTTCGGCGATCAGCCAGCAGATGAGCGATCTGGAGCAGCGCCTCGGATTGCGCTTGTGCCAGCGTGGGCGGGCCGGGTTTTCGCTGACCGAGGAAGGTCGTGAGGTGTATCAATCAGCGCTGCAATTATTGAGCGCGCTGGAAAGTTTCCGCACTGAGGTAAACGGTCTGCATCAACACCTGCGCGGCGAGTTGATCATCGGCCTGACCGACAATCTGGTCACCCTGCCCCACATGCGCATCACCCACGCCCTCGCGCAGTTGAAAGAGCGTGGGCCGGACGTGCAGATTCAGATTCGCATGATCGCGCCAAACGAAGTTGAACAAGGTGTACTCGATGGGCGCTTGCATGTGGGTGTGGTGCCGCAGGCCAGTGCATTGTCGGGTCTGGAGTATCAGCCGTTGTACAGCGAGCGTTCGCTGCTGTACTGCGCCGTTGGTCATCCGCTGTTTTATGTCGATGACAAACAGCTCGATGACCAACGCCTCGACAGTCAGGACGCGATTGCACCGACCTTTCGGTTGCCGGCGGAGATTCAGGCGCATTATCAGGCGCTCAACTGCACCGCCAGCGCGTCGGATCGCGAGGGCATGGCGTTTCTGATTCTGACCGGGCGTTATATCGGCTATTTGCCGGATCATTACGCCAGCCTTTGGGTGCAGCAAGGACGGTTGCGGGCGCTCAAGGCCGGCACGCGCTTTTACGATTTGAGTCTGGCATCGGTCACGCGCAAGGGCCGGCGCCCTCATTTGGTGCTGGAAAGCTTTTTGGAGAGTCTGGCGGCGACGCGCTGAACGCGAGATCAAAAGATCGCAGCCTTCGGCAGCTCCTACTTCTGACGGTCGTTATTCACGAAAGCTGAGCAAGTGGACAGGTTTTTGCAGAGAAGGCGTAACTCGATCCTTCAAGAAGCCAAAGCCATGCAGCCAGACTCCGATTCGTCCAGTGAACTGATCTACGGCCTCAACGACCGTCCCAAACCTCCCGCCGCGATCCTCGCCGCGTTGCAACACGTGCTCGCCAGTTTCGTCGGCATCATCACCCCGCCGCTGGTGATCGGCTCCGCGCTCGGGCTGACCGCGCATCTACCGTACCTGATCAGCATGGCGCTGATGGTCTCGGGCGTCGGCACCTTTATCCAGGCGCGGCGACCGTTCGGCATTGGCGCGGGGATGATCTGTCTGCAAGGCACCAGTTTCGCGTTTCTCGGTGCGGTGCTGTCGGCCGGGTTTCTGGTCAAGCAGCGCGGCGGCAGCCCGGAAGATATTCTGGCGATGATTTTCGGCGTGTGCTTTTTCGGCGCAATCGTGCAGATCGTGCTCAGCCGCTTCATCGGTCAGTTGCGCCGAGTGGTGACACCGCTGGTGACCGGCATTGTCATCACCCTGATCGGCATCAGCCTGATCAAGGTCGGCATCACCGATCTGGGTGGCGGCTTCAATGCGCCGGACTTCGGCGCGCCGGGCAATCTGGCCTTGGGCGTGTTCGTGCTGCTGACGATCATTCTGCTCAACCGCTCGAATACACCGTGGGTACGGCTGTCGGCGATCATTATCGGTTTGCTGCTGGGTAGTCTGGCGGCGTGGTTCAGCGGGAAATTCGTCCCGCAGCCGCTGCCTGACTTGCCGCTGGTGAGTTTTCCTACGCCGTTCAAGTTTGGTTTCAACTTCGACTGGACGGCTTTCCTGCCGGTCGCGCTGATTTATCTGATCAGCACCATCGAAACCGTCGGCGACCTCACCGCCAATTGCATGCTCGCCCGCCAACCGATCTACGGCCCTTCTTATATAAGTCGCTTGCGCGGTGGCGTGCTTGGCGATGGCGTGAGCTGCATGATCGCGGCGACCTTCAGCGCGTTCCCTAATACGACGTTCGCGCAGAACAACGGCGTGATCCAGCTGACCGGCGTTGCCAGCCGCTACGTCGGCCTCTACATCGGCGCGATCCTGTTCTGCCTCGGCCTGTTCCCGATGATCGGCGCGGTGTTGCAACAGATCCCAAAACCGGTGCTAGGCGGTGCGACGCTGGTGATGTTCGGCGCCGTCGCGGCGGCCGGAGTGCGCATCCTTGCGCAGTCGCCGCTGGACCGGCGCAGTATGTTGATCATCGCCACTTCGTTCGGCGTCGGCCTTGGCATCGCCGCGCAACCGAACCTGCTGCACCTGCTGCCTAAACTGGTGCAGAACCTGTTCGACTCGGCGATCACCAGCGGCGGGCTGACAGCAATCTTCCTCTGTCTGTTGTTGCCCGAAGGCAAAACCGCAGCAGCGCAAAACCCCGCATCAATGAACAAGATCGAACAGGCGTAACTGTTTTTCTGCGCAAGGACTTGTCGGATGCCTGTGGGTGCGCTATCAACGCAACTGGTTGCACCCACAGACAATCCCGGAAGTGCCTATGACCTTTGAAGTCCCAGCCCACGGCGGCAAACCCGCCAGCCGCATTCGTCAGAAGAACGAAGAGACCATCCTCAAAGCCGCCGAAGACGAGTTCGCCCGTCACGGGTTCAAAGGCACCAGCATGAACACCATCGCGCAGAATGCCGGACTGCCCAAGGCCAACCTGCATTACTACTTCACCAACAAACTCGGTTTGTACGTAGCAGTGCTGAGCAACATCATCGAGTTGTGGGACAGCACCTTCAACACCCTCACCGCCGAGGATGATCCGGCCGAAGCCCTGACCCGCTACATCCGCGCGAAGATGGAATTTTCCCGGCGCCAGCCACAGGCCTCGCGAATCTTCGCCATGGAAGTGATCAGCGGCGGCGAATGCCTGAGCGAATACTTCAATCAGGATTACCGCGCCTGGTTCACCGGGCGTGCTGCGGTGTTTCAGGCGTGGATCGATGCGGGCAAAATGGACCCGGTCGATCCGGTGCACCTGATCTTCCTGCTGTGGGGCAGCACCCAGCATTACGCCGACTTCGCCACGCAGATCTGCCGCGTCACCGGGCGCAGCAAGTTGACCAGGCAGGACATGGAAGACGCCGGCAACAACCTGATCCGCATCATTCTCAAAGGCTGCGGCCTCACTCCTTCTCTATAAGACGTTTATGCCTTTCACCCTCAGCGGTTTTTGCGAATACCGCGAAGAGATTCGCAAAAGCCGCTTTATCACGCTGGCCACGCCGATCAGCAGCCCCGCCGACGCGCAGGCTTTTTTCGAGCTGCACAGCGATCTGAACGCCACGCACAACTGCTGGGCGTGGAAACTCGGCGCGCAATACCGCAGCACTGACGACGGCGAGCCCGGCGGCACTGCCGGGCGCCCGATTCTGGCGGCGATCGAAGCGCAGGATTGCGATCAGGTCGCGGTGCTGGTGATCCGCTGGTACGGCGGCATTCAACTGGGCACCGGCGGCTTGGCCAGGGCCTACGGCGGCGGCGCCAATAAATGCCTGCAAGCGGCGGAAAAAGTCGAGCTGATCAGCCGGGTGCCGCTGAGTTGCGCCTGTGGCTTCGCCGAACTGGCGCTGGTGAAGCTGCGCGTGGCGGATCTGGGTGGGCTGGTGGTGGAGGAAAACTTCACGGCCAATGGCGTGGAGTTGAAGTTGGCGGTGGGGGAAGCGCAGATCGACGTCTTGCAAACGCAACTTGCTGATCTGAGCCGTGGACGGATTTTGTTGCAGCGATAAATTCAAGATCAATAGATCGCAGCGTTCCGCAGCTCCTACAGTTGAAATGCGTTCCCCTGCAGGAGCTGCCGAAGGCTGCGATCTTTTAGGGCATCCCCGATTGGCAAGTTGCCCACACCTGCTGTGCACCCGCTTGTGGATAACCTGAGCACATACCGCTGTAACCCTTCTGTCATGCGGCTTTGCGCGATTTGTTCACTTTTCGTTCAAATGACCCGACGAAACGGAAATTCGTCGCAAAAACAAGAAGTTAACTGCGTATATCACCAATAGAACAAAGCATTACAGTGCTTATGCCCTACCTCAACGCTTGCGCACAATTACTGTGGAGCAATCTGTGGATAAGCCGTTCATGACCGCCGCAGTCGCTGGATCTGCCTAGCCCCCAAGTGATTGCTCGTTTTTTAACCAACTGCTCACGGGCAAAACTGGAGCCGGATCAACGGCTTTGCGCTGAAATGGTGCTCGATCATGAAACAAATCGAGCGCCGATGCGCTGCAATCAGCGTTTGGCAACGGGTTGGGCCGGCGTTCCTGACTCAATGGCCAGGAAATTGCTTTATCCACAGGCACAACTCCAAGTCAGTCGAGCCTGTCATGTCCATCGCCTCTTCACCACCGCGCCTGCAACTGCGCCAGATCAGCAAACGCTACCCCGGATGTCTGGCCAACGATGACATCGACCTGACCATCGCGCCGGGTGAAATCCACGCTTTGCTCGGTGAAAACGGCGCGGGCAAAAGTACGTTGATGAAGATCATTTACGGTGTCACCCAGTGCGATAGCGGTGAAATGCTATGGCAGGGTCAACGCGTGCATATCCGCAATCCGGCGCAGGCGCGGCAGTTGGGCATTGGCATGGTGTTCCAGCATTTCTCGTTGTTCGAAACCCTTAGCGTGGCGCAGAACATCGCGCTGGCGATGGGTGCGAAAGCCGGAACGCCGAAGCAACTGGAGCCGAAGATTCGCGAAGTATCCCGCCGTTATGGCATGGCACTGGAGCCGGAGCGACTTGTTCACAGCCTGTCGATCGGCGAGCGCCAGCGCGTGGAAATCATTCGTTGCCTGATGCAAGACATCCGCCTGCTGATTCTCGACGAGCCGACCTCGGTGCTGACGCCGCAAGAGGCTGACGAGTTGTTCATTACCCTGCGGCACCTGGCTGCCGAGGGCTGCAGCATTCTGTTTATCAGCCACAAACTCGGCGAAGTGCGCGCCTTGTGCCACAACGCCACGGTGCTGCGCGGCGGTCGGGTAGCGGGGCATTGCGTGCCGGCCCAGTGTTCGGATCAGCAACTGGCGCAACTGATGGTCGGCGAAGCGGCGGCATTGATTGGCGAGTATCGGAAAGTCAGCGGTGGCGCGGCGTTTCTGCAGGTGAGCGGTTTGAGTTGGCACAACCCGGATCCTTTTGGCTGCTCGCTGCATGACATCAATGTGCAAGTGCGCAGCGGTGAAATCGTTGGCATCGCTGGCGTCGCCGGCAATGGCCAGGATGAGTTGCTCGCCCTGCTCAGCGGCGAACAGCCCTTGCCTGGTGCGCAATCGGCGAGCATTCGCTTCGCTGAGCGAAACGTTGCTCATCTGCGCCCGGATGCGCGACGCAAACTGGGCCTGGCCTTCGTGCCGGCCGAACGACTCGGCCACGGTGCGGTGCCGGAGTTGAGTCTGGCCGATAACGCCCTGCTCAGTGCATTCCAGCAAGGACTGGTCAGCAGCGGGCTGATTCAACGCGGCAAAGTCGAGGCGCTGGCGCGGCAGATCATCCAGCGTTTCGGCGTTAAAACACCAGGCACGCAAACCGCTGCGCGCAGCCTGTCGGGCGGCAATCTGCAGAAATTCATCCTCGGCCGGGAAATTCTGCAGCAACCGAAACTGCTGATCGCCGCGCACCCGACCTGGGGCGTCGACGTTGGCGCAGCCGCGACCATCCATAGCGCCTTGATTGCCCTGCGTGATGCCGGCGCGGCGATCCTGGTGATTTCCGAAGACCTTGATGAATTGTTCCAGATCAGCGATCGCCTCGGTGCGCTGTGCGGCGGGCGTCTGTCGACACTGCAAGCAACGTGCGCGACACAACTGAGCGATGTCGGCGCGTGGATGGCCGGCCAGTTCGATCACTCACCTTGCGCCGCCTCGGTTTAACGGAGTTCCAACCATGCTGCTTTCTCTCGAACCTCGTGGCCAGCAATCGCGCGTGATGCTGTGGTGCTCGCCCTTATTGGCGGCGGTGCTGACCCTCGGCTGCGGCTCGCTGTTGTTCGTCGCGCTGGGCCACGATTCACTGCAAACCTTACACACGCTGCTGATCGCGCCGGTCAGCGATTTATATGGCGTGTCTGAATTGCTGGTCAAAGCGCTGCCGATTCTGCTCTGCGCACTCGGTCTGGCGGTGGCTTATCAGGCGCGGATATGGAACATCGGCGCCGAAGGTCAACTGCTGCTCGGCGCATTGGCCGGCAGTGCTTTGGCGGTGAATATTATCGATGTGCAAAGTCGCTGGGCGCTGGTGCTGATCCTGTTGACCGGCACCTTCGCCGGCGCCGCGTGGGCCGGACTCACCGCATGGCTGCGAACGCGCTTCAACGCCAACGAAATCCTCACCAGCATCATGCTTAATTACATCGCGTTGAACCTGCTGCTGTTTTGCGTGCATGGCCCATTGAAAGATCCTGCGGGGTTCAATTTCCCCGAGTCGGCGATGTTCGGCGACGCCAGTCGCCTGCCACTGCTGCTGGAGGACGGCCGCGTGCACGCTGGGGTGTATTTCGCCCTGCTCGCGCTAGTGGCGGTGTGGGTGCTGTTGCAGAAGAGCTTTATCGGTTTCCAGATCAAAGTGCTGGGTCTGGACAAGCGTGCGGCAGGCTTCGTCGGCTTTCGCGAGAAACGCCTGATCTGGCTGGTGCTGTTGATCAGCGGTGGCCTGGCCGGGCTCGCCGGGGTCTGCGAAGTGACCGGACCGATTGGCCAACTGGTACCGCAGGTGTCGCCAGGTTATGGCTACGCGGCCATTACCGTGGCGTTTCTCGGACGGTTGAATCCGATCGGCATTCTGTTCTCCAGTCTGCTGATGGCGCTGCTGTACATCGGCGGCGAGAGCGCGCAGATGTCGCTCAATCTGCCGCAGGCAATCACTCAATTATTTCAGGGCATGATGCTGTTTTTCCTGCTCGCCTGCGACGTGCTGATTCTCTATCGGCCACGCCTGAAACTGCGCTGGACCCGGCGCGCCTCGACCACTGCCGTAACCGCCGGAGCGCTGTGATGGATATCGATCTGCTGAGCAACATTTTCTACGCCATGGTCCGCTGCGGCACGCCGCTGCTGCTGGTGGCGTTGGGTGAACTGATCTGCGAGAAAAGCGGCGTCCTCAATCTTGGCCAGGAAGGCATGATGCTGTTCGGCGCGGTGATCGGTTTTATCGTCGCCCTCAACAGCGGCAACCTGTGGCTGGGCGTGCTGTTGGCGATGCTCGCCGGCATGCTGCTGTCGTCGCTGTTTGCCTTGGTCGCGCTGGTGTTCAACGCCAACCAGGTGGCAACCGGGTTGGCGTTGACGATTTTCGGTGTCGGGCTTTCGACCTTTGTCGGCGCGGCTTGGGTCGGTAAGCCGCTGGCGGGTTTCGAGCCATTGGCGATTCCCTATTTGAGTGAAATTCCGCTGCTGGGGCGGATGCTGTTTGCCCAGGATCTGCTGGTGTATCTGTCGTTCGCGCTGTTTGCGCTGGTGGCGTGGGTGATCATCAAAAGTCGTGTCGGGTTGATAATTCAGGCAGTCGGCGAGAACCCGGATGCAGCGAGCGCAATGGGCGTGCCGGTGTTGACCGTGCGCACATTGGCGGTGCTGTTTGGCGGGGCGATGGCCGGGTTGGCGGGGGCGTATCTGTCGCTGGCCTATACGCCGATGTGGGCAGAAAACATGACCGCCGGCCGCGGCTGGATCGCCCTGGCGCTGGTGGTGTTTGCCAGCTGGCGCGTATGGCGATTGTTGCTCGGCGCGTATCTGTTCGGCCTTGCCAGCATCCTGCATTTGGTGGCGCAGGGATTGGGGCTGGCGATTCCTTCGAGCCTGCTGGCGATGCTGCCGTATGTGGCAACGATCGTAGTGCTGGTGTTGCTGTCCCGCGATGCCGTGCGCACACGACTGTATGCGCCGGTGTCGTTGGGGCAGCCTTGGCAATCGGGGCATTAAGAGGTGAATTCGCTCGCTCGCGAAGGCGTCCGCACAGGCAACACTTGAGCAACGCCCCACGCCAGTTCGAAGACCAGGAAAATAATCAAAATCGAACTTGCGCCATGGGCCAAGGCATACCCCTGCCAAGCCGCAAACAAAAATCTGGCCACCGCGTCATAGCGTCCATAAAGCGCCTGCGGATCACGAATCCGCAGCACCGCCCAAACACACACCACTGACCCCAGCAGATTCGCCATCAACATATGCACAGGCTGAAACGTCGGCAGTTCGCCGGGCAAATTCAGTGCGCTCAACACTCCGTGCACAACGGCGAAACTCCACGGCGTGGCAAACGCTGCCGTGACGATCAGGTCATACCAGGCACTGCCACGCACCACGTTGCGATACTGCGTTGAAGTCCACATCATCCATGCTCCAGAAATTCAGGGAGCAAGCACGGTAAAGCCTGGAGTATGCTCCAGGGTCAATAGTCCTTTTTGAGAGCCCGCATGCGCATCGGTGAATTAGCCCAGGCCAGCGCCGTCAGCCGTGACACCTTGCGTTTTTACGAGCAGCGCGGGTTGATCGCGGCGCAACGCAGTGCCAACGGTTATCGCGACTACCCGCCGCAGATGGTGCAACTGGTGCTCTATATCAAAACGGCGCAACGCCTGGGATTTACTCTCGGCGAAATCGGCAACAGCGTCACGGCACTGTGGAACGCGCCCGAGCCGGAGGACGCCGTGGCGCAGTTGCTGCGCGACAAACTGCAACTGATCGAAACGCGCATGGGCGAACTCGGCGCGCTGCGTCAGGAGTTGCAACTTCGGCTCGGTCAGGCCTGTCCATTGAATCCAT
This sequence comes from Pseudomonas sp. TSRC2-2, assembly GCF_049897785.1. Taxonomy (NCBI): domain Bacteria; kingdom Pseudomonadati; phylum Pseudomonadota; class Gammaproteobacteria; order Pseudomonadales; family Pseudomonadaceae; genus Pseudomonas; species Pseudomonas sp. TSRC2-2. The sequence goes on from NZ_JAFCWZ010000013.1 coordinate 12,173, forward strand.
GATCCTCATTCCTCAAGGAAGCCCTTCATGTCTGCAAAAAACGCACTGATCATAGGCGCCTCCCGGGGCCTGGGCCTCGGTCTGGTGAAGACCCTGCTGGCCGACGGCTGGCAAGTCACTGCTACCGTGCGCAATCCTGCCAATGCCGATGCGCTTCAAGCATTAGGCAAAGTGCGCATCGAGAAGCTCGACATGGACGACCAGCAAGCGGTGATCGCTCTGAGCCAGAAACTCAAGGGCGAAACCTTCGATCTGTTGTTCGTCAACGCCGGGGTCAAAGGCCCGGAAGTACAGACGCCGGGCGGCGCGACCCTGGCCGAAGTCGGACAGCTGTTTTTCACCAACGCGGTGGCGCCGATCAATCTGGCCCAGCGTTTCGTCGGGCAGATCCGCGACGGCAGCGGCGTGCTGGCGTTCATGAGTTCGGTGCTTGGCAGCGTGACCATGCCCGACGCGCCGGAACTGGCACTGTACAAGGCGAGCAAGGCGGCGCTGAATTCCATGACCAACAGTTTCGTCACGCAACTGGGCGAGCAGAAACTGACCGTGCTGTCGCTGCACCCGGGCTGGGTGAAGACCGACATGGGTGGCGAAGGCGCCGATCTCGACGTCGACACCAGCACCCGCGGGCTGATCGATCAGGTCAATGCGTTTACCGGCAAGGGCGGGCATCACTTCGTCAACTACAAGGGTGAAACGATTCCCTGGTAAGCACTGAAGATCCCCTGCAGGAGTTGCCCAAGGCTGGGATCTTTTGAATCTGAAAAACAAGATCAAAAGATCGCAGCCTTCGGCAGCTCCTACACAGGGATCGTGGTGAATGGTCGGGTGGCGCTTGCCCGGCGCTGCGATTTGTTTGAAACTGCGCGCCTCGTCCTCGCGACGACCCTGGATCAGCAGACAGGGCAACACTGAGCTGGCAACCCTGAACCCGATTTTCAGAGGAGCCGGCCACAATGCCTGCGACCCGTACCTGGTTAAAAAACCCCCTTGCCATTTTCACGGCCAACGCGCTCGACGCCCGTGGCGGTCTGGTGCTGCAAGACGGCGTGATCGTCGAAGTGCTCGCTGTCGGTCAGCAGCCGACGGCGCCGTGCAATGAAGTGTTCGATGCCCGCGAGCATGTGATCCTGCCGGGCCTGATCAACACTCACCATCACTTCTATCAAACCCTGACCCGCGCCTGGGCGCCGGTGGTTAATCAGCCGCTGTTTCCGTGGCTGAAAACCCTGTACCCGGTATGGGCACGGTTGACCCCGGAAAAACTCGCGCTCGCCACCAAAGTGGCGCTGGCCGAGTTACTGCTCTCCGGCTGCACCACTGCTGCCGACCATCACTACCTGTTCCCTGACGGTCTGGAAAACGCCATCGACGTGCAGGTTGAAAGCGTCCGCGAACTGGGCATGCGCGCCATGCTCACACGCGGCTCGATGAGTCTCGGCGAGAAGGACGGCGGCCTGCCCCCGCAACAAACGGTGCAGGAAGGTCAGGTGATCCTTGATGACAGCCAGCGGCTGATTCACGAGTACCACGAGCGTGGCGACGGCGCGCAGATCCAGATCGCTCTGGCGCCGTGTTCACCGTTTTCGGTGACTCCGCAAATCATGTCGGCCAGCGCTGATCTGGCGAACACGCTGGATGTGCGTCTGCACACCCACCTCGCAGAAACCCTCGATGAAGAGGACTTCTGCCTGCAGCGTTTCGGCCTGCGCACCGTCGACTATCTGGACAGCGTCGGCTGGCTCGGCCCGCGTACCTGGCTGGCCCACGGCATCCATTTCAACCCCGACGAAATCGCCCGCCTCGGCCAGGCCGGTACCGGCATCTGCCATTGCCCAAGCTCGAACATGCGTCTGGCGTCCGGCATCTGCCCGAGCATTGAGCTGACCGACGCCGGCGCGCTGTTCGGTCTTGGCGTCGACGGTTCGGCGTCCAACGATGCCTCGAACATGATCCTCGAAGCGCGTCAGGCCCTGTACATCCAGCGCCTGCGTTACGGTGCCGAAAAAATCACCCCGGAGCGCGTGCTGGGCTGGGCGACCAAGGGTTCGGCGAGCCTGCTCGGTCGTACCGATATCGGCGAAATCGCCGTCGGCAAACAGGCGGATCTGGCGTTGTTCAAGCTTGATGAACTGCGCTTCTCCGGTAGCCACGATCCGATTTCGGCACTGCTGCTCTGCGGCGCCGATCGGGCCGATCGGGTGATGATCGGTGGCAAGTGGCGTGTGGTTGATGGACAGGTTGAAGGGTTGGACCTGAAAGGTCTGATTGCCGATCACAGCCAGGCGGCTCGGCAGTTGATTGCCGGAAGCTGATCCAAGCAACAATCCCTGTGGGAGCGGGCTTGCTCGCGAAGGCGTCGTGTCAGCCGGTATTGAATTGCCTGACACGCCGCCTTCGCGAGCAAGCCCGCTCCCACAGTTGGTTTTGTGGTGGGCTTAAAGGCCTAGCAGGGACAGCATGATAAACGTGGCGAACAGCACAAAGTGCGTCATCCCCTCAATGGCGTTGGTCTCGCCGTCATTGAGGTTGATCGCGCTGACGATCAGGGTGATGAAGATCATCACTGTCTGCACCGGGGTCATTGCCATTTGAAACGGCTGGCCGGTGTACAACGCCATCGCTTCCATCACCGGCACGGTGAGAATCACCGTCGACAGTGACGCGCCCATCGCGATGTTGACCACCGATTGCATGCGATTGGCCAAGGCTGCACGCAACGCGGTCAGAATCTCCGGCGCCGCCGAAATCGCCGCCACCAGAATCGCAGTGATCACTGGCGGCGCGCCCGTCCCTTCCAAGCCAACATCCAGGGTCTTGGACATCACCTCGGCCAGTGCGCCGATGATCACCACCCCCGACACCAGAATGCCGATCGACAGTGCCAGGCTGACCGGCTTCGGCTCCTGCTCGACCGGCTCTTTTCTGCGGCGTTTGTCCGGGTAGCTGTAGCTGAAAAAGTAACTGTGCGGGCCGACCTGCATGCGCAGGAACAGCGCGTAGAGCACCATCATCGCGCCAATGGTGAACGCCGAATACATCTTCCAGTTGGCCTCGGGAATGAACTCCGGCACCACCATCGACACGCCCATCGCCGTCAGAATCATCACGCTGTAGCTGCGCGCCGAGTCGTCGTTGTAGGACTGCTCGCCGTGTTTGATCCCGCCCATCAAAGCGGCGAGGCCGAGGATGCCGTTGATGTCGAGCATCACCGCTGAATAAATCGTGTCGCGCACCAGCGTTGCCGAGGCCTCGTTGCTCATCATGATCGCCAGGATCACCACTTCGACGAGCACCGCCGAGAGCGTGAGAATCATCGTGCCGTAGGGGTCGCCAACCTTTTCCGCGAGCAGTTCGGCGTGATGAGCGACACGCATCGAGGCGGCGACTATGAAGGCGATCAGCAGCAGACCGCCGACCAACCCGACAATCTGGCCGCTGTGCAGCAGCCAGTGTTCCAGTGGATAAGCGACGCACGCGGCAAGGACTGCCAGCAGCAGGAAGCTTTCTTGTTTGAGGATCGAGAGCATGACGGGCCTTTTGCCGAAAAGAGCTGATGAAGCTACTGACTGCCGGGCGGCGCTAACGTTTCGTTACATCTTTGCGCACCAACCCATGGCGCGCGCACGCTGACTTGCACTGCGTTGGTTCCAACGCTGAAAAGATCGCAGCCTTCGGCAGCTCCTACAGGTTCGCATTTCCATGTAGGAGCTGCCGAAGGCTGCGATCTTTTTGTTTGTTGTCCTGTTGGTCAGCAATTTGCATTGGCCCTGAGCACACACAACAAAATGGAGTTCGGGTTCATGCCAATACGTCCGCTGCACAAATTGCTGTATGCCGCCATCGGTCTGGGAATCAGCCTGAGCGCCAGCGCTGCCGATCCGCTGAAGGTCGGTTTCGTCTACATCGGCCCGATCGGTGACCACGGCTGGACGTATCAGCACGAACAGGGGCGCAAGGCGCTGGCGGAGAAATTCGGCACGCAGATCACCACCAACTACGTGGAAAACGTCGCCGAGGGCGCCGACGCCGAGCGGGTGATCCGCAACATGGCCAAGGACAAATATGACCTGATCTTCACCACGTCTTTCGGCTACATGAACCCGACAGTGAAAGTCGCCAGGCAATTTCCCAAGGTGACGTTCGAGCACGCCACCGGCTACAAGCAGGACAAGAACCTCGGCACTTATCTGGCACGCACTTACGAGGGGCGCTACGTCAGCGGATTTCTCGCGGCGAAGATGACCAAAACCAGGAAGATCGGCTACGTCGCCTCGTTCCCGATTCCGGAAGTAATCCGCGACATCAACGCCATCCAGCTGGCCTTGAACAAGTACAACCCTGGCACCGAAATCAAAGTGGTGTGGGTCAACTCCTGGTTCGACCCGGGGAAGGAAGCCGATGCCGCCAACGCGCTGATTGATCAGGGCGTCGACGTGGTGTTCCAGCACACCGACAGCCCGGCGCCGATTCAGGCTGCCGAACGGCGGGGGGTGTATGCCGTGGGTTACGCCTCGGACATGGCCCACTTTGGCCCGAAAGCGGTGCTGACCTCGATCGTCAATGACTGGGCGCCGCACTACATTCAGGCGACGCAGAGCGTGATCGACCACACCTGGAAACCCCAGGATTACTGGGGCGGGCTGAAGGAAGGCACGGTGGAACTGCCGATCAGCGACCTGGTGCCAGCGCCGGTGAAAGCCGAGGCCGAGCAGTTGATCGCTGACATCAAGAGCGGCACGTTGCAGCCGTTCACCGGGCCGATCAAGGATCAGGCAGGCACAGAGAAAATCCCGGCCGGCGTGAGCGCCACCAACGCGGAACTGGCGTCGATGAATTATTACGTTGAGGGCATGAAGGCAGAGATGCCTAAGTAACTTCCAAAAATACACCGCCCCTGTGGGAGCTGGCTTGCCAGCGATGAGGCCTTCACATTCAACATCATTGTTGCCAGTTGGATCGCCATCGCTGGCAAGCCAGCTCCCACAGTTTTTTCGGTGTTCTCATGTTTGCGTTTCTTCAGGACCAGTGCATGAACAGTCTCCCCATCATCGACATCAGCCCGCTCTACAGCGCCGACGAGAATGCCTGGCCCGCCGTGGCCGGGCAGATCGACCAAGCCTGCCGCGAGTGGGGCTTTTTCTATATCAAGGGCCATCCGATCTCAGCGCAACGCATCGACGCCCTGCTCGATCACGCCCAGCGCTTCTTCGCCCTGCCTGCGGCACAAAAACTCGAAATCGACATCACCCAAACCCGCCACCATCGCGGCTACGGAGCGATTGCCACCGAGCAACTGGACCCGGACAAACCCAGTGATCTGAAAGAAACCTTCGACATGGGCCTGCACTTGCCGGCCGAGCATCCCGAGGTGCTCGCAGAAAAACCTTTGCGAGGCCCCAATCGTCATCCGGCGCAACCCGGCTGGGCAGCGCTGATGGAGCAGCATTACCTCGACATCCAGGCGCTGGCGCAAACCCTGTTGCGGGCGATGACCCTAGCGCTGGGCATCGAGCGCGACTTCTTCGATACGCGATTTGTCGAGCCGGTCAGCGTGTTGCGCATGATCCATTATCCGCCGCGCCACAACGCCAGTTGCGCCGAGCAGCAAGGCGCCGGCGCCCACACCGATTACGGCTGCATCACCCTGCTTTATCAGGACAGCGCCGGCGGCCTGCAGGTGAAGAACGTCAAAGGTGAATGGATCGACGCGCCACCTATCGAGGGCACTTTTGTGGTCAACCTCGGCGACATGATGGCGCGCTGGAGCAACGACCGTTATCGCTCGACACCGCACCGGGTGATCAGCCCGCTGGGTGTCGACCGCTATTCAATGCCGTTCTTCGCCGAACCGCATCCGGACACGCGCATTGAATGCCTGCCTGGTTGTCAGGACGCACAGCACCCGGCGAAATATCCGACGACCACCTGCGCTGAGTTCCTGCTATCGCGCTTCGCCGATACCTACGCCTATCGCCGCGAACAAGCAGCGGTTTAATCAATCAGCTGGTCAGGTTTTGCCAATTGTTGCGGCCGGCCTCTGTAGAATGCCGGCATTGCACCTGATGAGAAAAAACCATGTACGACTGGCTCAACGCCCTGCCCAAAGCCGAACTGCACCTGCATCTGGAAGGTTCGCTGGAGCCTGAATTGCTGTTCGCCCTAGCCGAACGCAACAAGATCGCCCTGCCGTGGAGCGACGTCGAAACCCTGCGCAAGGCTTACGCCTTCAACAATCTGCAGGAATTCCTCGACCTGTATTACCAGGGCGCCGATGTGCTGCGCACTTCGCAGGATTTCTACGACCTGACCTGGGCCTACCTGCTGCGCTGCAAAGCACAGAACGTGATTCACACCGAACCGTTCTTCGATCCGCAGACCCACACCGACCGGGGAATCCCGTTCGAAGTAGTGCTCAACGGCATCGCCGCCGCGCTCAAGGATGGCGAGACGCAACTGGGCATCAGCAGCGGTTTGATCCTCAGCTTCCTGCGCCACCTCAGCGAAGACGAAGCACAGAAAACCCTCGATCAGGCGCTGCCGTTCCGTGATGCGTTTGTCGCGGTCGGCCTCGACAGTTCGGAGATGGGCCACCCGCCGAGCAAATTCAAACGCGTCTTCGATCGCGCCCGCGACGAAGGCTTCCTCACCGTCGCTCACGCCGGTGAAGAAGGCCCGCCTGAGTACATCTGGGAAGCCATCGACCTGCTGAAAATCCAGCGCATCGATCATGGCGTGCGCGCGATCGAAGACGAGCGCCTGATGCAGCGGATCATCGACGAGCAGATCCCCCTGACCGTATGCCCGCTGTCGAACACCAAGCTCTGCGTGTTCGATCATATGTCGCAGCACAACATCCTCGACATGCTCGAACGCGGCGTGAAGGTCACGGTGAACTCCGATGACCCGGCGTACTTCGGTGGTTACGTCACCGAGAACTTCCACGCACTGCACGAACATCTGGGCATGACCCAGGATCAGGCCAGGCGCCTGGCGCAGAACAGTCTGGATGCGCGGTTGGTAAAACCGTAAGTAACATCGCAAAACCAATGTGGGAGCGAGCTTGCTCGCGAATACGGTCTGTCATTCAACGAAGATGTTGTTTGATACACCGCTTTCGCAAGCAAGCTCGCTCCCACAGTTGGTTCAGGGTTCAGCCAATAACTTGTGCTTCGGTCAGCTCCTCCAGTGTTTTGCCCCGCGTCTCCATCCCGAACAGCCACACCACGCCCGCCGCTATCGCAAAGCATGCCGCGCCCAGCGCGAACACTCCGCCCTGCCCGGTAATCGGGAACACCAGCCCGGTCACCAGTGGCCCGAGTAATGAGCCAACGCGACCGATCGCCGAGGCGAACCCAGAGCCGGTTGCCCGTGCCGACGTCGGGTAAAGCTCCGGCGTGTAGGTGTAGAGCACCGCCCACATGCCGAACAGAAAGAATTGCATCAACAACCCGGTGCCAATCAGCAACGCCACGTTGCCGCCGAACACCGCGCTCTGCCCATACAAAAACGCCATCACCCCGCCGCCGAGCAAGGTGACGATACACACCGGTTTACGCCCCCAACGCTCGACCAGCCACGCCGCCATGAGGAAGCCGGGAATCCCGCCGAGCGAGATCAGCACCGTGTAGTACACCGACTGCGTCACGGCGAAACCCGATTGCTGCAGCAAGGCGCTGAGCCAGGAAGTCAGCCCGTAAAAGCCCAGCAATGCGAAGAACCACAGGCTCCAGATCATCGTCGTGCGCTGGCGATACTGCGGCGACCAGATCTGTTTGAGAGCCGAGAAAAAATTACCCGGCGGCGTCACCGTGCGTGGCAAACGAACAGGCTCCGGCAACGCCGCACCGCGCAGCGAAGCACACACGCGCTTTTCGATGCCGTCCAACACCTTGTCCGCGTCGGCTTCGCGCCCGGCCTGTTCCAGCCAACGCGGCGACTCGGGAATGAAAAAGCGGATCGCCAGAACAAACACCGCCGGCACCGCCAGCACCAGAAAGATATCGCGCCAGCCAATCAGCGGCAGCAGAAAATACGAGAGTACGCCGGCCGCGACAAAACCCAGCGGCCAGAAGCCGTCCATCAATGCGATGTAACGGCCACGGCGTTGCGCCGGAATCAGCTCCGACAGCATCGATTGGGCGATGGGAAACTCCATGCCCATGCCGATTCCCAGCAGGATGCGCAACAGCGTCAGCGTTTCCACGGTCTGCGCCGTCGAGCACAGGTAACTGGCCACACCCCACAACACGATGCTCCACTGAAAAACCGGTTTGCGCCCGAAGCGGTCGGCGAGCATTCCCGACAACGACGCCCCGAGCACCATGCCGAAGAAGCTCGAGCTGGCCAGCAGGCCGGCTTGCGCACTGCTCAGGCCGAACTCGGCTTTGATCGAGCCGAGCAGGAACGTCATCATCGCCAGATCCATGGAATCGAAGAAAAACGCCAGGGCAATGATGATGAAAATGACGCGGTGATAACCACTGAGCGGCAGCCGTTCCAGGCGCTCTGCCGCGCTAAAGCGTTGTGTATTCATGTTGCGCTCCCCATCCGGAAAATCCCCGGATCGAGTGTGCGTGATGGTCATTCAGAGGTCGTACTGGATGCGACCTGTTCACAGCCGTAGGCGACGTTGCGCTTCAGTTCATCCCGGAGCAGCGCTCTAGAACGCTGTTTCCAGCTCGGTTTCCTTGGCAAAGCGATGAATTTCGCACTGGCCGATGGCGGTCAACTGCAAGGCACGCGAATCGTTGGGCAAGGTCAGCCAGCCGGACTGCATGAACAACTGCAATAGCGCCGCGCCCAGTGAGCCGCCCATGTGCGGACGGCGCTCGCTCCAGTCCGGGCAGGCGCAAGCGACCTGCACGTTGCGGTGCGCCAGGGCCTGAATGAACACGCCGCGCTGGGCCAGTCGGGTTGAGCCCTTGTGCGTCACCACGACTCGTTGCTCGAGTTGTTCGATCCAGCCCGCATCGAGCAGGCGCTGATACAGGTCGGCTGCCAGAGTGCCGCCCAGATGATCGTCGCAGAACCGCGCGCGCAACAGCGAAGACGGCGCCGCCTGCGGCTTGACCATCGGCGTGGTGTGTTTCAGCGCGGCAGGCACTTGCCGTGGTGCGCTGGCAATGGTGGCGCTGGCCAGCGCCTCGATCGCCGCGCCCACCTCCGGCGCTGCCAGGCGGAAGAAGCGTTTGCGCCCACGCATTTCGATGTTCAACAGTCCACCTGCGGACAGTCGCCCCAGATGCGCACTGGCCGACGACGGCGAGAGCCCGGCCAGCAACGCCAGCTCCTCGGCTTGCCGCGCCGAGCCATCCATCAACGCCCACATCATTGCGCTGCGCTTGGGGTCGGCCAGCAATGTCGCGATCTGGCTGATGCACGGTGCATTTTCCATTTGTTCACTCCCTGTCGAATCGTATCGTCTACCGCTCGGAGACATCTTGGCCGCTAATGGCTGATCGGCCAACACGCGAAAACCGCCCTGGATCGGGGCAATGCTTGCCACCGACACCAGCTGCTCCGGCACACAACCTTGCAGCAGAGTTGCAACCGCCACCAAAAAGCCGGCAACGCGTTACGGGATCTGCGCGCCAGGTGTCAGTGCAAGCATGAGGCGGGCGCTAGTATAAGCGGGTTAAGCCAGACGTCCTGCGCCTGTACCTGCGCAGTTGGCGATTGTTCCTGACAGAAATTTCTCTATTTACCTGCGACTAATGATCAACTTTTGAGAAAGCCGGGAAACTGACTATTCAATTCGGCGCATCGGCTGGCGAGCATCTCTCTCAGCAGGTTCACCGGCTTACTCAATTGTGCGCGATGGGCGCACAACAGATTCAGCGGTGCGCGCTCGCACAGCAGTTCCGGCATCAGCACTTTCAGGCGCCCGGCCAGCACATCGGTGCCGACGTCGAGCCAGGATTTGTAGGCGATGCCGGCGCCCGCCAGTGCCCATAACCGCACGACGTCGGCATCATCGCTGAAGCGGTCGCCGCTGACGGTCAGGCTGACTTCGCGTTTGCCATCGTGAAAACTCCAATGGTCATGAACGCGACTGCCGAGCATGTAGAGCAGGCAATTGTGCTGAGCCAGTTGCTCGAGCTGACGCGGCTCGCCATGCCGGGCCAGATAATCGGGGGATGCGCACAGCACGCGGCGATTGTGCGGGGCGATGGGCAAGGCGATCAGGCTGGAATCTTCCGGCTCGCCATAGCGCAGAGCAATGTCTACCGGTTGCCGGAACAAATCGGCGATCCGGTCGCCAAGCAACAACCGCACGGTCAGTTTCGGGTGCTCTCGCTGAAATGCGTCGAGCCACGGCAGCAGCAGATTGCGCCCGAAGTCCGACGGCGCCGACAGCTGCAGGATCCCGCTGACCTGATCCTGACCGCTGGCGAGCAGACGACGCCCTTCATCGAGATTGCTCAGGGCGGCGCGGGCATATTCGAGGAAGCCTTCGCCCTCGGCGGTCAGGCGCAGGCTGCGGGTCGATCGCGCGAGCAGCCGCGCACCGAGTTGTTGCTCGATGCGCTTCAATGCCGCGCTGGCCACGGCTGCGGACATGTCCATCACCCGTGCCGCCGCCGACAGGCTACCCAGGTCCGCAGCACGGACAAACAACTGCAAGTCATCGAAACGCAGCATGCGCAGCACCGATTATCAAAAAAATATTGAAGGAGACTGCTCTTTTAGCCGGTTTTATCGTGCAGAGAAATAGCCAATGATGGCCCCCATCGATTTCGTCCCGACTTTGGAGTCCACGCATGTCCCAGCCCTTTACCGCTGTCGCCACACTGACCGCCAAAACCGGCCAGCAGGACGTTCTCGAACAGGCCCTGCGCGCCCTCGTCGAACCGAGCCGCGCCGAGCCAGGTTGTGGGCAGTACGACCTGCACCGCGACCTCGCCGATCCGCAGGTTTTTTATGTGATCGAACAGTGGGCCAGTGACGAGATTCTTGAGGCGCATAACGCCAGCGCGCATTTTCTGAATTTTCAGACCAGCGCCGGCCACGCCATCGAACACTTTCAGCTCAAGCGCCTAGGCGCGATTGCCTGATTTCTTCTTCTATTAACTGTACGGAGCCACTTATGAAAGCCATCGCCTATTACGCGTCCCTGCCGATCAGCGACGCCAAATCCCTGCAGGACATCGAACTGCCAGAACCGCTTGCCGGTCCGCGCGATCTGCTGGTGGAAGTCAAAGCCATCTCGGTCAACCCGGTCGACACTAAAGTGCGGCAGAACGCGGCGCCGGAAAACGGTGCGGCGAAAGTGCTGGGCTGGGACGTTGCCGGTGTGGTCAAGGCCGTCGGCAGCGACGTCACCCTGTTCAAGGCGGGCGACAAGGTTTTCTACGCCGGATCGATTGCCCGGGCCGGTGGCAACAGCGAGCTGCACGTTGTCGATGAGCGCATCGTCGGCCACATGCCCAAGTCCCTTGGTTTCGCCGAAGCCGCCGCGCTGCCGCTGACCGCGATCACCGCATGGGAATTGCTTTTCGAGCGCCTGCAAGTCAGCGAAGGCAGCACCGATCAAGGCCAAAGCCTGCTGATCGTCGGCGCGGCGGGCGGAGTCGGCTCGATCCTCACCCAATTGGCCAAGCAGTTGACCGGCCTGAAAGTGATCGGCACCGCCTCCCGCGCGCAAACCCGCGACTGGGTCAGCGAACTGGGTGCCGACCTGGTCATCGATCACAGCCAGCCGCTGAGCGAAGAACTCAAGCGCGCCGGAATCGACAGCGTGACCCATGTTGCCAGCCTGACCCAGACTGATCAGCATTTGCCGCAACTGGTCGAAGCCCTCGCGCCGCAAGGCAAACTGGCACTGATCGATGATCCGAAGTCGCTCGATATCAGCCTGCTCAAGCGCAAGAGCCTGTCGCTGCACTGGGAATTCATGTACACCCGTTCGCTGTTCGAAACGCCGGACATGATCGAACAGCACAAGCTGCTCAACCGCGTCGCCGAGCTGATTGACGCGGGCACTTTGAAGACCACTCTGGGCGAGCACTTCGGCGTGATCAACGCGGCCAACTTGCGTCGCGCCCATGAATTGCTGGAAAGCGGCAAGGCCAAGGGGAAAATTGTTTTAGAAGGTTTCTAAAAACACAAAACCTCGCAGTCGCTGCTCTGCCAGAGCGGCTGCGAGGTTTTTTGCCGTCAGTCAGTTGCTTGACCCTTGTCACAATTGCGCGGGAATCGGGGTCTACAATCGAAGCCTCTGCGATACATCTTTTACGCAAGGGAGGTCAGCAATGAAGATCTTGATAAAAGAAGTGGCAAAGTCTCAATGGCAAGTGCGCCTGGACCAGCACGTCGTGACCTTTCGCAGCGAAGCCGAGGCTCTGGCCTTCACGCGTACCCTCGAAGCGCGACTCTGCGCGCCCCACCAGATCCCCGAACCCAGCCAGCAGCGCGCCGCCGGCTGAGTTTTTTAACGGGTCTTTAACCCTGGGCTTGCGCCAGCGCCCGGGCATTCTGCAGACGCCGGGTGAGCAGCGCGACGCCCACCACCAACAAACCGCACAAGCTGATGACCATGGCCATCGGCACGGCGCTGCCATCGTGCAACGCCCCCACCAATGCTGCGGCACCGGCGGCGATGCTGAATTGCAGGCAACCGAGCATCGCCGACGCACTGCCGGCGCGGGCGCCCTGACCGTTCATCGCGCAAGCCGAGGCGTTGGGAATGATGCATCCGAGGCTGGCAATGCAGATGAAGAGCGGAATCAGCAACGGCCAAAGCGCTTCCGGGCGCATTGCGCTGACCGCCAGTAACGTCAGCCCGGCGAGGAAATACACCCACACCGCGCGCACCAGCAGAAACGCCGGGCCACGTTTGGCCAGCAGACGCGCATTGACCTGCGCCACCAGAATGAAGCCCGCCGCGTTGGTGCCGAATAGCCAGCCGAAATGCTCGGCCGGTACGCCGTAGAGCTTGATGAACACAAACGGTGAACCGGCGATATAGGCAAACATCCCGGCGATGGCGATGCCGCCGGTCAGGGCATGGCCGAGGTAGACCGAGTCCTTGACCAGTCGCGCGTACTGGCGCAACGCGCCGGACAACGGCTGGCGTGGCACGTGGGCCGGCATGCTTTCGGGCAGACCCAATGCCACCGCCAGACCTGCCGCCGCACTGAAACCGGTCAGAACCAGAAAAATCGACTGCCACCCGGTGGTGTTGACGAGCAGCCCACCCAGCATCGGCGCCAGAATCGGCGCCAGGCCCATCACCAGCATCAACTGGGAAAACACCTTCGCCGACCCCACCGCGTCGCACTTGTCGGCCACCACCGCACGGGAAATCACCATGCCTGCGCAGCCACCGAGTGCCTGAACGAATCGCGCGCCGATCAGCCATTCCAGACTCGGCGCGTAGGCGCAGGCCAATGACGCCAGCGTGAACAGAGCAACGCCGCTGAGTAGCGGAAGCCGCCGGCCAAAACGATCGGAGATCGGCCCGTAAGCCAGTTGGCCCAGAGACAAACCGAGGAAGTACGCTGCCAGCGTCAGCTGGACATGCTGCTCATCGGTGCCGAACGCCAGCGCCATGGCGGGAAACGCAGGTAAGTAGAAGTCGATCGCCAAGGGACCGAAAGCGCTCAAGGCGCCAAGTATCAAAATCGTGCGGAAATTCATCAGGCATCCAGGTGGGCAAGTCGCAGCCCGACAGTCTAGCCGCGCCCGGACGCCTTGAACATTCCGATAGCTCGCTAACGATCAATTTCAGACGAGCTTCACTTCATAACCCTCTTCGCGAATCGCTTCGATCACCTGATCGGCACTCAGCGCGCTTTCGACCCCAACTTCCCTGGCTGCCAGATCGACGCGCACGCTGGCTGCCGGGTCCATGGCCTGCACCGCTTGAGTAATGGCTTTGACGCAATGACCGCAGGACATGCCTTGAACATTGAACACTTGCATGGGAAGACTCCTTTGAGTGAGATTGCCGGCAGTTTCGAGCTTGCCACGATGGCAAGGTCAAGTTCTGCGAGAAACTGCCGGGCTGGCATTCGGCGCCGCGCTCGGCCAAGCTGCGTGCATCAATGACTGAAATTCAGGAGATTCAGCCATGCGCTGGTCAGCTTTGAGCCTGTTTGGCTTGCTCAGCCTCTTCGCCGCCGCCCCGCAGGTGCAAGCCGCCGGTGAGGATTACGCAGTACTGATCATTTCCCGCGAACGCCTTGAAGTTGCGACCTCGTGCGAGATCGGCGTGTACATCCAGGACCAGCTCTCGGCGCGTCTGTTTCAGGAGCAGAGCACTTCCTTCAACTTGCCACCGGGCAAGGTCTCGCTGCGCTTGAAACTGCTGCCGGGCCAGGCGCCGGGCTGCAATCCCGGCATGCTCGCGCCGGGTTCGCAGGAAATTGTGCTGCATGCCGGAGATGTATTGAAGTTTCGCCTGGCGATGAATGCCGAAGGCGTCTACCTCAAGCCTGCCGGCCTCGGTTACTGACCGAACTTGCGATCTGTGGAGCGGGCTTGCTCGCGAATGCGGCGGGTCACCAAACGATGATGGCGACTGATACGCCGCCTTCGCGAGCAAGCCCGCTCCCACATTCTGGCACTGCGTCATATCGCGAAACTGGTGCTTGACCTTGCCCGCATGGCAAGGTTGATCCTGTAGGCATTCACTACAGGGAGCGCGACCGATGTCCGAATCCACCACTTTCGACCTGCCGATTTCCGGCATGACTTGCGCCAGTTGCGCCGGGCGTGTCGAGCGGGCCTTGCGCAAGGTCAGCGGCGCCAGCGCCGTCAGCGTCAACCTCGCCACCGAGCAGGCCCGGGTGCAGGCGCCCGGTGACAGCCTGCCGGCGCTGATGCAGGCCGTGGAGCGCGCCGGCTACAGCGTGCCCAGGCAAACCGTCGAACTGAGCATCGACGGCATGACCTGCGCGTCCTGCGTCGGTCGCGTCGAACGTGCCCTGAACAAAGTCGCCGGCGTGAACAGCGTCAGCGTCAATCTGGCCAACGAACGTGCGCACATTGAATTGCTCGGCCAGGTCGATACGCAAACCCTGCTCGACGCGGTGAGCAAGGCCGGTTACTCGGCCAGCGTCTGGCAAGCCGAAGCGCCGCAATCCAATGACCAGCAAAAACGCCTGCACCGCGAGCGCTGGGCATTGATCTGCGCGATCGCCCTCGCTCTGCCGCTGGTGTTGCCGATGTTCCTGCAGCCGTTCGGTATTCACTGGATGCTCCCGGCCTGGGCGCAATTCGCCCTCGCCACACCCGTGCAATTCATCTTCGGCGCACGCTTTTATGTCGCGGCGTGGAAAGCCGTGCGCGCTGGCGCCGGCAACATGGACCTGCTCGTCGCCCTGGGCACCAGCGCCGGTTATGGCCTGAGCGTGTATGAATGGGCCAGCGCCGCCGGACGCATGCCGCACTTGTATTTCGAAGCCTCGGCCGTGGTCATAGCGCTGGTGCTGCTCGGCAAATATCTAGAGAGCCGCGCCAAACGCCAGACGGCCAGCGCCATCCGTGCGCTCGAAGCACTGCGGCCGGAGCGCGCGACTCAAGTGATTGACGGGCGTGAGCAGGACGTTGCCATCAGCGCCCTGCGCCTTGACGATCTGGTGCTGGTCAAACCCGGCGAACGCTTCCCGGTGGATGGCGAAGTCGTCGAAGGTCAGAGCCACGCCGACGAAGCGCTGATCAGCGGCGAAAGCCTGCCGGTGCCGAAACAACCGGGCGACAAGGTCACCGGCGGCGCGATCAACGGCGAGGGTCGCTTGCTGGTGCGCACCCAGGCGCTCGGTGCGGAAACCGTGCTGGCGCGGATCATTCGTTTGGTCGAAGACGCACAAGCGGCAAAAGCGCCGATTCAGAAATTGGTCGACAAGGTCAGCCAGGTTTTCGTGCCGACCGTGTTGCTGATCGCTTTGGCCACGCTGATCGGCTGGTGGTTGTATGGTGCGCCGCTGGAAACTGCGGTGATCAATGCCGTCGCCGTGCTGGTGATCGCCTGCCCGTGCGCCCTCGGCCTCGCCACCCCGACCGCGATCATGGCCGGCACTGGGGTGGCGGCGCGTCATGGGATTCTGATCAAGGACGCCGAAGCGCTGGAGCGCGCCCATGAAGTCAGCAGTGTGGTGTTCGATAAAACCGGCACCCTGACCTCGGGCACGCCGCGAATTGCTCACTTCAGTGCAGTCGACGGCGACGAAGAAAACCTGCTGACACTGGCCGGCGCGTTGCAGCGCGGCAGCGAGCATCCGCTGGCCAAAGCCGTGCTGGATGCAGCCGCCAAGCGTGGCTTGAACGTGCCCGATATCAGCGACAGCCAGTCGCTGACCGGACGCGGAATTGCCGGCACGCTAAATGGCCGGCATCTGGCGCTGGGCAATCGGCGGATGCTCGACGAAAGCGGTCTGCGCGCCGGTAATTTGAGCGCATCCGCCGAGGCCTGGGAAAGCGAAGGTCGCACATTGTCGTGGTTGATCGAACAAAGCCCTGAGCCGCAAGTGCTTGGCCTGTTCGCCTTCGGTGACACGCTGAAACCCGGCGCATTGCAAGCGGTGCAACAACTCGCCGCGCGGGATATCCAGAGCCACCTGCTGACCGGCGACAACCGCGGCAGCGCACGCGCGGTGGCCGAGGCCTTGGGCATCCGCAATGTTCACGCCGAAGTGCTGCCTGCCGACAAGGCCGCGACGGTGGCCGAGCTGAAGAAAACCGGCGTGGTCGCCATGGTCGGCGACGGCATCAACGACGCCCCGGCCCTCGCCGCTGCAGACATCGGCATCGCCATGGGTGGCGGCACCGATGTCGCCATGCACGCTGCCGGCATCACTCTGATGCGCGGCGATCCGCGACTGGTGCCGGCGGCGCTGGAGATCAGCCGCAAGACCTACGCGAAGATTCGTCAGAACCTGTTCTGGGCCTTCGTCTACAACCTGATCGGCATTCCGCTGGCGGTGTTTGGCTTCCTCAATCCGGTGCTGGCTGGTGCGGCGATGGCATTGTCGAGCGTCAGCGTGGTGAGCAATGCGCTACTGTTGAAAACCTGGAAACCCAAGGACCTGGAGGAACACCGATGAACATCGGCCAAGCGGCCCGACAAAGTGGCCTGAGCGCAAAAATGATTCGCTATTACGAGTCGATCGGCCTGCTCAAAGCGGCCAATCGCACCGACAGCGGCTACCGCGTGTACGGCAGCGATGACCTGCACACACTGGCATTCATCAAACGTTCGCGGGATCTGGGCTTCTCTCTGGAGGAAGTCGGCAAGCTGTTGACCCTCTGGCAGGATCGCCAGCGTGCCAGCGCCGACGTTAAGGCCCTGGCGCGCCAGCACATCGATGAGCTGAACCAGAAGATCCGCGAGCTCGGTGAGCTGCGCGACACCCTGCAGGATCTGGTCGAGCACTGCAGTGGCGACCATCGCCCGGACTGCCCGATCCTCAAGGAATTGGCGTCGGGCTGCGCCGCGAAACCCGCTCGCGCCTGATCCGCAACAGCGTCACAACGCCCAGGGTGCACAAGGGAATGCCGTGAAACAGCATGACCACGGCACCCGGCGTCCACCACGCATAGAAGGGCGCGGCGACGAGCATGCCGATGCCGAAACCGGTCATCTGCAGCAAGGTCAGCACGCTGAAAATCGGCAAGCGTAACGCCGCAGGCTCTCGTTGCAGACGAGACATCAGACTGACTTCGGACACCCCGTCACCGAGCCCGGCCGGCAAGGCGAACAGCAGCAGCCCCAAGACACTGTGCTGCTGGAACATCAGAATGAAACCGCACGACATCAACGCCACGCCGCAGAAAAACCGGCGCTCGAGATGGCTGTTGTCCGAGCCTTTCAGGTGGCTGGCGATGCGCGCGCCGAGCAGTTTGCCGCTGGCCCAGACCGCCAGCGCGAGGCCCAGAGTCGTGCTCGCCGCATCGGGTGTGAGGAGTTTCGAAATGATCGGGAAACCGACGTTATGCGCCGCACTGCCCAAGGTATCCGCCATGGTGACTGCGAGCATCGCCGCCACCACCGGCGCCGAGCGCAGGCCCTGCCGGAGCGCAAACCATTCGCCGCGTTCGGGCTGTTCGCTGATTTGTGCCGGTGCGAAACGCAGCGGCACGATCAGCAGCGCGGCGAGTAAATAGGTCAGCGCGTTGAGGGCAAAGACTGTTTCGAAACCAAAAGCGGCCACCAGCAACCCCGACACCAGACTGCCGCCAACCATTGCCGCTGAAGAGGCGGAGGTTATCCAGGCATTCGCCTTGAGCAGTTGCGCCGATTCGATCAAGCGTGGCAACTGGCTGTTGAGGCCGATGGCGAACATTGAATTGCCCAGGCCAAGGCCGAAGGCGATGACTGGCAACAGCCAGGTTTGCTGACTCGCCGGGGTGACAAGCAGCAGTGCCAGCAGCACGGCGCGTAGCAGGTCGAAAGCGATCAGCGGCGCGCGGCCCTGCCAGCGTCGGTAAAACCGTGTGCCGATCAGGCTGGCAAAAATTCCGCCACCGACGCGACTGGCAAGAAAGACGCCGACGCTCATGGCGCTGTTGCTCAGCAAATAGACGTAAGTGGCCAGTGCGACCATGTTGAGGAAGGCGCCGAAATCGGAGATCAGCCGGGCGCTTACGATCAGGTGGGTGTTGCGTGGGGTGCTCACATACGGTCCTTGTAGGAGCTGCCGAAGGCTCGGGCCGCGTTCGGACGTTCTTTTGATCTTGCCCTTTTAAAAGCAACAACAAAGATCGCAGCCTTCGGCAGCTCCCACAAGGGGCATGCTCGCTATTGCGCAATAGCGCAGGCACAAAAAACCCGGCCGAAGCCGGGTTTTCCATCAAGCGATCACTGCATCCACGGCGGTGGAGGCGGTTCTTCGGGTTTGCCTTTCGGCGCGTCGTCCGCCGCGCGAATGGCTTGCTTGCGTTCCTCGTCGAGGCGCGCCGCTTCGATCTCTCGCAGCACCCCGCCGACATCGGCCAGGTCTTCCGGATCGTCGAACTCGCCGGTCAGCACACTGTTCGGGTGCAAGGTGCCGGCTTCGTACAATGCCCACATTTCCTTGGCGTACTTGGTCTTCTTCAATTCCGGCGCGAAACGGCCGAAGTACGAAGCCATGTTGCCAACGTCACGTTCGAGCATGCTGAACGCATGGTTGTTGCCCGCAGCGTCGACTGCCTGGGGCAGGTCGATGATGACCGGGCCGGTCGGTGTCAGCAGCACGTTGAACTCGGAGAGGTCACCGTGCACCAGACCGGTACACAACATCAGCACGATCTGCGAGATCAGGAACGCGTGATATTCGCGCGCCTGATCCGGCTCAAGTACCACATCGTTCAGACGCGGCGCGGCGTCGCCGAATTCGTCGGCCACCAGCTCCATCAACAGCACGCCGTCGAGGAAGTCATAGGGTTTGGGCACTCGCACACCGGCGCCGGCCAAGCGGAACAGCGCCGCCACTTCGGCGTTCTGCCAGGCGTCTTCGGTCTCTTTGCGACCGAACTTGGACCCCTTCGCCATGGCCCGCGCCTGACGACTGTTGCGAACCTTGCGGCCTTCCTGATATTCGGCCGCCTGGCGGAAACTGCGTTTGTTAGCCTCCTTGTAGACCTTGGCGCAACGTAACTGATTGCCGCAGCGCACTACATAAACAGCTGCCTCTTTGCCACTCATTAGTGGACGCAGCACTTCGTCGACCAGACCGTCCTCGATCAGGGGTTCAATGCGTTTTGGAGTCTTCATCAGCTTTTATTGTGGGTCCTTTATTACCAAACACGCGAATGTCACTCGTTATACGGCAATCCTCGCCCGACGGGGAGGGGTTGCCGACCTGTGAACCTTGAGGATGCACACACTGTGCCGGTTAAATCGCGGTCACACCGCAGCGACCGCTGGGAATCATAGCCGAGACCGTGGCATTGATCGGTACCAGCCGGCAAGGGCATTTGCGACAGAATCTGACATGCACATGCATCGAGGATCTTGTGGGGGCAAGCTCGCCTCCACATTGGAATAAGGCTCAGCGTTCGATGATGACGGTGACGCCCTGCCCGCCCGCCGCGCAAATCGAGATCAACCCTCGCCCCCGACCCGCCGCCTCCAGCAGCTTGGCCAGATTCGCCACAATTCGCCCGCCCGTCGCAGCAAATGGATGCCCCGCCGCCAGCGAACTGCCCTTGACGTTGAGCCGGCTGCGGTCTATCGAACCCAGCGGCGCGTCCAGTCCCAGTCGAGTCTTGCAATACTCCGCATCTTCCCAGGCCTTGAGCGTGCACAGTACCTGCGCGGCGAACGCTTCGTGAATTTCGTAGTAATCGAAATCCTGCAACGTCAGCCCATTGCGCGCCAGCAAGCGTGGCACGGCATACACCGGGGCCATCAGCAGGCCCTCGGTGCCATTGACGAAATCCACCGCCGCCGTTTCGCCGTCGCGCAAGTAGGCAAGGATCGGCAAGCCGCGCTCTTTGGCCCATTCTTCACTGCCGAGCAAGACCAGCGAAGCACCATCGGTGAGCGGCGTGGAGTTGCCTGCCGTCAGGGTGCCCCTGGCGCTTTTTTCGAACGCCGGTTTCAGCGTGGCGAGTTTTTCCAGGGTCAGGTCCGGGCGCAGGTTGTTGTCGCGGGTCAGGCCGAGGAATGGCGTCATCAGATCGTTGTGCCAGCCCTCGCTGTAGGAGGCGGCGAGTTTGTGGTGGCTTTCGAGGGCGAGTTGATCCTGCGCTTCGCGGGGAATATTCCAGGTCTGCGCCATCAATTCACAGTGCTCGCCCATCGACAGGCCAGTGCGCGGCTCGCCGTTGCGCGGGAATTCGGGGATCAAATGCTGGGGGCGCAACTGCAGAAGGGTTTTCAGCTTGTCGCCGGTGCTCTTGGCGCGGTTGGCCTGCAGAAGGACCCTGCGCAGGCCTTCGCTGACACTGATCGGCGCGTCCGAGGTGGTGTCGACACCGCCAGCGATGCCGCAGTCGATCTGACCGAGGGCAATCTTGTTGGCCACCAGCAATGCCGCTTCCAGACCGGTGCCGCAGGCTTGCTGAATGTCATAGGCGGGCGTCGCCGCAGACAAGCGCGAGCCAAGCACGCATTCGCGGGTCAGGTTCATATCCCGTGACAATTTAAGCACCGCGCCCGCCACCACCTCGCCGATGCGCTGGCCGTGCAGGTTGTAGCGTTCGATCAGGCCTTCGAGGGCGGCGGTGAGCATCGCCTGATTGCTGGCCGTGGCGTACGGTCCGTTGGAGCGGGCGAAGGGGATACGGTTACCGCCGATGATCGCGACGCGGCGCAGCTGGGTCATGAATAACTCCTGTGGACTTTGCGGATTCACATGGAACCCTGTGGGAGCTGGCTTGCCAGCGATGGGGGCGGCATTCCCAACCCTTCAGCGGCTGACACTCCGCCATCGCGGGCAAGCCCGCTACCACAGCGTCAGTGGTCTACTCTGCTAAACCAGCGTAGGCCTTATTGCACCGATCGAACGATTGATTGCCGCAGGCAGTCCACACTTTGAACCCCAACTTCTGGAGAGCGTTCCATGTCTGACCGCTATATCGACTTCGCCAACTCATCCTTCGGCCATCGTCTGGTCGGGGCCTTGGGCCTGCCGTCGCCGGTGCGGCTGGAACGTTGGCAAGCCGGACGTCTGCGGCCGATCGAGGGCGCCTTGCTGATCGGTGGCGGGCCGCTGGCCGAACGGATCGGCGTGTTTGCCAACCGCTTGACCGATGCGATCTACAGCTACGGCACCGAGCCCTCGCTGGCCACCGCGTGGATCCCCGGCCACGGGCCGAAACTCAAAGCGGTGGTGTTCGACGCCAGCGAACTGCAGCACACCGACCAGCTCAAACAACTGCGCGAATTTTTCCAGCCATTGATGAAGAATCTCGACCACAGCGCGCACCTGGTGATCCTCGGTCGCGCGCCGGAGACCCTGAGCGATCCGTTCGCTTGCAGTGCACAACGGGCGCTTGAAGGATTCTCGCGTTCACTGGCCAAGGAGCTGCGCAGCGGAGGCACGTTGCAGCTGATTTACGTCGGCGACGGTGCCGAAGATCAACTGGAAGGCCCGCTGCGATTCTTCCTCTCGCCGAAAAGTGCTTTCGTTTCCGGCCAGGTGATTCGCCTGACCGCGTGCGCCACCCCAGTCACCGACTGGACCCGACCGCTGGCCGGGCGCAAGGCGTTGGTCACCGGTGCTGCACGCGGCATTGGCGCGTCGATCGCCGAAACCCTGGCCCGTGACGGCGCCGAGGTGATTCTGCTCGATGTACCACCGGCCAAAACCGACCTCGAAGCCCTCGCCGCCCGCCTCGGTGGCCGCGCAATCACTCTTGATATCTGCGCCGATGACGCCGCCGCGCAATTGATCGAACACCTGCCCGAGGGCCTCGACATCCTGGTGCACAACGCCGGCATTACGCGCGACAAAACCCTGGCCAACATGACCCCGGAGTTCTGGGACGCGGTGCTGGCCGTCAACCTGAATGCGCCGCAAGTGCTGACCAAAGCCCTGCTCGACAGCGGCACCCTGCGCGACAACGCACGGCTGGTTCTGCTCGCCTCGATCAGCGGCATCGCCGGCAATCGCGGGCAGACCAACTACGCGGCGAGCAAGGCCGGTCTGATCGGTCTGGCGCAAGCCTGGGCGCCGACACTGCTCGAACGCGGCATCAGCATCAACGCTGTTGCCCCGGGTTTTATCGAGACGCAAATGACTGCGCACATTCCATTCGGCCTGCGCGAGGCCGGGCGCCGCATGAGTTCGCTGGGCCAGGGCGGCTTGGCGCAAGACGTCGCCGAAGCTGTAGCGTGGCTGGCGCAACCGGGTACAGGTGCGTTCACCGGCCAAGCGCTGCGAGTCTGTGGGCAAAGCGTTCTGGGGGCATGAGCATGAGCATCGAATGGCACACGCTGGATCGTGAACCGAGTCTGCCGGGGCTTTATTCGCGCGCAGCGACGCGACGCAAAATCACCGGCACGCAACTGCCGGACAGCGGCCTGCGCTGCTGGGTCGATATCGACGGCAAGCGGCTGGCGGCTTATCGCAAGGTCTGCGGGTTCGTCGATGACGGCCTGCTGCCGCCGACCTATCCACACATCCTCGCCTTCGCCTTGCAGATGCAATTGCTCACGGCCAGGGATTTTCCTTTCCCGCTGCTGGGGCTGATTCACCTGAGCAACCGCATCCGTGTGCTGCGGCCAATGGGCGCGATCAGCCGCGCGCAAGTCAGCGTGCGGGTGCACAACCTGCAGCCACATGCCAAAGGCGCGACATTCGATCTGCTCACCACCCTGGACGATCAACTCGGGCCGTTGTGGGAAGCCGAAAGCCGCATGCTCTGTCGCGGCGTGAAACTCGAGGGCGAGGCGCTGGCTGAGGACTGGCAGCCGTCTCGGGATTTGCTGGAAGTGGCGCGCTGGACGGCGCCGGCCGATATCGGTCGCCAGTATGCGAAAGTTTCCGGCGACTACAACCCGATTCACCTGAGTGCGGCGAGTGCAAAACTGTTCGGTTTTCCCACGGCGATCGCCCATGGTTTGTGGAACAAGGCGCGCACGCTGGCGGCACTTTCCGATCACCTGCCCAAAGCCAATCTGGAAGTCGCCGTGCATTTTCGCAAACCGGTGCGCCTGCCCAGTGACGTGACATTGCTGGCGAGTGCGGCGGGCTCCAGCGGTGAATTGCGCCTGGTCGGCGCCGGCGACCTGGAACATATGGTCGCTCAATGGCAACCGATTGCTTGATCCGCGACGCGGGGAGAGCCCGTCAATTGTGTGTATATCACTTACGTTTTCCCCCGCCCTGCCGGCGCGTTCATAAAAAACCGAGCCTTGAATTTCAAGGCTTTTTTTTGCGCGTTTATCACCTGGGTATTAGTCCTTCGGCATAGCGCCGAGCCCGCTATAAAAACGGGTTAATACCAACTTGAGAATGGTGAAAAACCTGCCCTCGACTGAGATTACAGCCACGGACGAGGCATCGACGACGACAGATCGGCGGGCCATCGAAGGCAACGTAACGTTGTGACAGGTGCAGGAATCTCAATCATGAAAACTCAAGTGATGTGGTCCAAATCGGCAATCGCGCTGGCACTGATTCTTTCTGTAGGGCTCGTCGGCTGCAGCAGCGGTGGTGGCGGACATCGCAGCAGCTCGGGCAGCTCGACGGCGGACGGCACAGCGGGCACCGATGGCAGCGGTGGCGCGGGTGGCGCGGATGGCGGAACCGGCGGCGATACGGCCGGCACTGGCGGCACCGCCGGCGATACCGCAGGCACTGGTGGAACCGGCGGCACTGGCGGCACTGGCGGAACAGGCGGCGGCACCGATCCGAGCAATCCAACCAACCCGACCGACCCGACCGACCCCACCAACCCGACCAATCCCGCTGCACCTTCGCTGGTAACCACAACACTTGTTCAGGACGTCGGCAAAACCGTCAGCGGTGTCGGCGATGGCGTCGGCCAGATCGGCGATTCACTGAGCACCGTCCCGGTCGCTGGCGGCATCGTGCAAAGCCTGGCCAACACCACCGGCAATGTGGTCAGTACCTTGGGCGATGGCGTCACTGACGGCATCGGCAAACTGGCCACTGACCCCAACGGCCTGACCACCACCGTGGCCTCGGCTGGCGGTGTGGTTTCCGATGTTGGCGACGGCGTGTCGGACCTCAGCGTCAAACTGAACACTGCGACCCGTAGCGTTCCCGTCGTTGGCGGTGTAGTCACCCGGGTGGCGCCACTGGTCGATGGCATCGGCGAAAAAGTCACCATGCTCGGCGACACCCTCAACACCTCACTGACCAGCGGACCGACCAGCCAGTTGACCAACAAGGTCGGCAGCGGCCTGGTGCCGGTGATCGCCATGGTTGAAAGCACCACCGACAAACTCGGCGTTGCCACCGGCCTGGGTGATCCGCTCAAAGGGGCAATTGCGACAGTCGGTGGCACTGTGAACAGCCTCGGCGGCAAGCTCACCGATGCCGGCAACGGCAATGCCCTGACCAACACCCTCGGCGGCGCCCTGAGCAACACTGGCACGGCGGTCGGTAAAGCGGGCGGTCTGGTGTCCAATGGCACTGGCTCGGGTACTGGCGGCATCGGCGGCATCGGCGGCGGGCTTGGCGGCACCGGCCTGCTGCAAACCGTCGGTGGCGCCGTGGTCAACGTCGGCAGCGGTCTGAATGCCGGCAGCACCAGCGGCGTGGTCAGTGCCGGCGGTGTCACCGCTGGCGGGCTGGGCAACACGATTGCTTCGCTTAACACCGTACTCGGCGGCTCGGGCACGCCGATCACGGCAACCACTTCGCCGCTGGCCAGCGTCGGCGCCGCAGTCGGTGCAGGCCTCAATCCGGTCACCAGCGCCGTCACCACTGTGACTCAACAGGTCGGCGCCGCTACGGGTCTCGGCACTCCGGTTGCCGGTATCACCAGCCAGGTCGGCGCGGCCGTCGGCAGTCTCGGCGGGGCGATTGCCGCAACCAACAACCCGGTCACCACAGCGGTCGGCGGTCTGGTCAGCAACGTCGGCGGCACGGTGGCGGCAGTGGGTGGTCTGGTCAACGGTGGCACTGCTACCGGCGGCGGCACCGCAACCGGTGGTCTGGGCGGTGTACTCGGCGGCCTGACCGGTGCGTTGAGCGGCACTCAACGCTGAATTGCACCTGGCCGATTCGACGGCCTTACCTACAGCGCCTACGCTTGGTTGAGGGCGGAAGATTCCCACGAGTCTTCCGCTTTTTCTTAGGAAAAATCAGCCTCGTGCTGTGTCCTGACCATGGAGTGTCCTATGCGCGTCCTGGCATCCCTGCTGTGCCTGAGCCTCAGTTCCGTTGCCCTCGCCGACACCTTGCCCAGCTTTCTCAACAGTAATGAAACCACGCGCAACCTGCCCGTACCCAACCTGCCCGCCGACGCCTATCGCCCGAGCGCGGCACCGCTGCAAGTGCCCGACCCGGGCGCGACCGCCGCACAGCCACTGCTGATGGAAACCAGGGTCAACCTCAAGACCGTGCAGATCGAAGGCGGCACGATCTACCCGCTCAACGAACTCGCGCAAATCTACAAGCCTCTGATCGGCCGCCAGGCCAGCCTGGCCGAACTGATCGAAGCGACGCGCAACATCACCCGCCGTTATCAGCAGGATGGCTATCTGTTGTCCTACGCGTTCCTGCCGCAACAGAACTTCGATGACGGCGTGGCCCGGGTGGTGCTGGTCGAGGGCTACGTGCGCGATATCCAGATGCAGGGCGACATCGGCCGGGTCAAAGGCCTGCTCGACAAACTGGCGGCGAAAATCCAGGCCGAACGCCCACTGACGCGCAAGACCTTCGAGCGCTACACCACGCTGATGAGCCGCATTCCCGGGGTAACCATTCAAGCGCAAGTGCCACCGCCGGGCACCACCGATGGCGCGACCACTCTGGTTGCCCAGGCCAGTCGCAAACCGTTCACCAGTACCCTGAGCACCACCGAAGACAACCGCAACGGCCCGCAGGCGTTGCTCGGTGTCAGCAGCAATTCGCAAACCTCGATGGGCGAACAGTTGAGCCTCAGCGGCCTGTTCCCGCCGGGCGACGACAAAGAACATTACTACCGTCTCGACTACAGTCAGTTCCTCGACACCGAGGGCACGCAACTCAACGTTTCGGCCTCGCGTTACCGCGCCGACCCGAACACCGAAGTGCTGGTGGGCGGTGGCGGACGCCTGAGTACCCATCGCGAGAACGATCGCTATTCGATCGGCTTCAGCACGCCCCTGATCGCCTCCGCCAACGAACTGCTGACCGCCGGCTCGCGCCTGTATGCGGTCGACGACAAGACACGCTACGACGGCATCAACTTTCCCTTCAGCACCGAACTGCGCACCGACGTCCGCGCCCTCGCCTTCGAAGGCGACTGGCGCAAAGCCGACGCCCGCCAACTGCGCATCCTCAGCGCCGGCGTTTACCAGGGCTTCGACAGCCTCGGCGCGCACACCAACTACGACGACATCGACCTGGATTTCTTCCGCGTGCGCCTGTCCGGCGTGCAGAGCGACAAGTTTCTCGACAACTGGCAAGGCGTGCTCTCGGCCGCGTTGTACTGGAGCGACGACACCTTGCCCGACAGCGAACGCGCGGTGTTCGGCGGGCAGAATTTCGGCCGCGGCTACCCCGACGATCAGGCCTCGGGCGACAAGGGTTGGGGCGTGGCCTACGAGGTCAACTACAGCTACAAACGCGACGGCAACTGGGTGCGCATCCTGCAACCCTACGTAGTGCTCGACCGCTCGCGCAGCTGGTTCAACCAACTGCCGGTGCAGGCCAACAACCTGTCATCGACTGCCCTCGGGCTGCGCTTTGGTGATGCCAGGTATTACAACGTGGCCCTGGAAGTGGCGAAGGCCATGTCCGATGAAGCGCTGGACACGTTCAATCGCAAGCCGCGGTACAGCATCAGTTTCAGTTATCAGTTGTGAGAAGCGGCGGCGTGTCAGTCGGGAGTCTTTCAACTGACACACCGTCTACGCGAAATGGTTCGGCTATTCGATCGATCTATCGCACCGCTTAAACTAGCCGTTTAAACACACGCCCCGTTACCTAGCAACAGCCCACAAATCCTTGCGCCATTGCCTACGGCTACGCCAGAATCCGCCGGCTTGTGCGCCTGGGGCGCGGGTTCTATCGTTTGCCTGCCACTGCTCATCAGTGGTCGGGTTTAGTCGCCCGCTTGTCCACGCCGCACAGGTCCCTGTCAGCCAGGTATTGCATACCTGCACTTGATGGTGGCTGTGCGCAGGGCGCCTCCGGGCGCGCCGATTTCGTGGCTCATCGGTCGACTAACCTGCGTGCAGCTGCCTCCCTTTCGTTTAGTCGCGAACGGGTTGCGGCCCTACTCCATCAGGAGACTGAGCCCGTGAAAAAGATAACGCCCGATCCACCCGTTGCCGATCCGCTCCTCGAAGCGCAAAAGCTCAAGGAAGCCGCCGACCGCGTCATCGATTACTACCTCAACCCCCGCCTCATCAAAGACCCTGCCGCACCGCGCAAACCCAGCACGCTTTTCCTCGTCGACCCGGCTGCGGATAACGAAACCCTGTTGGTCCATGCCTGCGAATCACTGGCCTCGGCGAGCATCATGGCCAGCGACCTCGCCGGATTTATCGATGGACCGCAGCGCAGCTCCCTGTTGGGGATACAGCAAGTGATCATGCTGGGCGAACTGGCGGTCAACCGCGTACTGGACAGGCTGGTGCCTGAGTGACGGGAGGGAAAAGCAGTTGCAGGTGGTGAGTCACAGAGAGATGTAGTGGCGGGCAGGCCGCCTTCGCGAGCAAGCCCGCTTCCGCAGAAAAGCAAAAGCTAAAGATCGCAGCCTTCGGCAGCTCCTACGGTTGGATCGCGTAACACTCAAGAACAGGTCGGCGGGCAGGCCGCTTTCGCGAGCAAACCCGCTTCCGCAGAAAAGCAAAAGCTAAAGATCGCAGCCTTCGGCAGCTCCTACACGATGAGCGTTAGCTCGAGTAAAGCTTTTGATCTTGATCCACCGGCGACGTCGGAAGGCTGAGTGGAGGGATTGATCCGGGCGTGGGAGCGCAGCGACCGTCTGGCGCAGCCAGACACAGCGCAAGGAGGTGCAGCGAAGCAAACCGTAGCCGCTGCGCCCGGATCAGTCCCGGAGCGAAGGAACCCGAGCCTGCGAGGGCCGAACGCAGGAGCAAGCGTTTTTTTGCTTACTTTTTTACTGGGCCGGCATTCCGGGCGTTTGTAAAAAAAGTGAGTCGTCGTAAGGGCGAAACCGCCAGCCGCAACACCCGCAGGAACGGATATTCACCCACCCCCAAGAACACGGTCGGCCCAAAGGCCGCCGAGTCACACGACCTCGACCCGAGGCTTGGGAAACAGATTATCGAGAGTCTCCAACAACCTCACGTGATAAATCGGCTTGCGAAACAGATCCAGCACCTGCAACCGCAACATATCGCTGACATCCTCCATATCCGCATGCCCCGACATCACAATCACCGGCAAATGCTCCCGCGACGTATGCTCACGCAACCGCCTGATCAACGACATACCCGACTCCTCCGGCATGCGCAGATCAGTAATCACCAAAGCAATATCCGGATGCCGGGTCAGATGATGCAATGCCAGCTTCACCGACGTCGCGGTATGACAGGCAAACCCCTCCCCCTCCAGCAACTCTGCCAACTCCAGCAACGCGTCTTCTTCATCATCAACCAGAAGCAGTTGTTGGCGGGACGACGAAGACGCGTTCATGGGCAATACCTGAATGCTGAAGAATTAATCCAGTGTAGTGCGATATCAGCCAGGTGCAGTGTTCACACGTCCGCAACGCCCTAAGGAGTCGCAGCCGGAAGTGCATTCAGAATGCTGTCGAATATCGCCAGGATCCGTTCCCCGATCGGCGTTATGAATGCCACAACCACCACTGCCACCATCGCCACCACAATCGCATACTCGATCGCCGAAGCCCCCTCTTCGCTGCGGGCAAACGCGCGAGCCCTGGCGATCACATAATCCAGATTCAGACCCAACATAGTTTCACTCCTTCGCGCCTCTGGCGCCGACATCACCACCGCGGCAAGGTTCCACCGTGCCACTTGAGCATTGTCAACAAACCCCCGCGCAACAACTGTAAGAACGCATTAATCACAAAGCATTAATCCCTGCGTGTCTCGGCCCTTTGCAGCAGTCAATTGGGCAGAACCCAGACTTTGGTGGGTTATTTACCTGTCATTAATGGCGCTTTTGCTTGGATCAGCTAGCTTGGAAATAGCGAAATAGTTGCATGTTCATAGCTGCCGAAGCAGTCCGCCTTTCGCAAGCAAATGCAGTCGGTTGTGCAGCAGGAAAGGGAGAGCCGTCATGAACAGTCGCGTCACCATGGGCCTTGCCGCGTTGCTGTTGCTGGGGGCAGTTTTCGTCGGTTACTGGGGACTCGTGCTCAGCCGTCAGCCGGCCCCGGTCGTCGACGCACCCGTGGCATCAGCGGTCAGCGTTGAACAGACTGTCGCGATTGCCGAAGACCAGACCCGCCAACCGGTGGTGGTGCTGCTGCATGACGTGCCGCCGTTCACGCCGTTGACCGCCGCCGACGTGACCGTGGAAAAACTGCGCAGCGCACCGGCCGGCAGCCTGGCCACTGTCGAACAGGCAGTGGGCCGCACGCCATGGCGCCACCTCAGCGCCGGCACGTGGCTCAATGACGAAAGCTTCCAGGCCGGCGGTGCGCTGGCGCGAATGATCCGCCGCGATGAACGCGCGCTGACCGTGGCCGTCGATGAAGTGATCGGTGCTGCCGGGCAATTGCTGCCGGGCGATTACGTCGATGTGCTGCTGTACCTGCGCGAGGATGCAAGCAACCTGCAGCAGTCGGCGCAGATCGCCATTCCGGCTCTGCGCGTGCTCGGCATTGGCGATCAGTACGGCCTGACCAATGACGGCCAACCGGCTTCGCCCAGCCTCAGTGCCGAAGAAAAAATCAAACAGGACCAACGCCGCATCGCCGCGCGCACCGTGGTGTTGGCGGTGCCGGAACAACTGCTCAGTCGTCTGATGCTGGCAACCCAGGTCGGCACGTTACGCCTCGCGGTGCGCAGCAGCGAAGAACAACGGCTGGCCAAATATTGGGCCGGCGAAACGCAATCGCCCGCGCACCTGGATCGCGCCAACAGCCAGCTCTTCCAGTTCACCCAGCTCGCCCTGGGCAGTGCCCAGCGAGCACCTGCCACCGCGAGTGCCGGCGCGGCGCCGAGGCCTGCGGTGGAAATCATTCGCGGCAATCAGATCAGCCAACAAACCCCATGACTGCGCAAGGATTCACGTGCATGCAGAGTCGACTCAGACCGACCTTGAAACCGGCGCTCCGGGCAATGCTGTTGTTGGGATTGTCGATGGACACCGCCGTCGCGGCGGTGGGCAACTGCGCGGCACTGGCGCGCCTGCCCTCGGTGATCGAGATCGGTGAAGGCTTCCAGCAGGACATGCAATCCCCGGTGGCGATAACGCGGCTGGCGGTCGGCGATCCGAAAATTGCCGACGTGCATGCCAACGGCAGTACGTCCTTTCTGCTCACGGGCGTCGGCCCCGGCGCGACCAGCCTGATGGTCTGGACGGCCTGCTCGGCGCAGCCTCAGCAAGCCATGGTCTTCGTCCAGGGTGCGGCGACCACGGCGCTGACCAGCAGCGTGCCGTCGGACGATCCGACCCTGCCTTCGCAGGTGCAGACCGACATTCGTTTCGTCGAAGTCAGCCGCACCAAACTCAAGGAAGCCACCGCGTCGCTGATCGGCACGCGCGGCAACTTTCTGTTCGGTTCGCCCGGCACACTGCCGCCGATTGACGGCGTGCCGCAGCCGCGCTTGCCGGTGGATAACTCGCCGTTCAACTTCTCCTGGGTCGGCGGCAAGACCATGGCGATCATCAATGCGCTGGAAACCAGCGGCTTTGCTTACACCCTGGCGCGGCCGAGTCTGGTGGCGTTGAACGGGCAGAGTGCGAGCTTCCTGGCCGGTGGTGAAATCCCGATTCCGGTGCCCAGTTCCGGCAGCGACAGCGTGTCGATCGAGTACAAGGAATTCGGCATCCGCCTGACGCTGACGCCAACCATCATCGGCCGCGACCGCATTGCCCTGAAGGTCGCCCCGGAGGTCAGCGAACTGGACTTCACCAATGCGGTGAACATCGCCGGCACCACCGTCCCGGCGCTGACCATCCGCCGTACCGACACCAGCGTGTCGCTGGGCGATGGCGAAAGCTTTGTCATCAGCGGTTTGATCAGTACCACCAACAGTTCGCAGGTGAACAAGTTTCCCGGACTGGGCGACATTCCCGTGCTCGGAGCTTTTTTCAAGGGTTCGCAGATCAAGCGCGAAGAGCGCGAGCTGCTGATGATCGTCACCCCGCATCTGGTCCAGCCACTGGCGGCAGACGCGCGGCTGCCGTCGTTGCCGGGAGAGAAATTGCGCAACTACGACCCGAATTTCTATCGCATGTTCTTCCTCGAGAACGGTAACTTCGACAAGCGCAGCGGGTTGTCGCAATGAACCAGAATCTCAGTCAGACCTTCCTCGCCATCACCCGCAACAGCACCGATCTGCAATGGCTGCAAAGCGCCCTTGCGCCGCTCGGCCAAGTGGTCAGCGCCGGGGCCGGCAGCCTCGATGAACTGCTCGCACTGGTCGACGTGACGTTCGCCAATCTGGTGTTCGTCGGCCTCGATCGCGAGCACGTCGTGGCGCAAAGTGCGCTGATCGAAGGTGCGCTCGAAGCCAAGCCGATGCTGGCAATCGTCGCCCTGGGCGACGGCATGGACAATCAACTGGTGCTCAATGCGATGCGTGCCGGCGCGCGGGATTTTGTCGCCTATGGCTCGCGGTCCAGCGAAGTCGCCGGACTGGTACGGCGCCTGAGCAAACGCCTGCCGGCGGTCACCCCGAACACGCAGCTCGGTGGTCTTACTGTGCTGTATGGCGTGCAAGGTGCGTCGGACGGCGCGTTGATCGCCAATCACATGGCCATGGTGGTGCAGAAAAGCGGCCAGCAAACCCTGCTGCTCGATCTCGGTCTACCGCGTGGCGACAGTCTGGCGCTGCTGGGTCTGGAGAGCTCGTTCCACTTCGGCGATGCCCTGCGTCACCTGCGCCGCCTCGACACCACGCTGATCGACAGCGCCTTCACCAGCGCC
This sequence comes from Pseudomonas sp. TSRC2-2, assembly GCF_049897785.1. Lineage (NCBI taxonomy): Bacteria > Pseudomonadati > Pseudomonadota > Gammaproteobacteria > Pseudomonadales > Pseudomonadaceae > Pseudomonas > Pseudomonas sp. TSRC2-2. The sequence goes on from NZ_JAFCWZ010000013.1 coordinate 44,819, forward strand.
GACCACGGCCTGCGCATTCTCGCCTACGCCGACACTGATGAGCCGCTGGAAACCACCAGCGCCGCCGAGCTGTACATGTTGCTCAGCGCTTTGCGTCAGCACTTTCAGCACATCGTCGTGAACCTCACCGGGCAGGCCGACAGTGAGGCGCTGCGCACCTTCGTCAGCCATTGCGACAAGCTGCTGTGGTACACCGACCAGAACGTACTCAACTGTCGACGCAACCTCGCCGTGCTCAACCTCTGGCGCGAGAAAGGCATGAAGCTTGAGCACGGGCGCCTGTTGGTTGATCGTTATTTGAACAACGTCGCGCCGGATTCAGAAACCTTGGGCAAGACCTTCAATCTGGAAGTCATCGCCGTGCTGGCCTTCAGTCCCGACGTGCGCCTGAATGCAAAGAACCAGGGCGTCAGCCTGTTTGAACTGGCGCCGCGGGAAAAAATCACCCAGAGCCTGCGCACCCTCGGCGAGCGTCTGGCCAAGCGTTCCGAAGGCCTGAGCAAACCGAAAGTCACCTGGTTCGACCGCCTGCGAGGCCTCTCATGAGCGCAGAAAAACTCTTTGGCGCAACGCCGCGCGGAGCGATCGGCAACAGCGATCACGAGGGCCTGAAACTGGTCCTGCACCGCTACATCATCGACGCCATCGAAGAGTCGGGGAAAAACCTGCTCGAAGGTTCACGCCAGCAACTGGCGCAATTCGTCACCGACAAGGTCGCCGAATACATCGCGCGTCTGCACCTGGCGATCTCACGCTACGAGATGGAGCGCCTGGGCGAAGAAATCGTCGATGAGCTCACCGGTTTCGGCCCGCTGGAAGTGCTGCTGCGCGACCCATCGGTGACGGAGATTCTGGTCAACGGCCCGCACCGGGTGTTCATCGAGCGCGACGGCGTACTGCATCAGAGCGATCTGCGTTTCATCGATGCGCATCATGTCGAGCGGGTCATGCAGCGCATTCTCGCGCCGCTCGGTCGCCGCCTCGACGAGTCCTCGCCGATGGTCGATGCGCGCCTGCCCGATGGCAGCCGGGTCAATGCAATCATCCCGCCGATAGCCCTCGACGGGCCGTGCCTGTCGATCCGCAAGTTCCGCAAGGACATGCTCAACAGCACTGATCTGATGGCGATGCAGACCATCGATCTGGCGATTTTCGAATTTCTGCAGAACGCCGTAGGCAAGCGCTGCAACGTCCTGATCAGCGGCGGCACCGGCACCGGCAAGACCACGCTGCTGAACATCCTCAGCCAGTTGATCAACCCCCACGAACGGCTGGTGACCATCGAAGACGTCGCCGAACTGCAACTCGGCCATCCGCACGTGGTGCGCCTGGAAACCCGCCCGCCCAACGCCGAAGGCCACGGCGAGGTCAAGGCCAGCGACCTGATTCGCAACGCCCTGCGCATGCGTCCTGACCGGATCATTCTCGGCGAGATCCGTGGCGTCGAAGTGGTCGACGTGCTCACCGCGATGAACACCGGCCACGACGGTTCGATGAGCACCGTGCATGCCAACAATGCCCAAGACGCGTTGCTGCGTCTGGAGACTTTGGTCGGGCTGACCGGGCGCTCGATCGCCGAACGCACCTTGCGCCAGATGATCTGCGCCGCCCTCGACGTGATCATTCAACTGACGCGCATGCCCGATGGCCGGCGCTGCGTCAGCGAAGTGGTGGAAGTGGTCGGGATTCGCGAGGACGTCTACGTCACCAACACCCTGTTCCGCCTCGACCGCCGCACGGGTTTCGGCTTCCTGCGCGAGGCGATCAACCCGGCCGGCGACAAACTGCGCCATGACGCTCACCTGGGCTGACGGCGAGGAGCACGCAGATGCTGCGACCGACCATTCTTATCGCTGTCTGCCTGGTACTGCTGGGGCTGTCGATCTACCTGTTCCTGCAAGGTCTGCACAAGACCGCGACGGAAAAAGTCCTCAACCGACTGGCCGCCGGGCAACCGCAACTGGCCGTGGAACAGACGAAATGGGTCGGGCTGGAACGCATGTTTCTGCGTGCCGGACTGGGCCGACCGAGCGAGCGTTTCGGCGTGTGGCTGAGCCTGTGGGCAGCGGCCATGGGCCTGGGGTTTCTGCTCGCCAGCTGGATCGGTTTGCTGATCATGCTGATCGCCCCGCCCGTGGCGTTGCGGCTGTACATCGCCATTCGCTACCAACGGCGGATTCGCCGCATGATCGAGCAGTTGCCGCAACTGCTCGACCACACCGTGCGCAGTCTCAAGTCCGGGCGCACGCTCAGCGATGCGGTGATGGGCGGCATCGAGGCCAGCGAGGATCCATTGAAAACCGCCATGGGCCGGGTGCAGCGCAACGTGCAACTGGGAGTGAACCTGCCGGACGCGGTCAGCGATTTTGCCGAACTTTACGAGCAGGACGAACTGCGCATGTTCGCCCTCGGCCTGAAGGTCAATCACCGCTACGGCGGCAACGCCAGTGAGCTGCTGGAGAACCTGATCAAGCTGATCCGCGAGCGCGACCAGGGCGCTCGACAGCTGCGAGCGCTAACCGGGGAAACGCGCATGACCGCTTGGGTGCTCGGTCTGCTGCCATTGCTTCTGATGAGCTACTTCATGCTGACCAACCCCGGCTACATGCTCGGCATGTGGCACGACGAAAGCGGCCAGACCATGTTGCTCAGCGCCGCTGCGTTGCAGGTGCTGGGCAGTCTGGCGCTGTGGCGCATGTTGCGGAGCGTTTGAGATGGTCTGGCTCGCCGCGTTGTTATTGCTCCTCGGTTCGCTGCTCTTGGTGGGCAATCACCTGCTCACCGAGCGCCGTCGCGTGCGCCAGGTGCACCTGCGCCTGCACGGTCAACGGGTGCGGGAAAACCGTTTCGACCATTGGCTGCGCGCAATGGGGAACAGTCGCTTTGGCCGGCGCTCGGTGAGCATCGACAGCGAAACCCAGACCTTGCTCGGTCGCCTCGGCTGGCGCCGTGCCAACGAACGCGCGTTGTTCGCCGCGTGCCAGATCGGCACGCCGCTGCTCGCCCTGGGGTTGGCGATCTTTCTGCAGGAAGTGTTTTTCCCACAGACCAGCCATCGCTGGATGGCGCCGATGTTCGCTGCGGGCGGCGGCTATCTCTTGCCCAAACGTCTGCTCGCCTACGCCGCCGCCCGTCGGCAGAAAACCATCGCCGTGGAAATCTCCACGTTCATTCCGCTGCTGCGCATCCTCTTCGAATCCGGCATGGCCGTGGAACAAGCGCTGCGCGTGCTCAGCGTCGAAGCGCAGAAACTGCTGCCGGAACTGACGCGCGAACTGCGCCTGATCCTCAACCGCGTCGACTCGGGTCTGGAACTGGGGCGGGAGCTGAACAAGACGGCGGTGATGCTCGCCGTGGACGAATTTACCGACACCTGCGTGATCCTCCAGCAACTGATCCACCAGGGCGGCGGCGCGATGAAATCGTTGCTGGCGCTCAAGCAACTGCTGGATGACCGTCGCCTGACCCGGCTGCAGGAATACATCTCGAAAATGTCGGCGAAGATGTCGGTGGTGATGATGCTGTTTCTGTTTCCTGCCCTGCTGATCGTTTTGGCCGGCCCGGGCTTCACCGCCATCGCCCGCGCGTTCGCAAACTGACCTTGGCTCATGGAGAGCGCTTGATGAAAGTACTGATAGTCATGACCAGTCTGCTGCTGCTCAGCGGCTGCGCCACGGACGGCCAGGCGCCGCGGACCTCGCTGCTGTCGCCGTCCAGCTGCAGCAAGCTGACCTCGGAGCAGGAACTGTCGCTGAACCTCGCCGATGATCTGGCCAGCGACGGCAAGCTCCACGCCAGCCTGGCCAACCTGCAAAGCCTGCCGGACAACCTCAGCGAAGTGCGCCTGCGCAAAGCCAAGGTCTATCGCCTGCTCGGCCGCAGCGAAGCCGAGCCGCTCTACCGCAGCCTGCTTGGCGGCTGCCTCACCGCCCAGGCCGAACACGGCCTGGGCCAGGTCTACGCCGCCCGTGGCGACCACGGCCAGGCCCAGGCCCACCTGCAACGCGCCGCCCGTCTGGCGCCCACCGACGAGAAAATCCGCAACGACCTCGGCGTCGTGTACCTCAACCAGCTGCGTCTCAACGAAGCGAAATTCGAATTCCTCACCGCCATTGAACTGAGCCAGAACAATCAGTTGGCGACGCTGAACATGGTCACTTTGCTGCTCTACCAGAACGACTGGCCACAGGCCGCCGAAATCGTCAGCCGCTCGAAACTGACCCCGGAACAATTCACCGAAGCGCAGCAACGCGCGGAGAAACTCAAAGCGCCAGCCAACGCCAAAACCCCATCCGGCGACCGCGTCGCCGCCTTCATCGACCCGCTACCGCCGACGCTCGAATAAGGAGACAGCCATGAACATTCGCCAAGGCCTGTGCTACCTGACCCTGCTCACACTGCCCCTCAGCGCCCACGCCATCGACACCGGCCCCGCCTCGGCCCAGCAACAGGAAACCGAAGGCTGGCTGGTCCTGCAAAGCCGCAACAAAGCCGCCTCAGCAAAACCCCAAAGCGCCACCGCCACCGAACGCGAACTGGCGATGCAGCGCTGGCTGAAGAAATACCGGTACGAGATTCCGGATTTTTATGATCCGGATGCGGGCGGGAAGATCGAGGGCAAGAATTAGTTTGTTGGTGCCCTTGAAGGCCCCTTCGCGAGCAGGCTCACTCCCACAGAAAAGCAAAGCAAAAGCAAAATCAAAAGATCGCAGCCTTCGGCAGCTCCTACAGTTGGATCGCGTAAGACTCAAGAGCAGTGTCGGCTGCCGGGCCGCCTTCGCTGGCAAGCCAGCTCCCATAGAAAAGCAAAAGCAAAAGATCGCAGCCTTCGGCAGCTCCTACACACGATGAGCGTTAGCTCGAGTACCGCTTTTGATCTTGATCTGGGAGCCCGTCGGCAGGCTGAGTGGAGGGATTGATCCGGGCGTGGGAGCGCAGCGACCGTCTGGCGCAGCCAGACACAGCGCAAGGAGGTGCAGCGAAGCAAACCGTAGCCGCTGCGCCAGGATCGATCCCGGAGCGAAGGAACCCCGAGCCCCAGCGAGCGGGCCGAACGTCAGGCCGAGGACCTTTTGGTTCCTTTGGGCCGGGCCGGCATTCCGGCGTTTGCCAAAAGGGACTGGCCGTAAGGGCTAACCCCTAAGAAGCCGTTACCGCAACAACGGATATTTACCGATTAATGAGCCGTAACGTTCTGCCGCCCCGCCGAACTGCCAGGCGAAAGGGCCAAAGCCAACTGCGTCCGATTATGCATATGCGTCAACCGCAACACCTGCGACACATACAGCTTCACCGTGTTCTCGGTAATCCCCAACTCACAGGCAATCTGATAATTGGTCTGCCCCTTGCCCACCAACCGCGCCACGTCCAACTGCCGCGGCGACAACTGACTGAACACCGCCGGCATCTCGGCAGACTCAGGCTCACCATCACTCACCTGCGGCGCGGGCGAACGCCGCACCTTGTCCAGATCCTGATAAAGGTCATCAATGGACTCGGACAAGAACTGCAACTTCTGATTCAAGTGCCCAAGATGCAAGTTCTTCTGCCGCTCCTGCAAAGCCAATTCCTGACGCTGCACCCCTTCGAGCAACTCACCCAGATCGATCGGCTTCTGATAGTAATCGGCAATCCCTGCACGCAACGCCTTGATCACATCCTGCTTGTCGGCGCGCCCGGTGAGCATGATCGCCTCGAACACCCGCTGCTTGCCGGCCAGCCGCTGCAACGCCTGGATCAACTCGATGCCATCCATGTCCGGCATGTGCAAATCACTCAGCACCAGACCGACGTCCGGGTCCGCTCTGAACAGCTCAATCGCTTCAAGACTCGAATCGCACGGCACGCAACGGTAGCCACTGCTCTCGAGAAACTCACACAGCTCTTCGACGATCAGCGGCTGATCATCGACCACGAGGATTTTTACTGCATTAGGCTTGTTCACGAACCACTCCATTGCTCGGGCCAACGCTGACGATTCCTGCACTTTGGTGGCGTATTCGCCTGAATTGAAAGTAGACCCACTTTCCGGCTATGTACATAGGACTAGTGGCACCCCGCAGCTAGCTGATCCAGTGCAGCGAAAGCACCACTCCAATCAGCACGAACGGTGCAAATGGCAGCTTTTTTGACTTATCCGGTGTGAGATGGCGCACATGCCCTCTAAGCCCTTGACCCATATGAGGCCAGAGTTTTGGCGCGAGCAGCAGCCAGAGCACGCTGGCCACGCCCGCGCCGATAAACGCACCGAGAACAAATACGCCGTTCGTCGCAAGGCCCAGGGCTGTCATTAATTTCACATCACCAGCGCCCATGCGACCCAGCAGGTAACCGGGCAATGTCAGCAGCAAAGCGATCAGGCAGGCCCACCCGCCCTGCTGTGCGTCGGCGCCCAGCCAAGTAGTGCCAGTCGCCAACAACCAGACCAACGCAAGCGCGCCGACGCCTAACGTCAAAGCATTGGAAATTCGCCGGTGCCGGGCATCTTGCGCGGCGCAGATCGCCAACCAGATCAGAACCAGAGAAATCTGCATCCGCTAAAGCCGTCCGTTTTGGCTGAATGATTCTATGCTGATACTACGCAGTGACTGTCAGGGTAGACGCACGCATGAAAAACGGCTTTCGCAGGTCGCAAAAAGGTGCGGTGGCGATCGAGTTCGCCTTGGTGTTCATCATCTTTTTCGCAGTGTTTTATGGGCTGGTCAGCTACGGCCTGCCCTTCGTGATGATGCAGTCGTTCAACCAGGCCACCGCCGAAGCGGTGCGCCGCAGTGTTGCGGTCGACCCGACCACGCCGAACTATTCGACGGCAGTGGTCAATACCGCGAATGCCGCGCTGACCCAGCAATTGCGGTGGCTGCCCTCGGCACTCAATCTGGTGGTCGGAACGGACACCAGTTCGGTGTACGACGCGGGTAGCGGCACCCTGACCGTCAGCGTCAACTACCCGGTGAGCAAGCTCAACCAGATCATGCCGTTTCTGGTGCTGCCCGGGATCGGCACGGTGCCCAATCTGCCCACCCACCTCACCGCCCGCTCGAGCCTGCAATTTTGACCGCCGGCGATAAGCTCTTCGGGCGTTTGCTCAAGCGTGCGCCCAGCGCTGTTCTGGAGCTGCCGGACCGACTCGGCGCGCCGCCCACCGGGCTGCATTTGTATCTGAATGGCGACGGCGAGGTGTTACAGATTGCCGGCCCGCTGCGGCATTTGCTTGCCCAGCACAAACCCCAAGGTCAGCCGCTGCCGCTCAGCGCCTATCTGCTGCCGCATAGCCTGTTGAGCGTGGAAGGTCAGCCGCGAGACTGGCAAGGGCAATTGCTTGATCTGGATTTCACCGGCCTGAATGAGCAGCCGCTGCACCTGCGCGGCTGGGTGCAGCCGCTGGAGGATGGCTGGCGACTGCAACTGCTCGACATCGCCGACCTGCTGCTCGAACGTCAGCAATCGCGCGACCGCGACGCCTGCCAGACCCTTGCCGCGCAGATCAGTGATCATCTGCGCACGTGCAGCCTGACGCGCTTGTCGACAGTGCTCGGCGAACAGTTGCAGGCCATCGCCCAGCGCTGGCATATCCCCTGTCTCGCCGTGGCGCTGCTGGATGAACAGGCACAGGGCTGGCAGATTCACCAGCAGTTTCGTGGCCACGACGCTCCGCAACTGTGGGCGGACGGCCAGCCGCTGGGTACGCCGCTGGACAGCCTCAACGGCAGTGCGCCGCAACGTCTTGCGGGCCAGCAGGGCCGTTATGAACACTCGCGATTACAGGCCACATTCGGCAACGCCAACGGTTTCGCAGTGCCCTACAGCAATGACCAGGGCGTGGTCGCGTGGCTGCTTTGCGGGTTTTATACGGTCGACAGCGTGGCACCATGGCTGACCGATCGCGACTGGCTGACCTTGGTCGGCGCGCTGGCCGGGCCGCTGCTCAGCCGCTTGCGCGAGCAGCGCCATGGGCAATCGATGGAGCGCCTGGACTCGCTGCAAAACCTGCTCGGCGCCGGCTGGTGGGAAATCAATGCCGACGAGCACATGGTAGTGGCGCCGTCGCTGGCTTCGGCACTCGGCCTCAGCACTTGCACGCTGGCGGTGGAGGACTGGCTGTTGCTGTTCCATCCTGCCGACCGCGACGAGTTGCGCAGCCGCTTGCGCGCCCTGCAATGGCAGGGCGAAGCGCTGACTCTGAGCGCGCGCCTGCACCGCGCGGATGTCGGCGCAGCAGCGACGTGGTACCGGATTCAGGGCCAGGTCAGCGGCACCGGTGAACAGCGGCGTCTGATCGGATTCATGCTCGATATCAGCGATATCCAGAATCAACAACAGCGCGCTGCAGCCGCTCACGCGCGGCTGGATAATCTGATCGCCAGTTCGCCGGCGGTGATCTACGTGCAGCGTTATGAAGAAGGCGCGCTGATCCCGGCGTTCTTCAGCGCCAGCCTGCAACCCTTGCTCGGCTGGACGCTGGAAGATTGCGATGCAGCAACACTGGTCGAGCGCGTCCATCGCGACGACCGTGAACTGTATTTCCAGCGCAACCGCCAGTTGCTGCGCGAGGGCTCGGTGCGTGCGCGTTATCGTCTGCGCGACAGCCGTGGCGACTATCACTGGTTGCTCGATGAGGCAAAACTGCTGCGCAACGATCTCGGTCTGCCGATCGAGGCGGTAGGCCTGTGGCTTGATGTCACCGACGCGACGCTGGCCGCCGAAAAGGTTCGGCAGAGCGAGGAGCGCTACCGGATTCTGGTCGAGGATTCGCCGGCGATGATTTGCCGCTATCGCCCGGACCTGACGCTGATTTTTGGCAACCGACCCTTGGCGACCTATCTGGAATGCGCGCCGGAACAACTGCCCGGCATTGATCTGGCTGGCTGGATGTCCGAGGAACAACGCGGCGCGTTTGTTCAGCGCCTGAACCAGCTGACCCCGAAACATCCGGTGAGCACCGCCGAAATCAGCCTGCAATTGCCCGGACGCGAACACGCCTGGTGGGTCTGGTCGGATCGCGGCGTATTCGACGAGCGCGGCCAACTGGTCGAAGTACAAGCCGTGGGCCGCGACAACACCGAGGTGCGCCGCTCGCAACAGCAACTTACGCAAAGCGCCAAAATGGCCACCCTCGGTGAAATGGCCACCGGCCTCGCCCACGAGATCAATCAGCCGCTGAACGTTATGCGCATGGCCATCGTCAACGTGCTCAAGCGCCTCGACAACGGTGACGTGCAGGTCGATTACCTGACCGACAAACTCAAGCGCATCGATGCTCAGGTTCAACGCGCAGCGAAGGTGGTCGACCATATGCGCGTGTTCGGTCGGCGTTCGGAAATCGAACAACAGCTGTTCAACCCGGCTCAAGCCATCGAAGGCACTCTGTCGCTGCTGGCCGAAGGCATGCGCGGCAAAGGTGTCGATCTGCACATCAGCGAGACCGGCCTCGAGGCGCAGGTGCGTGGTTACGTCGATCAGCTGGAACAGGTGCTGATCAACCTGATGGTCAATGCCCGCGACGCCCTGCTCGGCAAGCGCGAGAGCGACTCGGGGTTCAAGCCATGGATTTCAATCTACGCCGAGCGTGACGATGAAAGCGTGCGACTGTGGGTCGAGGACAACGGCGGAGGCATCGATCCGCGTTTGCTGGAGCGGATCTTCGAACCGTTTTTTACCACCAAACCGATCGGCGTCGGTACCGGCCTTGGGTTGTCGGTGAGCTACGGCATCATCGCCAACATGGGCGGGCAATTGAGCGTGCGCAACTCCACGGAGGGCGCACGGTTCTGCATCGAATTGCCGATTGCCACGGATGATCAGATCACCAGATAGGCCTTGCCGGTCTGCCCGCAGGTCATGTTGGCGCCCACCTCGGTGTTCATCAGATTGATGCCCAGGCCTTTGAGCAGATTGTTCAACAACGGGTCGAGCAAGGGACTGATCAAACCGGTGACCACTGGCAACAAGCGGTTGCTGACGTCGCTGATCAACGAGGCCACCCCGGTGACGATAGCGCCCAGCGGATTGCTGCCCACGGGTTTGTAGACGATCAGGTTGATGCCCGACAGGGTGTTCGCCAGGCTGCCGACGATGTTGCTGGTCGGCGCGGCCGGTAGCACGCTGGGCGGCAGTTTCAGATTGGCCGGGGTGGCGAAGGGTGTGGTGCTGGAGAACAGCAGATTCTGCGTGGTCTGCGCGACGCTGGTGTCGAGTTTGATGGCGATGCCGCCCGCGCCGTATTGGACGCGGGAGGCGGCATCGCAACTGCCAAAGCCGAGAATCTTGTGGCAGGTGATGATGCCGAGATCGACCAGCGGCAACGGCGCCACGGTGGGTTCGGCGACTGAAGAGAACGCCGCGACGGGATCGATCCTGCCGAGCTTGAGGTCAGCCAGAGAGGTGGAGGTGGTGGCGGTCAGGCTTTTGCTGCCGCTGTCGCCGGTCGGGCAGCGGTAATCGGTGACATAGCTTTTCGCACCGCCGGCATCCAGCGCGATGTCGATCTGCGGTGAGGGCAGCAGCTTCGGATCGAGCTGTTGGCAACCGGCGCCCAGCAGACAGAACACTGAATTGAGCGTGTCCACCAGGTTCAGGTTCAGCAATGCATTGAGTGTCGGCGTCAAGGTACCGACCAGACCGGCGACGGCATTCGTCAGCCCGCTCACCCCGCCAAGCACTGGCAGGTTGACCGACAGCAGCGTGCGAACCTGCGCCGTACGCACAAAAATCCGATCGGGTCCCAACGGGTTGGCCTTGGCCCGCGCCGGGTCGCCAATCGCCGAAAACTGTGGCGGCTCGATCACCTTCACCCGCACCGTGACACCGGCCAGCCCCAGCACATTGACCGGCAAGGTCGCCGCCACCGCGCTTTTGCTGTTGGCCAGTTGCACCACACCCTGCACCAGTTGCAGCAATTGCAGATTGGCATCCAGCCCCGCCGCCGTGGTGCCGGTCTGCAGTTGCAGAATCTCGCCGAGTCTGACCGGCGCCGCGTTGATCGCGGCGACCTGCAACTGGCCCAGCGCGGTGACCACTTGCGCAGTCGCGCCGTTGAGTTGCACCACCGTCGCTGCGGCCTGAATCAACTGCGTCACGGTCGCTTGGGTGTTGAGCAATTGCGCGTAGTTGCCGGCACCGACGTTGAGGTCGATGGCCAGTTGATCGAGGTATTTGAGCAGGTTGATATCGGTGTGCAGCAAGCCGTCCCAGCCCACCGCCGTGAGGTTGACGTTGCCGCCGAGCAACCCGGAAAACAGCGGGTTGAGAATATTCGACTGCGCTGTGTCGATGCTGGCGAGGGTGCTGCGAATATTCAGCTGGGCGATGGTCGGCTGCGGTTTGGCGGCCACCGCCGAAGCAGTGAGCGTGGTATTGAGGCTGACCGGTGTCGCGCTGAACAGCGCCTGTACACCCCGGGCGAAACTGCTGGTGACCGTGCGGCTGGCGGCGACTTTGACGGCGGTTGATTGCGTCGTATCGACGGTAAAACTGCGCACACCGCCGGCAGCAGTGGCCAGCGTGCCGCAGGTGGTGGCGAGGCGGTTGTTCGCGTCGACGAGGTAGCCATTGCGTAGTGCACTTTGCCCGGCGTAGGTGGCGGCGGTCAGCCCGGGCAGGCAATTGCCGCCGCGACTGACCGCTTCGAGGGCGGCGGTGTCCACCACCCGCTGCAGTTTGCGCTGTTCCATGTACAAGCGACCGCTGTCGACCACCAGCAACATCATCACCAGCGCCAGACTCAGGGTGGCAGCCGCCATCAAGCCGATTGCCCCGCGTTGCCGGGCCGGGCCGTTGCCTTGCGATCCTGGCGACATGACGCACTCCTTTGCCGGCGCAGGGCCTAGCGCGACCTGCGTGGGTGACCATGAGTGTAGACGCGGCCGGTCGAGACTGCTGGCGTCACGCCATTCCATTGTGGGAGCGGGCTTGCTCGCGAAAGCGTCAGGTCAGGCGATCAAGACCTTGAATGTACCGCCGCCTTCGTGAGCAAGCCCACTCCCACCTGGGGCTGCGTCGGTTTCAGGAGAGGATCAACGCGGTGGATAGTTGGCCAGGATCCGCGCGACGGTCTCGCGAATGGCATTGCTGCGGTCGGCCGGATTCGGGCGGTTGCTGAGGATTTGCTCATCGCTGCCGCGCCAGACCAGTTTGCCGTCCTTGCCATCAAGCAGGTCGATTTGAAGCGTTGCGACCTTGTAGGTGACGTTGCGCGTTTCGTTGTACATCGGCGCGCCCCAGTAGCCGTTCCAAGGGCCGCCCCAACCGCCGCCGTAATTAGTCGTAACTTGCTGCTGGCGATCCTCGACGATCAGGTAGGTCTGCACGTTCAGATCACCCTTGCCGCCACCAGCGACCGGGCGCAAACCGCGCTGATCGAGTTGATCGGACACCGCTTGGCGGATGCGCTGTTCGGTCAGGTCACTTTTGATGCGCGGGTCATCGGGGCGATATTGCAGGGCCGGGTCTTTCCAGCTCCAACTGCGATAGGCGGCAAAGTCACGGCTGGCGTCGAAGTCGTGATTGATCTCGTTGGCAGCGCAGGCACTGAGCAGCGCGGTAAAAGCGAGTAGAGCAAGACGGCGGAACATGATTTTTCTCCGGGTGAAGGCATGAACCTGCTGACACGACGTCAGCTGGGAGGATACGCCGCCATGGCTTTTTCCACAGCCTCGCGAATCGCATCGGCGCGTTCGATCTGATTGCCCTGGGTGCCGGTCTCAGCGCTGGCGCTCCACACCGGCTGACCGTTGCCGGCATCGAACAGATCGACCCGCACCACCACGACCTGTTCTTGATAGGTGCGCACGATCGGCACGGTGTTGTACATGCCGTAGCCGCGGCCATAACGATCATAGCCGCCGTATCCACCGTAGTAGCCGTAATCGTCGCGAACCTGGCGCAAACGGGTTTCCAGACGCAGGTCGGCGCTGACCAGCAGGTCGGCCGGGCGGTTGTCACGCATCGGCCGCAGGCCGCGCTGGTCAAGGGCATTGCTGACCGCCTCGGCCACCTGCGCCGAGTCGGCCCACGCCGTGCCCGGCGGTAATTGCCCGTTGCGCCAGGCCCAATTGCGGTAGCGTCCGTAATCACGCGGCGGTGCCGGGTAGGCGCTGCGGTCGAAGGTGGTGGCGGCTTGCGGCGGTGCCGGCGGCAACGGCCGTGACTGCGCCACGTAGGGGTTGTTGCCCTGGCAGGCGGCCAACCCCAGACACATCAGCAATAACCCGCATTGAGCTTTCATGGCGCGCTCCGCTCAGATTGGCCGGCAGATCCAGTGCAAATAGCGCCCAAGCCCGGCGAAGCCTGGGTGACGACGGTGCGCGAGTTCCATTTCCAGCAAGTCCGCCAGTTCGGCGCGGGCCTGGAATTCCACCGGCATGTAATCGTGAAATACCCGTACGCCGCTCTGACTTTCGACCTGCCACATACCGGCGAGTTGCGTCGCCAATTCCCGTGGGTCGAGAGGCTGCTGCGGGGTCAGGCTCTGCTTTTCGCCGGCCATGACATTCTTGCGCATCTTCTTGAAATGGCCCTTGAGCAGATTGCGGTAAATCAGCGCATCACGGTTGTAGAACGCCAGCGACAGCCAGCCGCCGGGGTTGGTCAACTGATGCAACACCGGCAGGATCGCGTGCGGCTCGGCGAGCCATTCCAGCACGGCGTGGCAGATCACCAGATCGTAGGGCTCGGTGAGCTGACCGGGCAGTTCCTGCCACGGCGCTTGAATGAACGTCGCAGTTTGCCCGGCGTCGGCAAAACGCTGGCGCGCACCTTCGAGCATCGGCTCGGCCGGCTCGGTGAAGGTAACGTCATGGCCGCGCTCGGCCAGCCATAGCGACATGTGCCCAAGGCCTCCGCCGATATCCAGCACGCGCAGCGGACGATCCGGCAAGGCCTCGCTCAGGTCAGCCTGCAACACCGCAAGGCGAATCGCGCCTTTGGCGCCACCGTAGATTTTTTCTGCGAAGCGCGTAGCCAACTGATCGAAATGACGGTCGCTCATCAGCTGAACCGCCGTTCGCTGTCGGCGAGCTTGGCGCGCACCACTTCATTCATGTCCAGGCCCAGCTCACTGCACAGCAGCAACAGATACAGGACGATATCGCCGACTTCCTGCCCGGCGTGGGCCAGTTTGTCCGCCGGCAACTGGCGCGACTGGTCTTCTGTCAGCCATTGGAAGATCTCCACCAGCTCGGCCATTTCCACGCTGGCGGCCATGGCGAGGTTTTTCGGGCTGTGAAATTGCCGCCAGTCATTGCGGTCGCGAATGGCGTGCAGGCGTTCGGTCAGTTCAACAAGGTTCATCGGGCTCTCCTGAAGGCGCATAGCTTCAGGGGGATGCGCGCTGATGGCAAGCAGCGCAGACGGTCTATTGTGCAAGCAAGTTCGCTGCCACAGGGACTGAGTAAACCTTCTATCATGCAGGGAACTCGGCCGCCCTCGGCGTGGCCCAAGGCTCAGCTCTTTCATCAGGGATGCACACATGCGTGTAGAAAGCTTTTTCGAATGGCTCGGCCAGGCACTCGGTTCGGTGATCCGCTTTATCGTCGACGGCCTCAGCGGTCTGTTCAATATGCTCAGCAACGCTGGCGGCAACTTTGTCGACGGCCTGGCGCAGACGTTGGGGATGGACACTTCGATCATCAGCATCATCGCGTTGATCGTAGGCCTGATGCTGTTGTGGTCGGCGATCCGGGCGTTCATGAACGCGTCGATCATTGCCGGGATCATCTGGTTGCTGCTGGGGTTGTGGTTGTTGAGCTGGATCATCCATTAACCCCCCCGCCACCCTGCTCGCGAATGGCCGGCACAGCCGAAATCTTCACGGCCGGTCAGTCTTCGCGAGCAGGCTCGCTCCCACATTGAAGGGCATGACTCGCTACAATCCCCGCTCCCCCAAGGAGCCTGCATGTCCTCTCTGATTACCGACTGGCGCGATCGCCCGACTCACCGCAAGGTCTGGGCACTTGCCGCGCCGATGATTCTTTCCAATATTTCCGTGCCGCTGGTGGCGCTGGTCGACAGCACGGTCATCGGTCACCTGCCGCATGCCCATCAACTCGGCGCGGTAGCGGTTGGCGCCAGTCTGTACACGTTTCTGGCCTGGGCGATGGGTTTTCTGCGCATGGGCACCACCGGCTTCGCCGCGCAGGCTGCCGGGCGCAGTGATGGTGCAGCATTGCGGCAGATTCTCTTGCAGGGCTTGCTGCTGGCGATGGGGGTGGGCGTCGTGCTCGGCTGGCTGGGCGTGCCGCTCAGCGGCGTTGCGCTGCATTTAATGCAGCCGTCAGCGGAACTGGATCAACTGACCCGGGAGTTTTTCCACACGCGTCTGTTCGGCCTGCCCGCAGCGCTGGCGACATATGCGCTGGTCGGCTGGTTCCTCGGCACGCAGAACGCGCGGGCGCCGCTGGCGATCCTGCTGAGCACCAATCTGATCAACATCGTCCTTAATCTGTGGTTTGTGATTGGCCTGGACTGGGGCGTGGTCGGCTCCGCGCGAGCTTCGGTGATCGCCGAATGGAGTGGCGCTCTGCTCGGCCTGTGGCTGACGCGCACGGCGTTGCGCGCCTATACGGGGCAGATCATTTGGTCCGCGCTGAGAGTCTGGCAGAGCTGGCGCCCGTTGCTGGCGGTCAACCGCGACATCTTCATCCGCAGCCTCGCTCTGCAATCGGTGTTCTTCCTGATCACCGTGCAAGGCGCGCGGCTCGGCGACGCAACTGTGGCGGCCAATGCGCTATTGCTCAACGGCCTCCTGCTGACGGCTCATGCACTCGATGGACTGGCCCACGCCGTTGAAGCCCTGTGCGGGCATGCCATCGGCGCGCGGGATCGCTTGGCGTTGCGTCGATCATTGGTGGTGGCCGGCGGCTGGTCGCTGATTGCCAGCCTCGGTTTCGTCGTGCTGTTTCTGCTGGCCGGGCATTTGTTCATCGAGATGCAGACCGACATCCAGAGCGTGCGCGATACGGCGTTCGTCTACCTGCCCTACCTCGCCGTGCTGCCACTGATTGCGGTGTGGAGTTATCTGCTCGACGGTCTGTTCATCGGCGCCACCCGCGCGCGGGAAATGCGCAACGGCATGCTGCTGACAGTGCTGTTGTTGCTGCCGTTCGCCTGGATGCTGCAGGATCTGGGCAACCACGGCCTGTGGATATCTTTCCTGCTGTTCATGGTCTTGCGCAGCGTGACCCTTGGCGCGCAAGCCCTGTGGCTGAAACGCAACGATGGCTGGTTCAACGGCAAGGCTCACTGACGAACACATTCAGCCCGCCGCGCCCCACTGCCGACGCAGATGGTCGAGCCGCTCTTGCTGGGTCAGACCGGCCGGCGGCAAAACCAGCACCGCGCGCGGATGCAGCAGGCGCAGCCACAGCCAGCCATCGAGCACAGCGCGATCACTGAAACCCAGCGCCAGACCTTTTTGCGCATGCACGGCGATGGTCTGGTAATCAACCCTCATGGATTGGCACCAGCGCCAGATGTGTTGCTCCAGCAGACAGGTTTGCAGGCGTTCGCGCTGGCGCCGGGTCAGGCTTTCCTCGAGGCCCAGCGGCTCGACGGGCAGCCCGGGGTTGCGCAGTTGCTGCCAGCCCTGACTGCCAATGGCGCGGTCGGCCCAGGTGCCGCCAAACCAGCGCAACTGGCGAATCGGTCCGAGCCAGCGACTCAGCTGCGCGGCGTCACAGGCATCGAAGAAATAGCTGGCGGTCTGGCGGTTGTAATAGCTGAGCAAGGCTCGATGATTCAAACCGAACGAGACGGTAAGCATGCGCTGCAAATGACCAATCAACTGCTGAGCGGTTATTTCGCAACTCAGCAACAGGCCGCGCCAGGTGTCCGGGTCGCGCAGACACAAGGCGGTCAATGCCGGACTCTCGCGCAAGTCGACGAGGACCGGGCCGTGCTCACTGACCGGCTGGAATTCGGTGCCGTCGAACAACCGGTGACGCGGCACGTCGGCAAACCCCTGGCGCAACGTCAGCAAGGCGCGTGACGCGTCCGGTGTATCGAGCAACAGCCATTGCGCCATCGGCTCTAGCGCCGCGCCGCTCATTTTGCGCTGCTCTGATCGAGCGCGGTCAGCAGCCGGCAACTGCACACGGACTCGGCGCAGTGGTTGAAGCTGCCCCCTCCCGGCATCAGGCACAGCAGCACTAACGGCTCGCCAGACTGCAACAGTTGCTGCAGCCCATCACTCACCAGCAACTCCGGCAGCGCTGACGGCTCATCATCTTCAACCGTACGCTCTGGCAACACTGCGCACTGGAGAACGCCGCTGACCACCGGCTGATCGGGATCGCCTTCAAGGAAACTCACCACGACCTCGACACCATCGGCCAGCACCGCCGCTGGCAAATCGCTCAGAGTTGGCGCGAGCGGCAGCCAGCAATGGCTTGGCGCTGCGCCCTCGCCCTGATAGAGCCAGTCGAATTGCACCGCTACTGGCCGCGAGCAATCAGGTTGCGTTTCATCGACGCAGACCACCCAGGCACGCTGCAGGCTGTGCATGCGCTGCTTGAGTGGCATCGCGGCGGGCGCACAGGCCGGCAGCCGCGCGGCCGCGAACAACCGGTTGCCATAGGGCGGCTCGAGAGACTGATCGGCTCGGTGCTCAATGCGGGTCAGCAACCAGGGGCGGTTGCATTCGATGAAAGGATGGCCCTCAAACGGCAACCACTGACCACTGCGCAGGGCGGGCAGATCGCTGCGCCCTTCGGCATTCGGCCCTTGCTGGTTGGCCATTGCGTCTTCGTGCAGTTGCCACTGACGTACGGCTGGCGTGACGTAACGATCATCGTGCTCGCCCTGATATAGCGCGACGTCTGCCTGCGGCAACCGCGTCGGATCATCGCCGAACACCACACAATGCCGGTCACAGTGATGCTCGAAGTGGTAGTGGATGTGCGCCTGTGCGCAAAGGCGCTGGAGCAATTGCAGATCGGACTCGCGGTACTGGGTGCAGAAGGTACGGGCCGGGTAGTCGCTGTGCAGGGCGAAACGTCGTTGCAGGCCGACGATGCCATGTTCGCGCAGAACCTGGTCGATGATCTGCGGCACCGAACGGCCGCTGAAAATGCGCTGGCTCAAACGCAGGTCGAGGCAGTCGAGCCTGGGCCCGAGACGCACCCGACTCAAGCGCAAGCCATGGCTGTACTCATGCTGGACCAGGCTGTGCAATTGCCCGTGCACACCCTGGCCGGGCGGGCCGAAGCACAGGAACGCAGAACGGTGCAGCAGGCCGGCGAGATCCAGATGCGGATCGTCGATCAACACATCGATCTCGAAGGCAAAGGGTTCGCTGAGCGCTTCCCTACCGGTAAAGGCGAGGACTTCGAAGGGGTCGGACAGGCCCGCTACATCGAGACGAAACGACGGCTCGTTGACTGGATCGAACATGGGCGGATCTCTACAGGAGGGGCGGCCGGGGATTCTCGCCGAGAGGCATGGCCGAGTAGAGAGGCGAAGTACAACTTAGGAAATGACCTACGCGAAAAGCAGACCAGATGAGTTTGCTGACTGTGATAGCACAGGTTTTCGGGAAAAAATCAGGAGACATCCCACCGGGTTGTCCGAATTTTCCACAGCTTGCGGAAAAAAATCGGACAACCCGGCCGGAACGCTATCGGGCCTCAGGAAGACAGATAGGAGGAACGGGTCAGGCCCAGACGCAAGGCATCGAGGAACTGCGTGCGCTCACTGGCGCTGATGCGCGCACTGGCGCACTTGTCGCGGTAGTGAGTCATCAGTTCTTCGGGCGAAAGATGCACATAACGCAGCATGTCTTCGATGGTGTCGTGGGTCTCGATACCGGCGTGGTACACGCTGCCATCGGCGTTCTGATAGATGTTCACCGAATCGGTGTCACCGAACAGGTTGTGCATGTCGCCGAGGATTTCCTGATAGGCGCCAACCAGGAACACGCCCAGCAAGTAATCTTCGCCTTCGTTCAAAGCGTGCACCGGCAGACTGGTTTCGATGCTCTGCTCGTCGACGTACTGATTGATCTTGCCGTCGGAATCGCAGGTCAGATCCTGCAGCACCGCGCGGCGCAGCGGTTCTTCATCGAGACGGTGCAGCGGGATGATCGGCAATACCTGATCGATCGCCCAGGTGTCCGGCAGGCTCTGGAATACCGAGAAGTTGCAAATGTACTTGTCGGCCAGCTTGTCGTTGAGTTCGTCGAGCACCTGGCGGTGCGAACGCTGACGCGCTTTCAAAGAGTTGTGCAGGCGACGGCACACGGCAAAGTAGCACTGCTCGGCCAGGGCTTTTTCCGCCAGGGTCAGCTTGCCATCGGCGTACTGGGCGGCCACGTCGCTCATGTAGTGCGTGGCGCGCCAGTAGGTTTCGGTGACCATTTCAATGTCGGTCGGGCCGAGCAGATCGACCAGCCACTGCACGGTTTCCGGCAGGCTTTCCTTGTTCTCGATCAGCGGGATCTCGTCGTTGTGTTTCTCGACGTCGGTGACCTGCACCACCAGCATGGCGTGGTGCGCGGTCAGCGAACGGCCGCTTTCGGAAAAGATGTGCGGATGCGGCAGGCTCTGCGCGTCGCAGAATTCCTTGAGCATGCCGACCACAACGCCGGCGTAATCGTCCATGTCGTAGTTGATCGAACTGGCGTTGCGCGAGTGGGTGCCGTCGTAGTCGACACCGAGGCCACCGCCGACGTCGATGTGATCGACCGGCAGACCGAGGTTGCGCAATTCGCCGTAGTAACGGATCGCTTCCTTGAAGCCGTGCTGGTAATCAGCGAGGTTGGCGATCTGCGAACCCATGTGGAAGTGCAGCAGGCGAATACCTTGGTCCAGCCCGGCGCCACGGAAGCGCTCGACCACCGACAGCAGTTGCGCCGCCGACAGGCCAAACTTGGACTTCTCGCCACCGGTATCCGCCCATTTCGACGAGGCCAGCGACGACAGGCGTACGCGCAGACCCACCTGCGGCTTGACCTTCAGTGAGGCGGCTTCTTCGATCACCAGGCCGACTTCGGACTCTTTCTCGATGACGATGAACACGTTGTGGCCGAGCTTCTGGCCCATCAGCGCGAGGCGGATGAACTCGCGATCCTTGTAACCGTTGCAGACGATGGTGCCGCCCTTCGGCGCCAGCGCCAGCACCGCGAGCAGCTCAGGCTTGGAGCCGGCTTCCAGACCGATGGAGACGTTCTGGGTGGCGATGATGTTCTCGATCACCGCCTCCTGCTGGTTGACCTTGATCGGGTACAGCGCGGTGTACTTGCTCTGGTATTCCAGGCGTTCGATGTTGGAATCGAAAGCGCCGGTCAACTGACGGACACGGTCTTGCAGGATGTCGGGGAACCGCACCAGCAACGGCAAGGACAAACCGCTCTTGCGCAATTGGTCGACTTGTTCGAACAGATCGATAGGCGAGCTGCTCGGGCCGTTCGGACGTACTTCGACGCGACCGGCTTCATTGATCGCGAAATACCCGGCCCCCCAATGGCGAATCCCGTAAACGCTGCGGCTGTCCGCAACTGTCCATTGGCTGCCATCGTCTTTACGTGTGCGTCGTACGGACATCGAAGTCCCCTATAAAGAAGTCAGAGTGCGTCGCCTGACGTTCAGGCCGGCGCAGTCTAAAGAATGAAAATGACGGTTCGTCAGTGCGGCGGTAGACCGCACTGACTGCGTGGAGTTTAGAAACCGGTCATGAACAGGCTCTGTGAAAACCATGGCGACGACGCCGGATCCGAGAACACTCGAAGCCGGATCAAGCCGCCGGAGGGTTTCACAGAGGCTGCTAGCCGCCGGACTTCTTCGCTTTGAAACCGTGCTTGATCAGCTCTGCCAAGAGTAGCTCGACGTGATCGCCCTGGATTTCGATGATGCCGTCCTTCAGCGCCCCGCCGGTGCCACAACGTTTCTTCAACGTCGTGGCCAGCTCCTTGAGCGCGTCTTCGGCCAGGGGCACGCCGGTGATGGTGGTCACCGTCTTGCCGCCACGGCCCTTGCTTTCGCGACGCACGCGGGCTATGCCGTCACCGGCCGGGATCACGGTTTGTTTGCAGATACA
Source organism: Pseudomonas sp. TSRC2-2 (assembly GCF_049897785.1). Taxonomy (NCBI): domain Bacteria; kingdom Pseudomonadati; phylum Pseudomonadota; class Gammaproteobacteria; order Pseudomonadales; family Pseudomonadaceae; genus Pseudomonas; species Pseudomonas sp. TSRC2-2. Next base: position 65,843 of record NZ_JAFCWZ010000013.1, read on the forward strand.
GGCGTCCACCGGCTTGCTGCATTCCGGGCAATGACGACCTGCGTCGGTGGAAAATACCAGGCCGCCCAGGGCGGCGAAGGATGCGGCTTTCTTGGCCACCGGCAATCCTCTCGGGAGGACAAAGACTGATCGCAACCTTGGGCAAGGTCAGCGACCGCGAAGCCCCACTCAGGCAGGGGCAGCGCTACTGCATCGGAAAACTTTGAACGCTGGACTGAATCCGTAGGAGCTGACGAGTGCAACGAGGCTGCGATCTTTTGATCTTGTTTTTTAAAAGATCAGGATCAAGAGATCGCAGCCTCGTTGCACTCGTCAGCTCCTACAAAATCTGCAGGCCAACCTCAAGCTATCCGGTGCAGCTTGAAAAGGTCGCGCAGTGTAACGACAAAAATCGCGATTGCTAAGTGCCAATCGGCGCCAATTCATGTGTTCTTGGCGACGTCGGTTTGTTGTGCCTTGAGATAGCGCTGCAACGCAGCCAGAGAGTCCGGGCAATAAGGCTTTTCGCTGATTTCCCGCATGACCTGTTCGATGGGGATGAATCGCGCTTCGAGGACTTCTTCCGGCTGCAATTTCAGCGGCCCGTCCCACACGGCGGAAAACGCCGAACACCACAGACGGTTGCCGGTGTCTTCGAAGTAGAAGTGATCGTGAGCGGTGAGTTCGACGCCGCTGACGCCCAGCTCTTCCGCAAGCTCGCGCGCCGCCGACTCGGCGTAGCTTTCATCAGCCTGAACCATGCCGCCTGCGGCAACATCCCAGTAACCGGGGTAAATCGCCTTGCTCAACGTGCGTCGGTGCACGCACAGCTCACCGGCGGAATTGAACAGCATGATGTAGGTGCCACGGCCGATCAGCCCGCGCTCACGCAAATCGGAACGCACCAGAGCACCGAGCAGGTTGTCCTGCTCGTCGACCCAGGCAATCTGTTCGGCGTCCGAGGCGGCGCGATGGGCCGCCTCTCTGGTTGATTGGCTCACGTATCAGCCCTGATTGAGCAGTTGACGCAAGTCGATCACGGCAGCGTTGGCCCGGGAAATGTAGTTGGCCATGACCAGCGAGTGATTGGCCAACACGCCGAAGCCGCTGCCATTGAGGATCATCGGGCTCCACACCGGCTCTTGCGAAGCCTCCAGTTCACGGATGATCTGACGCACGCTAACGGTGGCGTTCTTCTTCGCCAGCACATCGGCGAAGTCGACTTCGATGGCACGCAGCAGATGCGACAGTGCCCAGGCCTGACCGCGTGCTTCGTAGAACACGTTATCGATCTGCATCCATGGGGTTTCCACGACTTCTTCGTCAACCTGCGGTACTTCACCAACGGCCGGGACTTCGGTTTTCAGCGCAGTGTTGAGCTTGACCCGACCGACACTGGCCGACAGGCGTTGCGACAGGGAACCGAGACGGGTACCGACATCACCCAGCCAGTTGTTGAGGTTGTCGGCGCGGGCATAGAACAGCGCGTTTTTCTGGTTCGGATCAGACAAGCGCGACTGATAGCGGCTCAGAGAGTTGATCCCTTCCTGATATTCCGACTCGCTGGACGGCAGCACCCAGCTCTTGTTGTCGAAGTTGAAGCGCGGTTCGGCTTTGGCCAGATCGGCGTCTTCGGCCGATTGCGATTGCGAACGGGCAAAATCCTTGCGCAGGGCACGGGTCAGATCGCGCACCTGCACCAGCACGCCGTATTCCCAGCTCGGCGTGTTGTCCATCCACAGGCCCGGCGGGAAACGATCGTTGGAAATATAACCGCCCGGCTTGTTGAGCAATGTGCCGGCAACGGTCTTCAGGGTTTCAACCGTGGTGTAGCCGACCACCATTTGCTTGCCTTCTCTTTCGGCAGCGACCTGAGCGTTTTGTGCCACTGGAAACAGTTCCGGTTCCTGGCTCCAGTACCAGCCCAGCGCAATGGTGACCAGTAGATACAGACCGATCACTGTGGCCAGCGCCCGGCTGAACAGCAGCCCGCCGACATAGCTGCGGGTGGCCGACTTGGGCTCGGCGGCACGTTCAGGCGCGCTGCCCGCGCGGTTTTTCCAGTCCAGCATGGCGATATCCTTTCAATCACTTGGGTTCATCGGTTCGACCACAACCATACAACAACGTGCCAACGCCTAGCACCCGCCGCTAACGATAAGCCGCAAATCGTGCGGGCCAATGCCGCTTCGCGACACGCTAGGGGATTCCCTGATATCAGTGGCACGGGCAGCGCAGTGAAACCCAGCTGAGCGCGTTTCGGTCAGCCTTCGACAACCGCCGAAGGATCCGGACCTGCTCTGCAAGGCAATCGCCCGGATTATGGGCGCTACACCGACCCGCCAATGCCAGACAAAACCACCCGGTCAGAAACTGAATCGTGTCGTCCAGCAGATTATTGACGTACGACACTCGTCTAAGGGAAAAGAGGTGCTAGCATAGAGCCACCAGTCGATCTCAGCATGCACCCTCACTAGTAGTCAGGATATGACCGAGCCAGAAGACCCCAGCCGTGAGCGTCTCAAGCACCACTTTGCCCAGCGGGTAATTCATCAGGCACGTCAGATTCTTGAGATATGGCAGCGCCTGCAACGCAGTGAGTGGTCCACCGTCGATCTCGCCGAACTGAGCGAGGCAAATCTGCGCCTGCTGCGTTTTGCCGAGCGCTTCGAACAGCCGGAACACACCCAGCTGGCGCACCACATCAGCCAGTCTCTGCAAGCAGTGGACGCCAACCGTGGCCGTCTCAGCAGCGGCCTGATCACTGACCTCAATCGCTTGATGCAACGCCTGTCGCGCACCGGTCTGCGTCACGGCGATCAGCTCGACCAGACCTTCCTGCCACCGTTGCGCAAGCCGATCTATGTGATGTTGCAGGATCACGACCGCGCCGAACGGCTGGCCAAGCAGCTGGAATTTTTCGGTTTGAGCGCGCAGGCACTGGACAGCGTGGCGGCGTTTCGCTCCTCGATGGTCGAGCGTTTGCCAGCGGCGATTGTCATGGACGTGGATTTCAGTGGCCCCGGTATCGGCCTGAAGCTCGCCGCCGAAGCTCAGGTCGGGCTCGAAGAACCGCTGCCATTGCTGTTTTTCAGCCTGCACGAAACCGATACCCCGACCCGTCTCGCCGCCGTGCGCGCCGGCGGCCAGGAATTTCTCACCGGCACCCTCGAAGCTTCGAGTCTGCTGGAAAAAATCGAAGTGCTGACCTGTGTCGCCCAGTACGAGCCTTATAAAGTGCTGATCATCGACGACTCACGCGCCCAGGCCTTGCACACCGAGCGCCTGCTCAACAGCGCCGGCATTGTCACCCGCACCTTGATCGAGCCGATCCAGGCGATGGCCGAACTGGCGGACTTCCAGCCGGACCTGATCATCCTCGATATGTATATGCCGGCCTGCACCGGCACCGAACTGGCCAAGGTCATTCGCCACAACGACCGCTACGTCAGCGTACCGATCATTTACCTGTCGGCCGAAGACGACCTGGACAAGCAGCTCGACGCCATGAGTGAAGGCGGCGATGACTTCCTGACCAAGCCGATCAAGCCACGTCATCTGATCACCACCGTGCGCAACCGCGCCGCACGGGCGCGCAATCTGAAGGCGCGAATGGTCCGTGACAGCCTTACCGGCCTGTACAACCACACGCACATTCTGCAGCTGCTCGAAGACTGCTCGTTCCGCGCCCGGCGCGAAAACAAGCCGCTGAGCTTTGCCATGCTCGACATCGATCACTTCAAACGGGTCAACGACAGCCACGGCCACCCGATGGGCGACCGGGTGATCAAGAGCCTGGCGCTCTTTCTCAAGCAGCGTTTGCGCAAGACCGATTTCATCGGCCGTTACGGCGGCGAAGAGTTCGCCATCGTCATGCCCGACACCGATATCGACGCGGCGCATAAAGTCCTCGACGAAATTCGTCAGCGTTTTGCCGAGATTCACTATCCGGCGCAGCCGCAGGACCTGTGGTGCACGTTCAGCGCCGGCGTGGTGGAAATGTGCGATGACTCCGACAGCCTGATGATGGCCAGCCAGGCCGATGAGGCGCTGTACCGTGCCAAGGGTGCCGGACGCAATCGGGTGCAGACCGCAAGGCACTCAAAGCAAAGTGCCACTTTTTCATCGGAATCCACCGATTCGGTCATAACCCTGTAATGGAACCGCAATAAATTCAGGCGCTTACCATTTCTGCCGTTGGTAGCCGTCATGCGCCTGAAGTTGCTCACCAATCTCAACACTCTGCTGCTGGTCGCCGTCTGCGTGGCCCTTGGCGCCACGCTATGGTGGTCGCAAAAAGCTCTCGAACGCCCCTATCTTTTGATGGAGCGTTATCTGGGGCTGTCGCAACAATTTCAGAATGAAGTGGCGCGCAACGTCGAGGATTACCTTGCCAGCGGTGACGCGCTGCGCCTGAGCAACGCCACTCAGGCAATCGAAAGCGTGCACAAGCAACTCAGTGAATTGCCTGCGACGCTGGCCGACACCGCGCGGCCAAGCCTGTCGAGCCTCGATGAGTTCAGCAAAACCGACCTGCTCGCCGCCGGCAAACTGGCTGGCGATCCGCAAGCTCTGCTGTTGCAGGCCGAACGCGAACTCAGCGCCAGCCTTGATCAGCTCAGCACCTACGCGAACGGCAACCCGGCGTATCTGGTGCCACTGCTCGCCGCGTCGCAGCATCTGGGGAAATTGTCGCTGGCACGCGACAAACTGGTCAGCAGCGGGCGCAGCGAACTGGCCGCCGATGTCGAGCGAGAAGTGAGCAACATGCGCGCTCAGGCCGAGGCCATCGATGCCCTGCCTTTGCTCGGCGTGGTCGCGAGCAATGAATCGAGCAGCGACGATTTCGCCGCGCTGATGGGCATCGAAACCACCGACAAAGCCGCCGCCGAGGATGCCGGTGTCGGCCTCAAACGCGAACTCAACAGCTTGCTCGGCCGCTATCCCGCAGAACTGGCGCGCACTCGCGAACAGATCCGCAAACGCGCCGATCTCAGCGCCGCCACGCACGAAAAAATCGCCAGCGTGCAACACGCCATCGCCAGCCTCGAACCCGTGGTGCGCGCGCAACACGGGCAGATTCAAAGCGAGGTGCGCCTGATGCAAGGCGTGATGATCGGCCTGATCCTGCTGATCGCCCTGCTGATCGACACCTTGCAGCGGCGCCTGGCCCGCACGCTGACCAACCTCGCCCCGGCGCTGTCGACCTGGGCCGAGGGGGATTTCAGTCGCGATATCCAACTGGGCAAGACCAACCGCGAACTGCACGACATCGAAGCCTCGCTCAATCGCTTGCGCGCCTATCTGGTGGCTCTGGTGGGCACGATTCGCGGCAACGCCGAGCAAGTCGCGGGGAGCAGCCGCACCCTCGCTGAACTGAGCAATGACCTGCACAGCGGTGCCGAACATCAGGCCGGCGATACCGCGCTGATCCGTGACTCGCTGGGCGAACTGGAGGCGACCATCCAGCAAGTGGCCGGCGATGCCCGCCAGGCTGCCGACGCCAGCCGTCATGCCGGCCTGGCCGTCGAGCACGGCCAGACGGTGATCGGACAGAGCCTGACGGGACTGCATGCGTTGGTCGGCGAAGTTCAGGGCAACGCGCAGATGATCGAGCATCTCGCTGAGGAGTCGGCCACCATCGGCGGCGTGCTGACGGTGATTCGCTCGATCGCCGACCAGACCAACCTGCTCGCCCTGAACGCGGCAATTGAAGCGGCGCGCGCCGGGGAAATGGGTCGCGGGTTTGCTGTGGTCGCCGAGGAAGTGCGCTCGCTGGCACAGCGCACAGCCGGGGCCACGGCGGAAATCCAGACGCTGATCGCCGGTCTGCAGAGCGCCGCGCGGCAATCGGTCGAAGGCATGCGCGCGCAGGTCGAACACGCCGAAGCCACGGCCGATCAGGCGCAAGCGGCCGACGGTGCATTGGACAAAATCGTTGGCGCAATTCAGACCATCGCCGACACCGCCGTGCGCATCGCCGATGTCACCGCGCAGCAAAGTGACGCGGTCAGCGAGATCCGCGATCACAGCGAGCGTATTCATCAATTGGGTGGGGATAACCTGCTGCGCATCGGCCAAGGGCGTGAACAGGGCGAGAACTTGCTGGTATTGGGCGGACAACTGCATACAGCCGTTCAGGCCTTTCGCGTCTGATAAACCGCCTTCGCGAGCGAGCTCGCTCCCACGGGGCACGCATTCCAAGGTGGGAGCGAGCTTGCTCGCGAAGGCGCCAGCCCAGGCGCCACAAATGACCAGATCAAAGCGCTTGGTCACATATTTCGCGCAAACATCGGCCATCGTGCTGGCTATTGCATGGAACTGGACAGTCACAAAGGCTTTGCGGCATAGTCGCCGGGTTCTGACGACTGCTCATTGATAACAAGGACAATGCAGATGGCAACGCTACTGGTGCTGCACGGCCCCAATCTGAACCTGCTCGGCACCCGGGAACCGGGGACCTACGGGTCGACGACCCTGGCGCAGATCAATCAGGATCTGGAGCGGCGCGCCCGCGAAGCCGGCCATCATCTGCTGCATCTGCAAAGCAACGCCGAGTACGAATTGATCGATCGCATCCACGCTGCGCGCGGTGAAGGGGTGGATTTCATTCTGATCAATCCGGCGGCTTTTACGCACACAAGTGTCGCATTACGTGACGCGCTGCTGGGAGTGAGCATCCCATTCATCGAAGTGCACTTGTCCAACGTGCACAAGCGCGAACCTTTCCGCCATCACTCCTACTTCTCCGATGTAGCGGTAGGAGTGATCTGCGGCCTTGGCGCCAGCGGTTACCGACTGGCCCTGGAGGCCGCACTAGAGCAGCTTGAACACCAAGCTATACGCCCCTGACCGACCCTTGGGAGTTGATGATTCATGGATATCCGTAAAGTTAAGAAACTGATCGAATTGCTGGAAGAATCCGGCATCGACGAGCTCGAGATCAAGGAAGGCGAAGAGTCCGTACGCATCAGCCGCCACAGCAAGACCCCGGCGCAGCAGTATTACGCGCCAGCCCCGATGCAGGCTCCGGCCGCTGCCCCTGCTGCCGCGCCAGTCGCTGCCGCTGCGCCGGCTGCCGCTGCTGCACCTGCGCTGAACGGCACCGTTGCCCGTTCGCCGATGGTCGGCACTTTCTACCGTAAATCTTCGCCAACTTCGCCGGCCTTCGTTGAAGTCGGCCAGACCGTGAAGAAAGGCGACACCCTGTGCATCGTCGAAGCCATGAAGATGATGAACCACATCGAAGCTGAAACCAGCGGTGTGATCGAATCCATCCTCGTCGAAGACGGCCAGCCGGTTGAGTACGACCAACCGCTGTTCACCATCGTTTGAACCGCGGAGAGCCTTTGATGACTGCGAAGTTGGAAAAAGTTCTGATCGCTAACCGCGGTGAGATCGCCCTGCGGATTCTGCGTGCCTGCAAAGAGATGGGCATCAAGACCGTCGCCGTTTACTCCAAGGCCGACAAAGAGCTGATGCACCTGGGTCTGGCAGACGAATCCGTCTGCATTGGCCCGGCGTCCGCCTCTCAGTCTTACCTGCACATCCCGGCCATCATCGCTGCCGCTGAAGTGACCGGCGCTACCGCCATTCACCCAGGCTACGGTTTCCTCGCGGAAAACGCAGATTTTGCCGAGCAGGTCGAGAACTCCGGCTTCGCCTTCATCGGCCCGAAAGCCGACACCATTCGCCTGATGGGCGACAAGGTATCGGCCAAGCACGCGATGATCGAAGCAGGTGTACCGACCGTTCCAGGTTCCGACGGCCCACTGCCGGAAGACGAAGAAACGGCGCTGCGCATCGGTCGCGAAGTCGGCTACCCGGTGATCATCAAGGCCGCCGGTGGCGGTGGTGGTCGCGGCATGCGTGTGGTGCACAAGGAAGAAGACCTGATCGCCTCGGCGAAACTGACCCGCTCCGAAGCAGGCGCGGCGTTCGGCAACCCGATGGTGTATCTGGAAAAATTCCTCACCAACCCGCGCCACGTCGAAGTGCAGGTACTGTCCGACGGCCAGGGCCAGGCGATCCACTTGGGCGACCGCGACTGCTCGCTGCAGCGTCGTCACCAGAAGGTTCTCGAAGAAGCACCGGCACCGGGCATCGACGAGAAGGCGCGCCAGGAGGTATTGGCTCGCTGCGTCAAGGCCTGCATCGACATCGGCTACCGTGGCGCCGGTACTTTCGAGTTCCTCTACGAGAACGGCCGTTTCTACTTCATCGAAATGAACACCCGTGTTCAGGTGGAGCACCCGGTTTCGGAGATGGTCACCGGTATCGACATCGTCAAGGAGATGCTCAGCATCGCCGCTGGCAACAAGCTGTCGTTCACTCAGGATGACGTAGTTATCCGCGGTCACTCGCTGGAATGCCGGATCAACGCTGAAGATCCGAAGACCTTCATGCCGAGCCCGGGCACCGTCAAGCATTTCCACGCCCCAGGCGGCAACGGCGTTCGCGTCGATTCGCACCTGTACAGCGGTTATGCCGTGCCACCGAACTACGACTCGCTGATCGGCAAGCTGATCACCTACGGCGCAACCCGCGACGAAGCCATGGCCCGCATGCGCAATGCCCTGGACGAAATCGTGGTCGACGGGATCAAGACCAACATCCCGCTGCACCGTGATCTGGTTCGTGACGAAGGCTTCTGCAAAGGGGGCGTGAACATTCACTACCTCGAGCACAAGCTGGCCAAACAGTCGTAAGACTGAAGCGGCGCAAAAAACCCGATCCTCGCGATCGGGTTTTTTTATGCCCGGAACAAACCCGTCAATTCAGTGCCACCAACGATAAAGCCTGCCCTTGAATCAATTCAGGGGTGGCCAGGCGCCCGCCCTGATCGACTACAGCGCCAGAGGCATCTTGCTGCAGCGGCTTTTGACGAAACCGGTCCATGAATACCTTCGCGCGTTTCGATACCGGATCGGTGGCATACCCCGCTCGCTGCAAAACCGGCGTATACAAACGCTCAACCTGACTGGCGGAGGTCTTGAACACGGTCGAAACACCGCTGTTCAGATTCAATGAAACAGCATAGTTGTTACCCAGACAGGAAGAGTAAGACCAGTAATCCCAGGTCGGCCGCAACCCCTGCTGGCGCAACACGTCCCTCACTGATCCGCCGATATCTGCTCCCGTCAGCCAGTCACCACCGACCAGAGTGGCACGAATATCCTTGGCCGAGCCCCCCAGGCGTGTCATCACGTCCTTGACGCTCCGTTCAATCAAGGCGCGAATGTTGTGATCGAAGTGAATAACCGCACCGACCTTCGTCGCCGGGTTGTACATCGAGGCGATGACACAGGTCTGCGCGTTCAATGAGAACAGATAATTGTCCCTCGACCCGGCGACGAACCTCGCGATGACGGCCTCCCCTTGCATTGCGCCCCGATTGAGTGCTGGCTCGACACGTCCGGGAAACGCGCTACGCAGATTGTCCACATGGCCAAGGTTGCGCACCTGATCGTTGCCGCCGCGCAGGCCGACCCGGTCATGCGTCCACCTACCGCTCTCGGTCAGACGTACGGGGCGCTGATAAATAGCTGCAGGACGCCGAGCATCGATAAGGCTGAGTCCGCCGAAATGTGGGTTTTCCCTGACCTGGAAATACTTGCCTCTGCTACGGATGTAGTAGGTCGGTTGAGGCTGCGCAGCATTGGGCGGACTGCGCCATGTGCCGAAAAAGACGCCTTCTTCAGTGACCCGTTGCAAATTATCCGGCGTGTGGCTGACGGCCTGCCGGGCATGAAAACGCACCTCGCGAACGGCCGGCAGCGCTTCCTTGCGAACCGCAGCCACGGTATTCAAGCGCTCGGTGAGCAATGAGACCGGCCGCGTTGTGTACTTCAGATTTCTGACCGTACGCCCGAGCCACTTGACCGTACTACCCGCGCCAACCGTGGCAAACAGCGCGCCCCACGAAGCCTCAAGCCAGTGGCCGAGCGCGCCCTCGACATCGCCTTCCAGATGCGCCGCGACGGCTTGCCCGGCACTGACGGCAATGAACACGACGTCCAGCAGCAGGGCAAAGGGTGGAAACACCATGCAAAACGGCGCGGCTGCGAACATCAGGCCTTTGACCACTTGCCGCTCGATCATCTCTGCGCGACTGGTGGTGATGTCCTCCACGTCCGTGACGGTGCGCTCGATGTAAGCGTTGAACTCGCTGCGGGCATCGCTGACTCGCTGCGCTTCGTACAGCGAATCGACCCGTTGTTTTTTTGCCGCGATCGCATATAGCGCACGCGACACCGTGTTGCGCGCAATAACCGGCGTGCGCGCCAGCAAATAATCATGCAACGCGCCGGCAATGTCGCCATACAGGGACTGATAGGGGCGCAGTATCAGATCATCGGGAGCATCTGGCGTGTACAGCCACCAGGACGGTTCGGGATCGAAACAGGTGAAAACGTAGACCCCGAGCACAACGTGGTTGCGCACGGTAAATTGGAAAACGCCATCACGGCTGACCACGCTGGCGCCCGGCAAATGCGTACCAGGCACTGGCGGCTGACTCAACAGCGAGACCTGACGGAGCAGCGCCGAATACACCGCGTCGCTCAACCGCGCCTGACTTCTGGCCACCCGCAAATCACGATCCATTTTCGACAACAGCACGTTGCGGTAGGCGAACCGACGCGACTCGCAGATTTCATCGCGCGAGTCCAGATATTTGCCACGGATCTCTTTCGCATACTTTTCACCCAGCCAGGCCCCGCGCATGTATCGCGCCAGATCCGCACTGCGGACCCGACCCAAATCCTGGCCGACTGAGGAGCGCACACCTCTTTTAGGATGCTCGATGCCAGCGTTGTCATCGTAGCCGTAGATCGCCAGGTCGAGCAGACTGGCTGTCTGCTGATTCCTGCGATCGGCAACACCGGGGCTGTAATCGATCAACACGGTTGCCGGGTCGACCGGCTCGAAGACATTCTTGCTGCGCAGGTACGGCGCAATCGCTGCGGCAACCGTGCGCCTGGCGAAGTCGACAAACACTTCAAAACCGCCGAGCAACTCGTTGAAGACCTGCTGATGGACAGCCAGCTCCTGATTCAGGCCGCTGAGGCGTTGGCGCGCTTGCGAGGTCTGCGTTGAGTACCAGCGCAGTGAGTTGTCCTCTTGGATTTGCTGCAGGTTTTTTGCCAGGCCCATTTTTACGGCCGCTTCGACGCATTCAGCGAACAACATGGACGCACGCCGGATATCACTGCTCATGCCCCAAAGCCCAGGGTCAGCAGCCACCGCAACAAGATACTCACGAGCTTGACGATAGGCCGCCGGGGAAAGCTGCTGCAAAAGATATTCGCGACCGGACTCGCTCTGCGTCCAGCCCCAGACCTCTCCGGCCAATGCTGCCAGTGAAGGCAGGCGCACCCACTCCTGGCCGTCTGGCTTGTTTGGCGCGTACAGCAGCAGATCGCTCACCACTGGCGCATTCCCTTCCCGGTAAAACACCAAAAAGTCGGCACACTGCATGCCGTTGGGTAGCGCCAGTGCGGCGACTCGCAAGGAGCGCTCCAGGGCCTCCCCCGCCCACATCGATTCGAGACGATCATGGTCGTCCACCATCAGATGCCCTGCGCAGCGCGCAATAAAGGCACTTTGCTTGAGCCGCGCGACAAACCAGTCGAAAGAGGCTTTCTGTACGTCATCGCGCTCGTATTGTCTGGCGAGGTCTCGCAGGTAATCCGCCGGATAGTCCTGCTCTGCCAGCATACTGGCAACGAACGTCGGCTGCAGTGGCTGGTTGCGTTTCGCAGGGCCACTGGTCACGTCCAGCACCGTAGCAAAATCCTGCCCGATCGGCCCCGCCGCGAGCGATTCGCTCAGGCTACGGCTCTGCGTCGACTCGCCAACAGCCGAGCGCCATTTCAAGCGCACATCGATACGGTCCGGTTCTACCTCCATGTCGAGCTTGAGCTGGATGTAGTCAATGGCCTGTTGCCGGGCATACGCACGCAGCGATCCGTAGCCTTCCAGCAGATCATAAAGCGCCGCCTGCGCCAGTGATGTTTGTTGCTGATACCCGCGCAGCCTGGCACGGTCCGGCTCGCTCAGCACCCTGAGCCAATGCGGCAATTGCGCGTAGGACTGCGCTTGGAGCCTTTTTTTTTCCGCGCCCGTTGCCAGCGCGGTCAACCGATAGCGTCGAGCGCCGCGTTTCTGAAGCTTTTCGATCTGCCTGCGCAATCGATCCGGCGTCAGTCCCGCGAGACGGTCAGGGTGGAACAGCGCGTCGATGTCGCTGATGTAGCGCTGCAATTTGCGCAAGACCAACTGATCGAACGCGACCTCTTCCCCTTTGGTTTCCCAATGTTTTCGCAGGTAGTTTTTGTATTGATCAACGAAGTGCCGGGAAACGCTATCCACGGTCTGGATAACCGCTTCACGGTGGCTGGCAGGCAGTCCGCGATCGGCACCACCCGGCCAGCGATACGGAGCGTCACGGATCACCAGGTACATCAACGGCTTGCCGTCGATGATTTTTTGCACAATCGCATCAAGCAGAGCTTGCACAAATCCCGGGTCGATATTGCCGTGCGGGCAATGATCGCGCAGCTCGGTCAAGGCGAAATCTTCCATGGCCTCCAGCAAGGTCAGCTGACTGCTCAGACGCTTGTCGATCAGCACCTGCCAACGTGTGATCCGCAGCAGAATCTCCTGGGCCGTTCCTGTGGACGCAGCAGCTTCCAGTGGTTTTTCTTCTACAATCCCTTGTTCACCCACCATATCGCCCAGCCCGTTAATGCGTATAAATGAGCTTTCACTCTAGGGGTCGCCAACCGCACCCAGGCGATACATATGTATATCGCGCCAGCGAATGTGTAACAGCAAAGCGTCGTGTCCACTTTGCCCGCGACCTGGCGTAAACTGCGCGCTTTTGCAGCTTCGGGCTGCCCCACAGATTTACAAAGGTGCCCGCCATGCCTTGGCTGCAAGTCCGTCTCGCCATCACCCCGGAACAAGCCGAAACCTACGAGGACGCATTCCTCGAAGTCGGCGCCGTGTCGGTGACTTTCATGGACGCCGAAGACCAGCCGATCTTCGAACCGGAACTCAACACCACGCCCCTGTGGTCGCACACCCACTTGCTGGCCTTGTTTGAGGGCGGTACGCAACCGGAACCGGTCCTGGCCCATCTGGAATTGCTGACCGGCAGTCCGTTGCCGGAACACCACAGCGAAGTCATCGAAGACCAGGACTGGGAACGCAGCTGGATGGACGGTTTCGAGCCGATGCGTTTCGGCCAGCGCCTGTGGATCGTGCCGAGCTGGCACGCCGCTCCCGAGCCTGACGCGGTGAACCTGCTTTTGGATCCGGGTCTGGCATTCGGTACCGGCACCCACCCGACCACCGCACTGTGCCTGGAGTGGCTCGACGGACAGGATCTGAAGGAATGTCACGTGCTCGATTTCGGCTGCGGCTCGGGGATTCTGGCCATTGCCGCCCTGCTGCTCGGCGCTAAAGAAGCCGTGGGCACCGACATCGACGTGCAGGCGCTGGAAGCCTCGCGCGACAATGCCGGGCGCAACAGCATTGCCGACGAGTTGTTCCCACTGTATCTGCCCGAGGATCTGCCGCAGGTTCAGGCCGACGTGCTGGTTGCCAATATTCTCGCCGGCCCGCTGGTGTCGCTGGCGCCGCAATTGTCCAGCCTGGTCAAGTCCGGTGGACGTCTGGCGCTGTCGGGCATCCTCGCCGAGCAGGGCGAAGAAGTCGCCGCCGCTTATGCGCAGGACTTCGACCTCGACCCGATTGCCAATCGCGATGGCTGGGTGCGCATCACCGGGCGTCGGCGCTAAAATGACCGCTTGCCTGAACCGGATCGCCGCATGACTGACAGTTTCGTCACCCAGTGCCCGCATTGCCAGACCAGTTTCCGCGTCAACCATGCGCAATTGAGCGTGGCGCGCGGGGTTGTTCGTTGCGGCTCCTGCCTGCAAGTGTTCAATGCGGCCAAACAGCTGCTCGAGCAACATGCCGGCAAGGACGCGGTGACTCCGCTCGCGGCTGCGCCTGAAGAGCCATTGCCTGTCATCAGCCATGCGCCAGCCCTTGATGCAACGCCCGGCCCGCGTGCCATCAGCCAAAAGCAGTGGAATGCGTCGGAGCTGGATCTGGACAGCCTCGATCTGGACGAAGAACTCGCCCGCCTCGAACAACGGGAAATCCAGCCGGTCGCCGACTTCGGGCGGGCTCGCGAAGAATCCTTGAGCGCTCGGCGCGACAGCGCCGAAGCCGACGAAGCCGACGAAGCGACATGGCCCGACAGCCTGTTCAGCGAGCCTGCCGATGAACGCAGCGCCGCGCCGGATGCCGAGCCGGATATCGAGGGCGTCGAAACCCTCGAACCCGAGCGCACCGAACCTTCGTTGTCGCTGGAACCGGTGGATCTGGACGACGAGCCGCCGATCCCGCAACTGCGTCTGCACGATCCGATCGACCCCACCGCCCGCCGTGAACGGCTGTCGGCCAGCGACGTTGGCGATGACGACGATCTGCCGTTGATCACCTCGCCACGCAAGAAACGCGAGCGGGCCGAGCCCGGCGTGCGCGCCGAGGTCCTGCAGGATCTGACCGACGACCCGCTGCAACTGGACTGGCAGCAACGGCGCTCGCCGTGGGGTCGGCGCCTGCTCTGGCTGCTGCTGGTGGTGTTGGCCGCCGCCGGCCTTGCCGCTCAGTACGTCGCCTATCACTTCGAGGAACTGGCGCGACAGGATCAATACCGGCCGTGGTTCCAGCAGATCTGCCCGCAGATTGGCTGCACCGTGCCGTCCAAAGTCGATATCGGCAAAATCAAGAGCAGCAACCTGGTGGTGCGCAGCCATCCTGAATTCAGCGGGGCGCTGGTGGTCGATGCGATCATTTACAACCGCGCGACCTTTTCCCAGCCGTTTCCGTTGCTGGAGCTGCGTTTTGCCGACCTCAACGGTCATCTGATCGCCAGTCGTCGCTTCAAGCCCGGCGAGTACCTGAGCGGCGATCTTGAGGGGCTGGTGGAAATGCCGCCGCAGACCCCGATCCACATCGCCCTGGATATTCTCGATCCGGGGCCGAAAGCGGTGAATTACAGCCTGAACTTCCATTCGCCGGAATGAACCGCTTCAGCGTTTCCTGATTGACGGCATTTTTCTGACTGATCTCGGCCAACCAAACCGTTGGCGATAACAGAATAACTGTTCAGATTTTGTTCAATTCAGCCTTTAACCAGTCATCGAGAGCGGGTATCATGCCCACCCTTTTTCGAACTCTCATGATCCGGCCCCACTTCAGGGAAGTCCTATGTCGGCGGTACGCATCGGCCCATATACATTGCAGAACGGTTTGATTCTCGCCCCGATGGCGGGCGTCACCGACCAGCCCTTTCGTCAGTTGTGCAAGCGTCTGGGCGCAGGGCTTGTAGTCTCTGAAATGGTCACCAGCGACATGAGCCTGTGGAATACCCGCAAGTCGCGCATGCGCATGATCCACGAAGGCGATCCCGAGCCGCGCTCGGTGCAGATCGCCGGTGGCGACGCGCAGATGCTGGCCGATGCGGCACGGGCCAACGTCGAACTGGGCGCACAGATTATCGATATCAACATGGGCTGTCCGGCGAAGAAGGTCTGCAACAAGGCCGCCGGCTCCGCGTTGCTGAAAGACGAAACACTGGTGACCGAGATCCTGCAGGCCGTAGTGGCCGCAGTTGATGTGCCGGTCACCCTGAAGATCCGCACCGGTTGGGATCGCGAGAACAAGAATGGCCTGAACGTGGCGAAGATCGCCGAACAGGCCGGGATTACCGCGCTGGCCGTACATGGCCGCACGCGTGCCGATCTGTACACAGGCGAAGCCGAGTACGACACGATTGCCGCGATCAAGCAGGCCGTGTCGATTCCGGTGTTTGCCAATGGCGATATCGATTCGCCGGAAAAGGCCCGATACGTGCTTGACGCGACCGGTGCCGATGGCCTGCTGATTGGCCGTGCCGCTCAAGGGCGGCCATGGATTTTTCGCGAGATCGAACATTTCCTGCGCACCGGCGAGAAATTGCCTGCGCCGGAACTGAGCGAAGTGGAACGCATCCTGCTGGAGCATCTGGCTGCCCTTCACGCCTTCTATGGCGACGTGATGGGCGTGCGCATTGCCCGCAAGCATGTGGGCTGGTATCTCGCAACCTTGCCGGGCGCCAGGGAGTTTCGCGCCCGTTTCAATCGTTTGGATGGTACGGAAACACAATGCGCCGACGTTCGGGAGTTCTTCGCCGAGCGTTACAAGAGCCTGACAGGGGACGAAAAAGGGGTGGCCGCATGACGATGATGACCGAGACTTTAGTGAGTGGAACAACACCCGTGAGCGACAACGTGAATTTGAAACAGCACCTCAACACGCCGAGCGAAGAAGGCCAGACCCTTCGCGGGAGTGTCGAGAAGGCGCTGCACAATTATTTCGCCCACCTTGAGGGCGCGTCCGTCACGGATGTGTACAACCTGGTGCTGTCCGAAGTCGAGGCGCCCCTGCTCGAAAGCGTGATGAATTACGTCAAGGGCAACCAGACCAAGGCCAGTGAGCTGCTGGGACTGAACCGCGGCACGCTGCGCAAGAAACTCAAGCAGTACGATCTGCTGTAAGCATTCAATCAAACCAGAAAGGCGCCCGCGTAAAAAACGGTCGCCTTTTTTGCTGACTTCCTTTGCTTTTGATGGAAACTGAGATGACCGACCAGACTACCCGCCTGCCGATCCGCCGCGCCTTGATCAGCGTTTCCGACAAGACCGGGATCCTCGAATTCGCCAAAGAGCTTGAAGCTCTGGGCGTCGAGATCCTCTCCACCGGCGGAACGTTCAAGCTGCTGCGTGACAACGGCGTTGCCGCAGTGGAAGTCGCGGATTACACCGGTTTCGCCGAGATGATGGACGGTCGGGTAAAAACCCTGCACCCGAAAATCCACGGTGGCATCCTCGGTCGTCGCGGTACTGACGATGCAATCATGAACGAGCATGGCATCAAGCCGATCGATCTGGTGGCAGTCAACCTCTACCCGTTCGAAGCGACCATCAACAAGCCAGGCTGCGACTTGCCGACCGCTATCGAGAACATCGACATCGGTGGGCCGACCATGGTCCGTTCGGCAGCGAAAAACCATAAAGACGTAGCGATCGTGGTGAATGCCAGCGATTACGCCAACGTCCTGGAAAACCTCAAGGCCGGCGGCCTGACCTACGCTCAGCGTTTCGACCTGATGCTCAAGGCCTTCGAACACACCGCCGCCTACGACGGCATGATCGCCAACTACATGGGCACCGTTAACCAGGCCGCTGAGACCCTCTCGACTTCCGGCCGCAGCGAATTCCCGCGCACCTTCAACAGCCAGTTCATCAAGGCCCAGGAAATGCGCTACGGCGAGAACCCGCACCAGAGCGCGGCTTTTTACGTTGAAGCCAAGCCTGCCGAAGTCGGCATCGCCACCGCGACCCAGCTGCAAGGCAAAGAACTGTCGTACAACAACGTTGCCGACACCGATGCTGCGCTGGAATGCGTGAAAAGCTTCGTCAAGCCAGCCTGTGTGATCGTCAAGCATGCCAACCCGTGCGGCGTCGCCGTCAGCCCGGACGCTGAAGGCGGTATTCACCAGGCCTACGAACTGGCCTATGCCACCGACACTGAATCGGCGTTCGGCGGCATCATTGCCTTCAACCGCGAGCTGGATGCCGAGACCGCCAAGGCGATCGTCGAGCGTCAGTTCGTTGAAGTGATCATCGCCCCATCGGTCAGCGAAGAAGCCCGCGCCATCGTCGCGGCCAAAGCCAACGTACGCCTGCTGGCCTGCGGCGAGTGGTCGGCTGACCGCGCTGCTGCCTGGGATTACAAGCGCGTGAACGGCGGTTTGCTGGTGCAGAGCCGCGATATCGGCATGATCAGCGCCGATGACCTGAAAGTGGTGACCAAACGCGCACCGACCGAACAGGAAATCCACGACCTGATCTTCGCCTGGAAAGTCGCCAAATACGTCAAATCCAACGCCATCGTCTACGCCAAAAACCGTCAGACCATCGGTGTCGGCGCCGGCCAGATGAGCCGCGTCAACTCGGCACGCATCGCCGCGATCAAGGCTGAGCAGGCGGGCTTGCAGGTGGCCGGTTCGGTCATGGCCTCCGATGCATTTTTCCCGTTCCGCGACGGCCTGGACAATGCGGCCAAGGTCGGCATCACTGCGGTGATCCAGCCAGGCGGTTCGATGCGTGATGCTGAAGTGATTGCTGCTGCCGATGAGGCCGGTATCGCGATGGTGTTCACAGGAATGCGCCACTTCCGTCACTGATCCCGCGCCCCCGGATGCAGGCTCTGTGTAGGAGCTGACGAGTGAAACGAGGCTGCGATCTTTTGATCTTGTGTTTAAAAGGCAAGATCAAAAGATCGCCGCCTTCGGCAGCTCCTACAGGGTCCGAGCACAGAGGTTTGTTAGCGTCCCACAGAATTTTGAGGTTTTTGAAATGAATGTTTTGATCATTGGCAGCGGTGGCCGTGAACACGCCCTGGCCTGGAAAGTGGCTCAGGATCCGCGTGTGCAGAAGGTTTTCGTCGCGCCGGGCAACGCCGGTACGGCAATTGAAGCCAAGTGCGAGAACGTCGCCATCGACGTACTGGCCCTAGAGCAACTGGCCGACTTCGCCGAGAAAAACGTTTCCCTGACCATCGTCGGCCCGGAAGTGCCACTGGTTGCGGGCGTGGTCGATCTGTTCCGCGCCCGTGGCCTGGACTGCTTCGGCCCGACCGCCGGTGCTGCGCAGCTCGAAGGCTCAAAAGCGTTCACCAAGGATTTCCTCGCCCGCCACAAGATTCCGACCGCCGACTACCAGAACTTCACCGAGATCGAGCCGGCTCTGGCTTATCTGCGTGAAAAAGGCGCGCCGATCGTGATCAAGGCCGATGGCCTGGCTGCCGGTAAAGGTGTGATCGTCGCCATGACCCTGGCCGAAGCCGAAGACGCCGTGCGCGACATGCTCGCCGGCAATTCGTTTGGCGACGCCGGTTCGCGCGTGGTTATCGAGGAATTCCTCGACGGTGAAGAAGCTTCGTTCATCGTCATGGTCGACGGCAAGAACGTCCTGCCGATGGCCACCAGCCAGGACCACAAACGCGTCGGCGACGGCGACAGCGGCCCGAACACCGGCGGCATGGGGGCTTACTCTCCTGCCCCGGTGGTCACCGCCGACGTGCACCAGCGCGTGATGGATCAGGTGATCTGGCCGACCGTGCGTGGCATGGCCGATGAAGGCAACGTCTACACCGGGTTCCTCTATGCCGGTCTGATGATCGACAAGGCCGGTAACCCGAAGGTCATCGAGTTCAACTGCCGCTTCGGCGACCCGGAAACCCAACCGGTGATGCTGCGTCTGCAATCGAGCCTGGTGTTGCTGGTCGAAGCCGCACTGGCGCAAGCGCTGGACAAGGTTGAAGCGCAGTGGGACTCGCGTCCGAGCGTTGGCATCGTTCTGGCCGCTGGCGGCTACCCGGGCGACTACGCTAAAGGCGCAGCGATCAATGGCCTGGACGCAGCAGCAGGTCTGGAAGGCAAAGTCTTCCACGCCGGCACCGCATTGAAGGACGGTCAGGTGGTCACTGCCGGTGGTCGCGTGCTTTGCGCCACAGCCATGGGCGCCACCGTCGGTGAAGCCCAGCAGCAAGCCTACAAACTTGCCGCTGCCATCGACTGGGATGGCTGCTTCTACCGCAAGGACATTGGCTACCGCGCCATTGCCCGTGAGCGCGGCGAAACCCAGGAATAAGCGATCCATCAAGCCCGGCGCGGATGCCATCCTCGCCGGGCTGTTCGGTCGCCGCGCATCGTTATATTCTGGCATCAACCTACGAAGGGATTTCGCCGTGCGCTGGCTCAGGATCGCCATAAGCTTCACCGTCACGCTGATGACCTTGCTCTGCATGCTCCCGGCCCAGGCCGCGCAAGGCAGTGGCTGGTCGGTATTGCTTGACGATCAGGGCATCCTGCAACTGAGCGACATCCGCTCCCCTCGCTACACCAATCAATTCAGCCCCACCGAGCTTGACCGCCTGACGGCAGCCGAACCCGAGGGTGCCCTGTGGCTGCGCTTCAAACTGGCGCCGGGCAAGCACGAACAAGTGCTGCGCATCTTTGCCCCCGATCTGTCACAGCTCAATCTTTACGTGCTCGACGGCGACCGGCTGATCGAGCAACGCAACACCGGCAACGACCGGCCCCAGGCAGAACATCCCTTGCCGAGCAGCGATTTCATGCTGCCCCTGCCCCAGGCCGACAAGCCGCTGGACGTCTACGTGCGCATGGTCTCCGACCATCAGCTGCGCCCGCACATCACTCTGCAAGCAGCCGTGGAAGGCGCAGCCGATCAGAAGCAGACGCTGATCTTCGGCCTGCTGTTCGGCTGTCTCGCCATGCTCCTGCTGCACAATCTGGTGCGCTACGCCTACTCGCGCTCGCGCAGCAGCCTTTGGCTGGCGATCTGTGAGGGCCTGCTCGGGCTGAGCCTGTTCCTGCTGCTCAACCTCGCCGGTCCCTGGCTGCCGAACTGGCATGCGGTGCAGACGCCGGGCGCCTATCTGGCGTTGCTGATGACCGCCCCCGCCGGACTGATGTACGCCCTGCGCTTTTTCGCGCCACTCGGCCAGCATCCACTGAACAAACTGCTGTGGGGCGACATCATATTGATCGTTACGTGCAGCCTCCTGCTGCTGTTCGTCAACACTTTGCCGCTGAACATCATCACTTATGCACTGGTGGCGCTGGCCGGCCTGAGCATGTTGCTGGTGGGCTTCTATCACTGGCAGAAGGGCTATCGCCCGGCGCGGCTGTTCGTCGCCGCCATGGTGATATTCAACATCGGCACGCTGGTCATCCTGCCGGCGCTGCTGGGTCTTACACTGGTCACACCGCAAGGCCTGATCATCACGCTGATGGTGTTCATCTGCATCAGCGGCCTGCTGATGAGCATCGCCCTGGGCGAGCGACAGCGAAGCATCACCGAAAGCCGCTTCAGCATCAGCCGCGACCTGGCGGCAAGCAATGCCGAGATCAACGCCAAAGCCGAATTCCTCGCCAAGATCAGCCACGAAATCCGCACCCCCATGAACGGCGTACTGGGCATGACCGAGCTGCTGCTGGGCACGCCGCTGTCGGTCAAGCAGCGTGATTACGTGCAGACCATCCACAGCGCCGGCAACGAACTGCTGACGCTGATCAACGAGATCCTCGATATCTCCAAGCTCGAATCCGGGCAGATCGAACTCGATGACGTGCAGTTCGACCTCAACGCGCTGATCGACGATTGCCTGAGCATCTACCGGGCCAAGGCCGAGCAACAGAACGTCGAGCTGATCAGTTTCATCCAGCCACAAGTGCCACGGGTGATCAGCGGCGATCCGACGCGCCTGCGCCAGACCTTGCTGAGTCTGTTGGAAAACGCCCTGAAGAAAACCGAGGAAGGCGAAGTGTTGATTGTCGTCGCCCTCGACGAGCGCAGCAGCAAACCGCGCCTGCGCATCGCCGTGCAGGACAGCGGCGTGCCGATGGAGGCGGAAGAACGCGAGGCGCTGATGCACGCGGAATTGCACAGCAAGCACTTCCTCTCGGCCAATCGCCTCGGCGGTAATCTCGGTCTGGTGATTGCGCGGCAACTGATCCGTCTGATGCAGGGCGAATTCGGCATCAAGAGCGGCGCCACTCAGGGCAGCACCTTGTGGCTGACCCTGCCGCTGGACCCGGACCGCCTCGAGCATCCGACGTCCGACCTCGACAGCCCGCTGCAAGGCGCGCGGGTACTGGTGGTCGATGACAATGACACGTGTCGCAAAGTGCTGGTGCAGCAGTGCAGCGCCTGGGGCCTGAATGTCAGCGCCGTGCCGTCGGGCAAGGAAGCGCTGGCGCTGCTGCGCACCAAGGCGCACCTGCGAGATTACTTCGACGTGGTGCTGCTCGACCAGAACATGCCCGGCATGACCGGCATGCAACTGGCAGCCAAGATCAAGGAAGACCCGAGCCTCAATCACGACATTCTGCTGATCATGCTCACCGGCATCAGCAACGCGCCAAGCAAGATCATTGCGCGTAACTCGGGGATCAAACGGATCCTGGCCAAACCCGTTGCCGGTTATACGCTCAAGACTACCCTCGCCGACGAACTCAATCAGCGCAACAAGGGCCAGGTGGTGTACCAGCCGCAAGTGCTCACGGCGGCTACGGCAGCCAAAGTGCCGAGCGACTTCCGCATCCTCGTCGCCGAAGACAACACGATCTCGACCAAAGTCATCCGCGGCATGCTCGGCAAGCTCAACTTGCAGCCGGACACCGCGAGCAACGGCGAAGAAGCGCTGCAAGCGATGAAAGCCCAGCGTTACGACCTGGTGCTGATGGACTGCGAAATGCCGATCCTCGATGGCTTCTCCGCGACGCAACAACTACGCGCCTGGGAAGTCAGCAACCAGCGCATCCGTACGCCGATCGTGGCGCTCACCGCCCACATCCTTGCCGAACACAAGGAACGCGCCCGCCAGGCGGGGATGGATGGGCACATGTCCAAACCGGTCGAGCTGTCGCAGTTGCGCGAGTTGATCGAGCACTGGGTCGCGCAGCGCGATCAGCAGAACCGGGCGACGACCCAGCCGTCGTAAACCGACAGAGGCGGCAGTGCCTGATAGACTCCCCCCGACTCCATCGCCAGTGAGCTTGCATCATGCTCCATGTGTTATTCAGCGTTTACCTGAAGATGCTGGTGCTCTACAGCCCGTTCTTCGTGTTGTCCTGCTTTATCAGCCTGACCCGTGGCTATTCGCGCAAGGAGCGGCAACGCCTGGCGTGGAAGGTCGCTCTCGCGACGCTGATTTCCAGTGTTTTGCTCTATTTGTTCGGGCGGGTGATTTTCGATGTGTTCGGCATCACTGTGGATGCGTTCCGCATCGGCGCCGGCAGCGTGCTGTTCATCTCGGCGCTGGGCATGGCCCAGGGTAAACCGGCAGTGCAGGCCGACAATGTGCAGCAGGACGTGACCATCGTCCCGCTGACAGTCGGCCCCGGCACCATCGGTGCCTTGCTGGTAATGGGCGTCAGCCAACCGCACTGGGACGACAAGCTCACCGCGATCATGAGTATCGCACTGGCCAGTTTCACCGTCGGCGTGGTGCTTTATCTATCGAACCGCATCGAGCGGATTCTCGGCGATCAGGGCTTGCAGATCGTCAGCCGCTTGATGGGGCTGTTTGTTTGCGCGCTGGCGGCGCAGATCATCTTTACCGGCGTGAAAGGTTATCTGGTGTCTTGAGCGCTTGCAGCCGTCCGCACAAGACTCAATAAAACGCCGCGAACGGCAACGTTCGCGGCGTTTTGGTGCAGGCTCAACCCGTCAAGGCAATTGTTCAGCCACGGCCGCCAGCGTGGCGATGGCGTCGCTGTCCTGTGCAACATCAAACCCCAGCAACCATTGCTCCAGCGCCACCACATACTGGCGACCCGACACGCTGATCGCCAGCTCGCAGGCGCTCTGCTCCCGGACGTTGCGCACGATCAGACTGCGACCGCTGTCCGGATCGGTGAGCACCAGCTCGTCATCGACCCGCGACATCAACCAATGCCCACACTCCCCCACATCGAGCACGAGCAAGCCTGGCTCCGCGGTTTCGCTGACTGTCGGACGCCGCACATCGACGACAATGCAATCCAGACGCTGCCAGCTAGCGGCCGAAATCCGATAGCCCTCCGTGTGCGAACCAAAGCTGAGGATCAACGTGTCCACGCCGTCGACTATCAACGGCAGGACCTCGGTGAGGTCATCGCTCACCCGCAGCGTCATGACCTGCGCATCGCGCTGGGCATGGCTGCCCGGCAACCAGACGCCATCAGTCGTTCCGGCACTGAAGAGCAATACGTCAATTGGGTCGAGCAGTAGCGGATTGTCTGCGTCACGCGTTCCGAGGAGCGTCGCCCACTGGCCATCGTCCCGCGCAGACACATCGAACAGCCGATTCAGCGCCGGCACGTAATATTGGTAACGCTTGCCGGTATTTTCGACGGGCAGGAAGGCGGCATGGGCTTGTCCGTCCAGCAGTTGCTTCAAACGCTCGCACAATTGTGCGGGCGTTTCGCCGAGGCGCCAGGACCAGCGATTCTCCGTGCCGACGATCCGCGCCGGCTGTTGATCCTGCAGTAGCAGCGTCACGCCTTCGCGGGTGCGCCCGAGCAGGCCGTCGCCCTGCGGCAGAACTTCGCCGAATGTCCACGATGACCAGACCGGCTCGGCCTGTGGCAAAGCCTGGCGATGCTGTACGACGTCGCTGTTGCCGAACGCTGCGCGAACCTCGTCGAAGGGCACCAGCGCTTGCCGCCAGATTGTTCCGACGTCGGTATTCAGCAGCCAGACGGCTTGCCGATCCGGCGTCAGACCCAGGAATGCCAGCTCGCGGTTGCCAGGCGTTTGCGCCAGTACCAGCTTTTCGTCCACGCACCACGCGGCCAGAAAGGGCTGGCGTGCCTGGGCGCGCAAGCCGATGATCGCAAATGCTGCGCTGTTGTATTGCCTG
Organism: Pseudomonas sp. TSRC2-2; assembly: GCF_049897785.1. Classification (NCBI taxonomy): domain Bacteria; kingdom Pseudomonadati; phylum Pseudomonadota; class Gammaproteobacteria; order Pseudomonadales; family Pseudomonadaceae; genus Pseudomonas; species Pseudomonas sp. TSRC2-2. Next base: position 90,374 of record NZ_JAFCWZ010000013.1, read on the forward strand.
GCCAGCGCAGGCAGTGCGGCCAGCCAGTCGGGGTGTTGTTGCAGCCAGCGCTGGCTGAGGCCGACGAACTGCAGCACGTCCCTGTCTATCTCGGACAACCCGTTATCCTCACGGGCACCCAGGTCGATCTCGAACAGTCGACCATCGCTCAACGTGGCGAGATAGCTGTCACCGATGCGTCTGACGTCAACCACATCGCGCGCCAGCGCTTGCTGCATGAAAACATTGTCACGCAGTTCGATGCCATGGCTGAGCATCTGGCTTTGCTTGCTGTAGAACAACAGCGCTATGGCCGGATCAGCGGATCGTGGCATGAGCAACACTCGGTCCACGTCACTGTGCGGGTCGGCGCGCAAATAGCGGCCGTTTTCCGTCCCTATCCAGGCTCGCTCCAGCAGTTGATCGAAAGAGTAAGCCTGGGCATGAATATACGGTGCGTAGCGCCAGGTGCTGATGGTCGGGGTCATGCCGGGGGTTTCGTCGGCATAGGCGCGAAGCGGTTTCTGGCGATGACGGAAAAACGCGATCCGGCTGCCCTTTTCAGGTTTGAGGGGAGAGTTTTCCAACCCGTGCGACCAGAGTGTGATGTCAGTCAGCGTCACATCCTTGTCAGACAGGTGAAATTCCAGCGTGGTCCGCACGTTGAGGTTTTTTCGCTCAATCAACTGCTGCGAGACGCGCAGAGTGCCGTCTGCGAGTTGCGCAAAAGCGCTGATTTTCGTGCCGGGTTCCAGACTCAGCAAACGATAGCGCTGCACGACCAGCCCGCTGAGCACATTGACGCGCCAGACGGTGGCGTGATCGGGATGATAGAACCACGCTTCATCTGCAGTGGCGGCGCCCAGCAACAAGCCGTCGTTGACCTCGCCCGGCAGGTTGCGCGCGTATAACAGGCGTCTGCGCGGGCCATCATAAAAAGCCGTGGTCCTCAGCGGGCGGCTGGCCGGACTGAACGGCACGTTGAATCGCTCAAGCCTCAGATAGCCGACGGCAAGACGCTGGTCCTCACCGAGTTTGCGCAGTCGCGCAAGAACATCGCGCCAATGGTGGGTATCGCCAAGCGTGACGGACACCAGACGCAATGCGTTGTGCTGCCAGTCCAGCTCGTACACTTCTCCCCCGGCCAGTTCGATCAGCCCCTCGAAAGCCGACAGCACGATGCCGTCAATCGTCAATTGGCGCCCCGCCAGATGTATCCGTGGGCCGTCGTCATCCGCAATCACTGCATCAGCAAAGCTGACCTGCTCGAGATTGACCCAGGGCGCATGCACCAGCCATTTGCCAAAGCCGTTGAATGTCAACTTGCGCAAACCGGGTGTCAGGCGCAACTGACAGTGTCCGGGGGTGGCGGTGATTTCATAGGACAGTTTTTGCTGCCATTCCACCGGCAACCTCGGCACCGCCAGCTGACGAACCTGCTCATTGAGTTGTACGCGGATCGTGGTCGGTTTATAGACCGGGTGCAGCTTGTAGAGAATGTGTTTGAGCGACGGCGTGCTGTGCAGATAAAAACGCCGGTTGCCTTGCTCGTCATATTCGAGCTTGTCCGCCAGGCTGTTGCGCAATTGCGGATAACGGGTATGGATGCGCTTATCCAGTTGCGTCGCCAGCGTATCGCCCAGGGCGGTGAAGGGATGAAACGCTGCGTACCAGTGCGGGTCGGCATGTTCACTGGAACTGCGCGGCTCAACTTGCTCGCCCGCTAACGGCTCATAGACATAGCCGGCGCCCCCCAGTTGATATTCGTAACCGTAATAGCAAAGCGGCGTGCAGGGCAGCACCACGGTATGCAGCGCAGCATCGTCGCGGATATCCAGCGTTGCGCTCTCGGCCAGACCGAAGGCCTGGCGAATGTTCAGCGCACGATGGATCTGCTTTGGATCATCGTTGTATTGCGGCAGCTCCAGCGGGCCGCCGCCCCACGGGTAAAACCGCTGGCTGTCGAAAATAACCTGCCGGTCTTGCAGATCAAGCTGTGTAATGACGGCTTCGGGTGGAAACTGCAGCGTCCCGTCGGCAAAGGTAAAAGCGCCTGGCCGGTAAGCGTTGTGAATGGCCCGCAAATGATTGCCGACCGCCGTAGCCTTGTCGGCGATCTGCCCCAGATTGCTGGCAATGGCGGTGGCACCGATGCCGATACCGAGCAACGGCACGGACAGAATGGCCGCCGCCGCGCCGACCGTTCCACCGACGGCCAGCGCGGCGATGTCCAGCCCCAACGCCGCCACATTGAACGCCAGCGATGTGGAAAAACGTGAGCGCTGCTCGTGGTTCTGCGCCAGTGAAAGGTTATAGATGTCGAAGCCGATGTTGACCAGCGAGAACGCAAAGCCGACACCGACGGCTGCCGGCCCGAGCGCGCGACCAGCCAGTGACGGCTGACGCAACAGCAACGCTTGCTCACTGGCGGCCACCTGCCGCACCAGGTTGATCACCTGAGCGGTATCGCTGACCACGCCGAAACCCAGTTGGGCATAACTGACGTAGACCTGCACTTGCAGAGCGATCGACAGAGCCGGCAACTGATCCCCCGCCTGGTAATCGCGCTGACGCATCTCAGTGACCAGAGTCTGGATCGCAAAAGCAAAACTCAAGCGACTGCCGCCGTCAGACTCGGCCGAGACTGCGGGTTTTGCCGCTTTGACCAACTGCTGCACATGCTCTTTGAGCTTGTTGAATCGCGGGTCGATTGTGCTGACCGTTCGCGCCTCACGCGGGTTTTGCGCATCGACCAGAGTCAGCGAAAAAGCGCCGTCCGCCTGCGGCTTGAGGGTGTCGAGCAACGGCAGATATTCGCGCCCGAGCGAGTGTTCACTGCGCAATTGCTGCGTGGCCTCGCCAAATGCCTGCGCCCAGTACCGAGCATCCATTTGCGCCAGGCTTGTGCCCATGCGCGCGTTTTCGCTGAGCGAGCGCTGGCGCGCCAGCGCTTGTCTGGCCCAGACCGAGGCACGGCGCGAATCGCTCGAAGGCGAGTGTAAAAAGCTGTCCACGCGCAACCCCGCCGACAGTTTGCGCGCGGCGATCGCATCAGTGTTCAGTTCGATGACGTTAAATTGCGCACCCGCCATATCGCCCAGACCGTAAAGCCTGGCCAGTGCGCTATCGCCTGCGCTTAGATAACGCTCTACGCCGAGCTTGACCAGGGCGGCTTCGGCGAACCCATAGATGGCAAAGTTCGGATCGTAGAAACGGTAGACGAACCGGCCGTCCACCTGCACCTTGGCCATCAGCAACGCGTGATCGCCGGTGTCGAGCAACAGGACGGTAGAGGCCGTTTTCATCTCCAGCGTCTGCATCAGCGTGTCCAGACTCTGCAAACCCAGAGGCTTGCCGATGGAGCTGGTCGGCACAGCCCGCAATTCGTCCAGCGCACTGAGCAACGCCCGTGAACTGGTGTGTTCGGAATTGATGTTCGCCATAGCGACATGCCCGACCAGCGTGCGCTCGGCCGACTCGCCGGCGACCACCGCAGCGCCCATCAACAGCGCCAGCGGATAACACCGTCGCCCTGGGTCGCTGTTCGTCTGCATCAGCAAATCCTGCGAAAGCTGCCGGGCCGAGGTCGCGCCCGCGCTGATGAACATCTCCCGCACCTGCGCACTGCGCTGAATGATCCGAGTGCGGTATTCGCGCTGCGCGGTGCGCTTGATCAGCCCGATGCGTTCCCGCCACTGTCGCACCGTCAGCGCTTCGAAGAGCGCCTGGACCTTGAGTTCACGCGCCGTCAGCACAGGATGCGCCTCACCCCGCGCCAGCGCCGTCTCGGATTCGGGGCGCTGGTGAATGGCTTTTTCGACAGCGTCAAACCGCGCGAAAGTGCCGTCGCCATCGGTTGCCACGGCAAGCTCACGTACGGTTTGCCAGACACCCGCAAAGCCCACATCGTCGAGACTGCCTGCACCGAAAATCCCACCGAGCATGACCCGCTGCAGCGGGCTGAGTTGCTGCAACGGCAGCGCGTCATGAGCAATACGAGTGAACAGTTCGTTGAGGTTGTCGGACGTCTCGGCGCCATGGGAAACGGGCAGGTCGCTCAGCGGTTGCGCAGCAATCAACTGCCGCGTGTCGAAGCCGATGGCAACAGCATCGGTGAAGGTGATTTCACCGCTGAGTTTTTCGCGCATGGCCCGGACAAAGGGCTCGCCCAGGTCATCTATCCATCGCTGCAGGACCGAAGTCAGTAAAACCGGTTTACCGCCCAACACCGGCCAGCCCTGCTTGAATGTCAGCGTCTGTTGCGGTTTGAGCAGATCCGCCAGCTGACCGGTATAACGCGACTTGAGTTTGCCGCTGCGCCATTTTTCCTGCTCATTGGCCAGCCACTGCGCCTCATCGTCATTGACGGTCCAGCCGGAAATCATTTCCTCCTCAGTCTGGACGTTATAACCCTCGGCCAGTTTCAAGTGTTGCTGAACCTTGAACACGTCCTGCGCGAACAGGTGTGTCTCGACGTAATTTTTTACTCCGGTCACCGCCGCGCCGGGTCCGGTCAACGCAATGGTGCCGCGCGCTCCGACGCGAATGCCATCACGGTAATAATTCAAAATGGCCTCGCTCAAACTGCCGATAAAATCCTGCTGTGTTCGCGTCAGTTGCCCCCCTTCGATTTTCTCGTTCATCACGTTTTCGATGACATCGAGTAATCGCTCGGTCTGTGACCAATCCACCGACGAGGCCATTACCGAGTGTTCAACGGCTTGAAGGCAGTCGTAGTTGAACCGGATCAACTGCATGACCGCGAGCGTCATTTCACTGTGAGGCTGGGCCAGCATGTACGCGTTCATTTCCCGGTCCAGTTGCGTACCCATGCGCAGACCATGGGCCGGGCTGCGGTCTTCACGCGGTGCGACGAATATCTGCTTCACTCCGGGCTTGCTGCGGGCAAACGCCAGCAGCGCATCCAGATCGGCAGCGGGCAAGGTATCGGTGCGATCGGCGTAGCGCTGGCGATCGCGACCTGGCAGCAATGTTTCATCATGATTAAGCAAGAGTTGCAACAGGCCCAAGCGTTGCGCGTCATCAAAATTGCTTATATCGACGCCACCGGGTTTTTCAGCCAACGGTGGCAAGTAATCCATGTCGCTGTAACGCCCACCCTCCAGGTATTGCGCCTGCAAGCGCACAACATCACTGGCGGCGGCGAAGTTGCCACGCATCGCCACTTCCCGCTGATAGACATCGGCCAGAAAATGGCCGTGAAACTCTCGGCGAACATCGCGCAACTGCAAGTCGCTGCCAGCCATTTGTTGATGGGTCTGCAAACAATGTTGTCGAAAGTTTTCCAGTGTCGCCCGGTCTTTACCGTAAGCGCGCACCATCAATTCAATCCGGGCCTGATCGGCCTTGCCTTGCCATTGTGGTTGTTGCAGAAATTCGAACATCTCGCGCTTCAAGACTCGCGCACGATCTTCGATCATCTTTGCCAGCGCACCGGGACTGCTAATGGAGTCGCCGCCAGCCTCCATCGCATCCACTCGCGCGCTGTCAGTGATGACCCGATTCATTTCGAAAGCCAGCAAGGCATCGCTGTCATACCAGAGATTGAACTGGTAGCCCTCGGCGGCCAGGACCTGGCGCCAGACATTCATGTAATCACGCTGGATAGCGCCGACCTGGCTGCCGCCCACCCAGACAAAGTGCATTATTGCTGGCACTGGCGCAGCTACGTCACTGAACATGCTCACCGTTGCCGCCAGGCGTGCCGCGTAATCGCGCAGCCTGGTTTCGATTCGATCGATTGCTGCCGGCATGGGTGCAGTCTTGCGATTGGCCAAGCGCTCGAAGTTGTCCAGGAAAAGCGTTACGACTCGCAGCTTTTCAGTCAAATCCGATGCCGTGCCTGCACTCTCGTAAAGCGCGATCAACTCGGAATATTCGCCGGTAGTGGAAAACTCTTTCAAGGCGCGTTTCAGCGCTGAATAATCTTGCGCAGAAATAAAACTTGATTCGCCGACATACTGCTCCATGACACTCATAAAGACTTCATCCCTGATTCATCAAAGTAAACCTGGACGAAGTTATGCCGCCGATGCAGCGAGTTCAAAAAACACAAAACTCAAATAATTTCCCGGGAAACATTACATAACAGTCACATCGCTCATGCGCACGATCCGGCAACATATAAGTTGCTGACAAATGATCCGTGAAACAGCCAAAGCGGCGTTCCTGACGCAAGCATCGGCCGGTGACAAAGGGGAAAATCCGAGAGCGAACTTTATCGGGATGTCACGCCGAGGCGAGTTGCTTACAACTTGCCTCGGCGTGCAAATCAGGAAAGCGGCTTTTCGCCGTACCAACGCGGTGTGTAAACCCACTCACCACCGCTGGTGCGAGGGAACGTGCAAGTGGTAGAGGAGCCGATCAGCACCATCGTGCGCATGTCGACCTGATCCGCAGTCAACCCGCCGAGGGTGGTCGTGCGCAACGACTGGCCCGGACGCCCGATGTCGCGCCCCAGCACGACCGGTGTTTGCGGCGCGCGGTGCTGCGCAACGATCTCCAGCGCCCTGCCCAACTGCCACGGACGCGCACGGGAGATCGGGTTGTAGAACGCCAGGGCCAGATCCGCCTCGGCGGCCAGATCCAGACGTTTCTCGATGATCGCCCATGGCTTGAGGTTGTCCGAAAGCGACATCACGCAGAAGTCGTGGCCCAGCGGCGCACCGGCCTGAGCGGCGGTGGCCAGCGAGGCGGAGACGCCGGGCAGGATTTGCAGATCGACGCTGTGCCACGCCGGATCGTCCGATTCGTGCAAGGCTTCCAGCACCGCAGCGGCCATGGCGAACACGCCCGGATCACCAGATGAGACCACGATCACCGAACGCCCCTCGGCGGCGAGCCGGAAGGCGTGCCGGGCGCGCTGCATTTCTTCGCGGTTGTCGGTGCAGTGCTGCACCTGATCGTCGCGAAACGGACCGGCCATGCGCACGTACGTTTCGTAACCGAGCACATCGGTGGCGCGCGCCAGTTCGGCTTTCACCGCGGGCACCATCAGTTCGGCGGCACCGGGGCCGAGGCCGATAACCGCGAGACGACCGCGTGGCCGGCCGATCTGCGCGACCTCCAGCGGTTGCTCGGCAATCGCCACCGCAAGATTTTCAACGCTGACCACGTTCGCGCCTGGCACTGCAGCGCGGACCAATGCCTGCAGATCGCTTTGCCCCGCCACGAAGCGCAATGGCACGCCCAATTCAAGCGCAGCCTGGCGCAAATTCGTCGAGGCCATATCAGTGTCGGCGGCCACAAGGCAGGCCAGTGCCGGTACGGCGACGTTGGCCGCCTGCAACGCATGGCGAACGACGTCTGGCAGATCAGTCACATCAGCGCTCACCGCCACCGCCACACTGCGCGGGTAAATCAGCAATTCATCAGCGCTGGCCATACGCTGCGCACTGCTCACATGAATCGAACGCACAGCCTGCGGATCCTGCGGCAACTGCGCCTGCTCAAGCCACGGCGCCGCGCCTTCGATGCGCACGCTGTGCCCGGCGAGCAGATCAGAGACGAAGCGCTTGCCCGATTCCAGATCCGCCAGTGCATAGCCGCTCGGTGGGTTGAGCAGGCAGGTGCCAAAGCGCAATTCGCCGCTGGTGGTGATTGCCGGCACGACTTGCAGCGCCGCCGCGATCTCCCGGGCCATGACGTTGACTCCGCCGAGGCCGCCCAGCAGCGGCACCACCGCGCTGCCGTCTTCGGCCACTGCGAGCACGGCCGGTTCGGCGCCTTTCTCCAGCAACAGCGGTGCCAGGGTGCGAATGACAATCCCGGCCGCGCACAGGGCAATGATCGGCGTGTCCTGTTGATACAGGGCGCGCAGGGTCGCGCCGAATTCCTGATACAGGCAGTCGGCGCCTTCGACGCGTCCGGCAAGGCCATGGATCTGCGCCGTCGGATAGACCTGCTGAATGCGCCGCGCCGTGGCCAGGCTACCCTGGCCGAGGATGACGATGGCGGGAGTCGAATGCGTCATCAACCTTGCCACCGTTCGCCCGGGACGATGATCAGCGAGAAGTACGGCGAGGACATCGGTTCGACCTGATCCATCGGCACGATCTTCTGATTGGCCATGGTCGCCCGTTCGACGTACAGCGCGCGTTCGGCGAGGCCGAGCTCTTCCAGCACCTGACGCACCTTGGGAAAGTTGCGTCCCAGTTTCATGATCACCGCCGCGTCGGCATCGGCCAGACGCCGTTTCAGTTCTTCGTGGGGAAGCACGCCGGAAAGTACCGACAGGCTCTGATTGCGATACACCAGCGGCGCGCCAAGCACCGAGGCGCCGCCAAGCATCGAGCACACGCCGGGCACGACTTCGGCCTCGTATCGGCTGGCGAGTCGGTCATGCAGATACATGTAGGAGCCGTAGAAGAACGGGTCACCTTCGCAGATCACCGCCACGTCGCGGCCGGCGTCCAGATGCTCGGCGACCGCCACAGCGGCTTCGTCGTAGAAATCACTGATGACCTGTTCATACGACAGCGGCGCCGGCAACGCCTCGGTGGTCACCGGATAGACCAGCGGCAGCAGTTTCTGCGCCTCGACCAGATGCGCCTCGATGATGCCAAACGCATTGCCCTTCTTGCCCTTGGCCACGAAGTACGCGACCACCGGCGATTCGCGCAGCAGGCGCAAGGCTTTGACGGTGATCAGTTCCGGATCACCGGGGCCGACACCGAGGCCGATCAGACGTCCCTGGGCGTGCATCATTCGATCTCCGTGGCGAGGGCATTGACGGCGGCGGCGGCCATGGCGCTGCCGCCCAGGCGGCCCTGCATGATCACGAACGGCACGCCACGGCTGTCGGCAGCCAGCGCCGCTTTCGATTCTGCGGCGCCAACGAAGCCGACCGGGAAACCGAGGATCAACGCCGGTTTCGGCGCGCCGGCGTCGAGCATTTCCAGCAGATAAAACAGTGCGGTCGGCGCATTGCCAATCACTACGACACTGCCTTCAAGGTGCGGGCGCCACAGCTCCAGCGCGGCGGCCGAGCGGGTGTTGCCCAGCTCGCGTGCAAGCTCCGGCACGCTGTCGTCGCGCAAAGTGCAGATCACTTGATTGTTGGCCGGCAGACGGGTGCGGGTTACGCCTTCGGAGACCATGCGCGCGTCGCAGAGAATCGGCGCGCCAGCGGCCAGTGCATCGCGCCCGGCCTTGCCCGCGCCTTCGGAGAATTGCAGACCGTCGACAGCCTCGACCATGCCGCAGGCGTGGATCACCCGCACGGCGAGTTTTTCCAGGTCGGCGGGAATGCGCGCCAGATTGGCCTCGCGGCGAATGATCGCGAAGGAGTTGCGATAGATCTCCTGACCGTCGCGGATGTAATCAAGCATCAAGGGGGCTCCGGGAGCGGGCGTCGAGCAAAGTCGCGGCCGCTTCAATAGTAAGGTTGCAGGCGTGCAGCGTGCCGAAACCGGGTTGTGCTGCATCGCGAAAATAGAGGTCGTAATGACCTTGGGCAACGGCCAGCAGCGTCGCTGGCGCGCAGTGAGCGGCGGCGCACGAGCGCGAGCAACCCGACAGGTGCACGCTCTGTCCTGCCGACAGCAGAGGTGCCAGTTGCCGGGCATCCTGCTTGGTATCAGCCAGGCCTTTGCCACAGCCATCGGAGCCGGTGCAGGCGATCAGGCGTGCCAGCGGTTCGGCTTGGCTGGTCAACAGGCCCAACGCTCGCAACTGCTCAAGCACTGGGTCGGTATCAACGGCGTTCACGTTCGGCAGCAGCAGGCTTTGCCACGGGGTGAAGCGCAGGCTGCTGTCGCCAAACTGGCGCGCCAGTTGCGCTGCGCCGCGCAGCATTGACGGAGCGAGTCGCCCGAGTGGCGGCACCGCGCCCACGTAGCAGCGACCCGTCGTGTTTTGCCGGTGGACGCCGATGTGCAGCGCCTCAGCCTCAGGCGAACGCTGCCAGTCGCTGATTGCTCTGACCGACACGCGCTCGCGCAACTGTTCGAGGAATGCGAGCCTCGGCAATTCTCCGAGCAGGTGGCGCATGCGCGTCTGCTCTGGCCGGGCCATGTCGAGGAACAATTGGAGCACCGCCACCACCAGCGCGTGAGCGTTTTGCACGGTCACGGCACCGAGCGGCCGATCCGTCGGGCAACCGGCCAGACCGAATGCCCAGAGGGTTTGGCCATCACGCTCGCACGCCGCCAGCCACAGATCATGTGGATGCTCCAGCATCGCCAGCGCTTCACCGCCATCGAGCTGCACGGCGAATTTGGCGCTCAGCTCATGGAAGCGCGAATGGCTTTGCAAGGTGTCGAGGATTTGCTCGGCGAGGCCGCGCGTGTCGATGCGCATCTGCCGGTCAATGCCGGCGGCCGGGCTGAGCATCAGATTGCGCACATCGTCGCCAGCAGCGTTTTTAGGCCCAAGGCCAGCGGTGAGCAAGCGCTCGATCAGCGCCGCCGATTGCACACCGATTCCACGAATCTGCAGATTGCCGCGATTGGTCGCTTCGATCGCGCCACTGGCGAACTGCTCGGCGGCAGCGGCCACTGCATCGGCCTGATCAGCACTGATCGAACCGCCAGCGAGCTTGATCCGACAGATACCGCCGTCCAGCGCCTGGACGATACGCAGCAACCCCGGGCAGGCCGAGGGGCGTAAGGCGGTGGACATCGGGCGTTCGTTCAAGGGGCTGACCGGTTGCGTGGCAGAAGCGCTTCGCGGGCGAAGGCGCGGTATTATGCCTGCTTTGTCCGGCGGCATGAAAAGTCTGCCCGTCGGAACGGCACGTTTAGAGGAATATAGATGTCACCCTGGCTGACGATCGTGGGAATTGGTGAGGACGGCTTCAAGGGCCTGGGCAAGAACGCCCGGCGTGCTCTGATGGGCGCTTCGCGGATCGTCGGCGGCCAGCGGCAACTGGATTTGCTACCGCCGTGCATCAACGGCGAGCGGCAATTGTGGCCGAGTCCGTTTTCTCTCGCGCCCGTGCTGGCGTCGCCGGGCGTGCCGGTCTGCGTGCTGGCCAGCGGCGATCCGATGTTCTATGGCGTCGGTGCCAGTCTGGCGCGTCAAGTGCCGAGCGCCGAGATGTCGATCATTCCCGCGCCTTCGTCGTGCGCACTGGCGGCGGCGCGCTTGGGCTGGCCGTTGCAGGAGGTGACGATTGTGTCGCTGGTGGCGCGGCCGCTGGCGGCGCTCAATGCGCACCTGTTCAGCGGCATGCGGTTATTGCTGCTGAGCAATGACCGCAGCAGCCCGGCAGCCGTTGCGCAACTGCTGCGCGAACGTGGTTTCGGCGCCAGTCGCATGACTGTTCTCGAGCATCTGGGTGGCGACGCCGAACGGCGTATCGCCGGCCGCGCCAGTGAATGGGACGACACTGCGGTTGCCGACCTTAATGTCATCGCTATCGAGTGCCTGGCCGAATCCGGCGTTACCGGTCTGTCGCGTCTGGCCGGGCTGCCCGACTCGGCGTTCCGCCACGACGGCCAACTGACCAAACGCGACGTACGCGCAATCACCCTCGCCCGCCTCGCGCCGACGCCCGGCGAACTGCTCTGGGACGTCGGCGCCGGCAGCGGTTCGATCGGTATCGAGTGGATGCGCGCCCATCCGAGTTGCCGCGCCATCGCGGTTGAGGCTGACGAGGGTCGTCAGCGATTGATCGAACACAACCGCGATGCGCTGGGCGTGCCTGGCCTGCAACTTATCCGTGGCAGGGCACCGCAAGCGCTCGATAGCCTCGAACGCCCGGACGCGATTTTCATCGGCGGTGGCGTGACCCGAGAAGGCGTGTTCGAAACCTGCTGGCAACAGCTCAAACCCGGTGGCCGTCTGGTCGCCAACGCGGTGACGCTGCAAAGCGAACTGACGCTGATGAACTGGCGCGAGCGCTACGGCGGCGAGCTGACGCGTATCCACGTCGCCCAGGCGCAGCCGCTCGGCGAGTTCGACACTTGGCGTCAGGCCTTGCCGATCACCCTGCTCGATCTGGTCAAACCCCTCGATGCGTGACGAAACCGCCGAACAACCCGCGCCCCTGCGCAGCGGCCTGACGACCGGCAGCTGCGCCACCGCCACCAGCCTCGCCGCCGCGCGCCTGTTGCTCAGCGGCACGTCGGCCGATGCGGTGCAGATTGTCTTGCCCAAAGGCAAACAGGTGCAGATGCGTCTGGAGTTCTGCCGACTGAATGCGCACGGCGCCGAAGCCGGCACGATCAAGGACGCCGGCGACGATCCCGACGTGACCCACGGCGCTCTGCTTTATTCGCAGGTGCGGCTGCTGGCAGAGCCGGGCGTGCACTTCATGGCCGGTGCCGGCGTCGGCACCGTGACCCGCCCTGGGCTGGTGCTGCCGGTGGGCGAACCGGCGATCAACCCGGTGCCGCGCCAAATGATCAGCGATCACCTGAGCCTGCTCGCCGCGGAGACCGGCTATGGCGGCGGGTTTGAGGTCACGGTGAATGTCGAACGCGGCGCAGAACTGGCGCTGAAAACCATGAATCCACGCTTGGGCATTCTTGGCGGTTTGTCGATCCTCGGCACCAGCGGCATCGTCCGACCGTTTTCCTGCGCGGCCTACATCGCTTCGATTCATCAGGGCATCGACGTGGCGAAAACCAACGGTTACCTGCACATCGCCGCGTGCACTGGCAACGCCAGCGAAGACACCATGCGCCGGGTCTACAACCTGCCGGAGATCGCCCTGATCGAAATGGGCGACTTCGTCGGTGCGGTGCTCAAGCATCTGCGCAAAGTACCTGTGGATAAACTCAGCCTGTGCGGCGGTTTCGGCAAGATCAGCAAACTCGCCGCCGGCCACATGGACCTGCATTCGCGGCATTCGAGCATCGACTTGCCGCAACTGGCCGACTGGGCGGCGGCGATCGGCGCAGACACCACGTTGCAGCAAGGCATTCGTGCGGCCAACACCAGTCAACAGGCGCTGGCCATGGCGGCTGCGGCAGGGATTGCGCTCGGTGACGAAGTTTGCCGGCATGCGCTGAGTTTTGCGCGCAGCGTGGTTCCGGCGCAGGTGCAGGTCGAGGTGTTTGCGATCGATCGTCAAGGCGGCATTGTCGGACATGCCGGAGGTTTTGCATGAAGCGGATTCTGCTGCTCGGTGGCGTGACTGAAGCGCTGGCGATCGCCCGCACGCTGGGGCCGCAACATATTTACAGCCTCGCCGGGGTTGGCCGGGTGCCGACAGATCTGACCTGTCAGGTACGCGTCGGTGGTTACGGTGGCGCTGAAGGTCTGGCGCAATTCATTCATGACCAAGGCATCGATCTGCTGCTCGACGCTACGCATCCGTATGCCGCGCAAATCAGCCGGAACGCCGCGACTGCCGCGCAACTGACCGGTATTCCCTGCTGGGCCTTGCGCCGCCCGGCGTGGCAGCCACAGCCCGGCGATGACTGGCGCGAAGTGGGCGACTGGGCCACGCTGATCAGCGCGCTCAAACCCTTCCGCCGGCCGCTGTTCACGCTTGGCCGCGAACCGCTGCAGCATCTGCATGAAATTCCTGAGAACCAGTTCTGGACCCTGCGCGCCCTCGACATCTATCCCGGCAACGCGCGCTGCGAAGTGATCGGCGCACGCGGCCCCTTTCTGCTCGTGGATGAACGAGCGCTGTTCGAGCGCCGGCACATCGACGTGCTGATCAGCAAGAACAGCGGCAGCTCCGCCACCGAGCCGAAGCTGGAAGTGGCGCGTGAGCGCGGCGTACCGGTGCTGGTGTTGCAGCGACCGGAGTTGCCGGGGGTTGATCGGGAGTTTGGCTCGGTGTCTGAAGTCCTCTCTGCCCTCTCGAACCTCAGCCCAACCTGAAGCCAGGAAAATTCAGGAATACCTTCGCGGGCAAGCCCGCTCCCACAGGGAGGCGGGGTGTAGCTGATATCTGTACGCAGCCACAAACCTGTGGGAGCGGGCTTGCCCGCGAAGGCGTCAGATCTGGCGCTGCAAATCCTGTTGGCTACACTCTTTCCAACTGCGCACTGCGACACCAAACCGCACAACGCTTTTTTACTTATTGGCCCTGATCAGGCTAAATAGCCCGCGCCTGATCGCCCACTCCAACGGATCTGTCCCATGAACCTACACCGGCTAGCATTTGCCTGGATCGCCTGCTTTGCAGTGCTGTTCAACATGCTCGCCATGCCGATGAGCGGGGCGATGGCGCAAGCGGCCAGTTCGCCGGCCGAGCAATTGCTCTGGAGCAGTTTTTGCACCGGCAGCGGCATGAAGATGGTGGCGATCGACATTGGCGCCAGCGATCAAAAGGCCCCGCAAAACGACAGCCATTCGAACATGCAGCATTGCTGGTGTTGCTCGGGCTCGGCGCCGCTGGTGGCGCTGCCGGGGCATTCGCCGCAGTTGTATTTCGCGCGCTTTGAGAGCAATCGCAGCGTCGCGCCCGCCTCACTGCAAACACCAACACCGCGCCAGCAATGGCCAAGTCTCAATCCCCGTGCCTCGCCTCTGGTCTGATTTGTTCGCGCAATAACCCGCGTTTCAAATCGTTCTGGAGAACTGCCATGTTGAACAAACTCATCGTCGTCGCTGCGCTGCTGCTGCCGGCGTGCTTTGCCCATGCCCACGAATACAAGGCCGGTACGCTGGAAATCGCCCATCCGTGGTCACAGGAGCTACCGCCGAATGCGCCGACCGTCGCCGCTTATTTCATCATTCACAACACCGGCAAGACCGACGATCGCCTGCTCAGCGTCGACTCGCCCATCGCCTCTGAAGCGCAGCTGCACGAGCACGTGATGCAGGGCGATCTGATGAAGATGCAGCAAGTGCCGAGCGTGGCGATTCCGGCGGGTGGCAACGTGACCTTCGCGCCGATGGCCTACCACGTCATGTTGCTCAATCCGAACGATCGGAGCCTGCTCAGCGATGGCAAACGCTTCCCGATGACCCTGCACTTCGAAAAGGCTGGCGACGTCACCGTCGAAGTCGCCGTGCAGAAAAAACCGCCGGAAACCACGCAGACGCACGCTCACGCTCAGTAAGCCATCCGGCAGACCTCGCCCATGCGCTCGCCGAGCAGCAGGCCCTCCCGGCAACGCAGTCAGACTGAACACCTGACCTGCGGCAGCTGGATCGCCCTGTTCGCCATGTTGATGATCTTCATCGGCCCACTGATCTCTCAGTCGATGCCGATGGATCAGCACGCCTCGA
This sequence comes from Pseudomonas sp. TSRC2-2, assembly GCF_049897785.1. Lineage (NCBI taxonomy): Bacteria > Pseudomonadati > Pseudomonadota > Gammaproteobacteria > Pseudomonadales > Pseudomonadaceae > Pseudomonas > Pseudomonas sp. TSRC2-2. The sequence goes on from NZ_JAFCWZ010000013.1 coordinate 105,509, forward strand.
CGTCGATGCCGATGAGCATGGACATGTCGATGGGCATGCCTGGCATGGATCACGGCAGCCATGACGCCAAGCCGTCCGCCGAACACTGCCCACCGCAATCCTCGCACCATGCGCTGTGGGAAAAGTGCGGTTATTGCAACCTGCTGTTCAATTGCCCGGCGCTGACCGGCAGCGGCGATTTCGTCGCCTTCAACATCCCGCCACCCAACACCTTCACCCCGCTCTCCCCGCGTTTGGGCCATGCCCGCCGTCCATTCTTCCCCGGGGCCCGCACCCGCGCCCCGCCCATCGCCACGTAAACAAGCACCTCTGATTGCACACGGTTGAGAAGACAGCTCCAGGCTGCCGGCCGTGGTGTTTACGACTGTTCGATGGAAATTGTCATGTCCAGGTTTACTGCTGTCCCCTGCGCGGAATCTGCCCGCGCGCACTTTGCCCCGAATGAATCGCGGATTCGTTGCAGGCACGCTATTGCCATCTTTTGCGGCGTACTGCTGACACCGCTGGCGCTGGCCGACGAGCACGCAGGCCAAGAAAATCAACTGAGCCCGACGGTAATCACTGCCGTCGCTCCAATTTCGCCGCTGACTATCGTCACCAATCCTAAAGACCCGCGCCAGCCAGTGCCGGCCAGTGACGGTGGCGATTATCTGAAGACCATTCCCGGCTTCGCGCTGGTGCGCAATGGCGGCACCAACGGCGATCCGGTGCTGCGTGGGATGTTCGGCTCGCGCCTGAATATCCTCACCAACGGCAGCATGATGCTCGGCGCCTGCCCCGGGCGGATGGATGCGCCGACCTCGTACATTTCCCCGCAAACCTACGATCAGCTCACGGTGATCAAAGGCCCGCAAACCGTGCTCTGGGGCCCGGGTGCATCGGCGGGCACGGTGCTGTTCGACCGCGAGCCGGAAAGCTTCGGCGAACTCGGCACGCGTGTTAACGCGAGCATTCTGGCCGGCTCCCACGGCCGCTTCGACAAGGTGGTCGACGCCGCTGCCGGCGGTCCGTCGGGTTACGTGCGGGTGATCGGCAACACCGCGCATTCCGACGATTATCGCGACGGCAACAATGACATCGTCGCCTCGCGCTACGACAAGTGGAACGGTGACATCGCGCTGGGCTGGACGCCGGACGCCGACACCCTGATCGAACTCACCGCCGGCAAGGGTGATGGCGAGGCGCGTTATGCCGGGCGCGGCATGGACGGCTCGCAGTTTCTGCGTGAAAGCCTTGGCCTGCGCCTGGAAAAATCCAATATCAGCGAGGTGCTGGAAAAACTCGAGGCGCAGGTCTACTACAACTACGCCGACCATGTGATGGACAACTACACCCTGCGCACGCCATCCGGCACCGGCATGATGGCGGGGCCAATGGCGTCGAATGTCGACCGCCGCACCCTCGGCGCGCGGATCAAGGCGACCTGGCGTTGGGCCGAGATCCAGCTGATCACCGGCCTCGACGCGCAAACCGATGAGCACCGCCAGCGCAGTGCGATGGGTGTCGATACTTACAAGGATCTGCCGTACAGCAAGGATGCCGATTTCCACAATTACGGCGTGTTCAGCGAAATGACCTGGTACGCCGCCGAGCGTGATCGCTTGATCACTGGCGCACGGGTGGATCGCGCCTCGGCCAGGGATTATCGGCAAACCACCGGGTCAGGGATGATGTCGCGGCCCAACCCGACCGCCGACGCCACCCGCGCCGACACATTGCCCAGCGGCTTCATCCGTTACGAGCATGACCTCGCCGACAGCCCGACCACGCTCTATGCAGGCCTCGGCCATGCGCAGCGCTTCCCGGATTACTGGGAACTGTTTTCGCCGAACGCCGGCCCGGCGGGTTCGGTCAACGCTTTCGATTCGATCAAGCCGGAAAAAACCACTCAGCTGGATTTCGGCGCGAATTACAAAAGCGCCGACCTCGAGGCCTGGGCTTCGGGCTATGTCGGCGTGGTGCGCGATTACATCCTCTTCGACTACACGCCAGCAATGATGGGCATGAACACCTCGCGCGCCGAGAACATCGACGCGCGGATCATGGGTGGCGAGTTCGGTGCGGCCTACAACCTCACCGACAACTGGAAAGCCGATGCGACCCTGGCGTACGCCTGGGGCAAGAACAGCAGCGACGGCAAGGCCCTGCCGCAAATGCCGCCGCTGGATGCGCGCTTTGGCGTGACCTACAGCCAGGACAACTGGAGCGCCGGCGCACTCTGGCGCGTAGTCGCCGCCCAACACCGTATCGACGCGAACAAGGGCAACGTGGTCGGCAAGGACTACGACCAGAGTTCGGGCTTCGGTGTGTTTTCGCTCAACGGCGCGTACCGGATCAACAAGCACTGGAAGGTCAGCAGCGGCGTCGACAACCTGTTTGGCAAAGCCTACGCCGAGCACTTGAACCTGGCCGGCAACGCCGGGTTCGGTTACCCGGCCAGTGACCCACAGGCAATTAATGAACCGGGGCGCACGCTCTGGACCAAAGTGGATATGAGTTTCTGACAAGAAAAGTCAAAAGATCGCAGGCTGCGCCAGCTCCTACATGGGATTGCGTACGACCTGGAGGCGCTGGCGAAGGCTGCGATCTTTTGATCTTGAAAAATGATTCGCTCAGCGGAGCACACGTGATGCAAAAGACTCAACCGAATTTCTACAACCTGGCCTGGCGTTGGCATTTTTACGCGGGCCTGTTCGTCGCCCCGTTCATGGTGATGCTGGCCCTGACCGGGATCATCTATCTGTTCAAACCGCAGCTCGATGCGCTGATGTACAGCAGCCTGCTTGAGGTACCTGCCGGCCATCACACGGTGCCGGCCGATGACCTGCTGCAACGGGTGAAAACCGCGTACCCGCAAGGCCAGGTCACCCAGTACCTGCCGCCGGTGAATGCCGAGCGCAGCGCACAATTCGTGGTAAAAAACGCTGGCCACGAACTCAACGTGTTCGTCGATCCGTACCACGGCGACATCCTCGGCGAGCAGGATGCCAAGCAGAATCTGCAAGCCATCGCCCGCGCCATTCACGGCGAATTGATGATCGGCACCGTCGGCGATCGGCTGATCGAAATGGCTGCTGGCTGGGGCGTGGTGCTGGTGGTGTCAGGGTTGTTCCTGTGGTGGCCGCGCGGTCAGGCTGCAGGCATTTTGTGGCCGCGGCTGAATGCGCGCGGCCGTGTGCTGTGGCGTGATCTGCATGCGGTCACCGGCTTCTGGGGCGCGACGTTGCTGCTGGTGATGCTGCTGAGCGGGATGACCTGGACCGGTTTCTGGGGCAAACAATACGCGGCGGTATGGAACGTGTTCCCAGCCGCGATGTGGAACAACGTGCCGACTTCCGACGTTGAAGCGCGCAGCCTCAACAGCGCCACCCGCCAGACCGTGCCATGGGCGATGGAAAACACGCCGATGCCAATGTCCGGCGACCACGCCGAACACATGGCCCACGGCAACGCCCACGCTGGCCCCGCTGCACCCGCCATCAGCCTGCAGGATGTGCAGAACATCGCCAGCGAGCGGCAAGTCGAACCGGGCTACAGCATAACCCTGCCGACCACCGCCACCGGCGTGTTCACCATCGCCGTGTCCGCCGACGACCCGCGCAACGACGCCACCCTGCACGTCGATCAGTACACTGGCAAAGTCCTCGCCGATGTGCGCTTCGAACACTACGGCGGCGTCGCACGCGCCACGGAAATCGGCGTGATGCTGCACGAAGGCAAGATGTTCGGCACCTTCAACCAGATCGTCGTGCTGCTGATCTGCCTGATGATCCTGCTCAGCGCCGTCAGTGGCGTGGTGATCTGGTGGAAGCGTCGGCCCGAAGGCAAATTCGGCGTACCGCCGCTGCGCCATGACCTGCCGAAGTGGAAAACCGGCGTGGCGATCATGCTGGTGCTGGCAGTGATATTCCCACTGGTGGGTGCATCGCTGGTAGTGGTGTGGTTGCTTGATCGGTTCGTGCTGCCGAGAGTCGCCCGTAACACCGCAGAGCTACCTCGCTGAGGGGATTGGCGCGGGCGGCTTCAATCGCCCGCGCCAGTTGTTTTGCTGGATTACAAATCGTCACGCCACTTGACCGTAGCCGGGCTCGGAGATTGCTGGCGGCGGGTTCGCCATGCGCTGCCCATTCGTCCCGACTGGCGCCAGTAGTAACCTGCGATCAAGACTCTGAATTCCCGCGCTCGACCACGGAGGGATGCGATTGTTTTTTGGCATCCAGTGGAAACAACTGTTTGGCATCCCATGCCGCCAGACCGGTCGGGCGTGAATGGGTCGCGACAGGTCCGGATAGAGTTTGCGAAAGACATCGTGACGAGGCGGATGGTTATGAATGTTCGCAGCGAACGTGTAGCCCTTGGGCGGCAACAGCGATCCCGACGCGTCGAGCTCGACAAGGGTGCTCAGGTCGAAACTGCTGACGCCGCCCGGCACGGGCGCGGTCGCGGCGAACTTTCCGTCCGGGCGTAGCAGAATCACACTGCCATGCTCCCTGTCCGAGCCGAGCGGGATCCGGCTGTGAACCCAATAAGCGGCGTCCTCTTAGGTGAGAAAAGCGGTACTGAGGGTTGGAAGTCGTTTTTTAGCGGGACTCGCCGCACGGCCAGACCGGCCTGACACATCACTCATAAAATATCCTGTTGGAAAATCGGGATAACGATCGAATGAGTCTGTGCCCGCAATACCTGCGAATGGCGGTACATGAATATCGTTTCCGTGTCCGCATCCGGACGCCCACCACGCCCCAATCTGGCGCACCTCGGCGCACCATCGCCCGCAACCCGTCCCCTCGTGGTGCACGCGTTCAGCCGGCGACCGCTCTGACACGACATTTTCCTGCCTGATCGCGACCGGGCACAGCCCTTGCAAAACACCTTCAGTCGTCCGCATCTGCCAATCAAAAAAAATCGAATGTTCATGGAGATCGCACAATGAAGCGTCGCAGTTTGATCAAGGCTTTCACACTCACGGCATCCATCGCCGCGATGGGCATGACCTGGACTGTCCAGGCGGCCGAGACCATCAAGGTCGGGATTCTGCATTCATTGTCCGGGACCATGGCGATCTCCGAAACGTCGCTCAAGGACATGGCCCTGATGACCATCGACGAGATCAACGCCAAGGGCGGTGTGAACGGCAAGATGCTCGAGCCGGTGGTGGTCGACCCGGCGTCGAACTGGCCGCTGTTCGCCGAGAAGGGTCGGCAGTTGCTGACTCAGGACAAGGTCGCCGTGGTGTTCGGCTGCTGGACGTCGGTGTCGCGTAAATCGGTGCTGCCGGTGTTCGAAGAACTCAATGGCCTGCTGTTCTACCCGGTGCAATACGAAGGCGAAGAGATGTCGCCGAACGTCTTCTACACCGGCGCAGCGCCGAACCAGCAGGCGATTCCGGCGGTGGAATATCTGATGAGCGAAGAAGGCGGCAGCGCCAAGCGCTACTTCCTGCTCGGTACCGACTACGTCTACCCGCGCACCACCAACAAGATCCTGCGCGCGTTCCTGCATTCCAAAGGTGTGGCCGACAAGGACATCGAAGAGGTCTACACGCCGTTCGGTCACAGCGACTATCAAACCATCGTCGCCAACATCAAAAAATTCTCCGCCGGCGGCAAGACTGCGGTCATTTCGACCGTCAACGGCGACTCCAACGTGCCGTTCTATAAAGAGCTGGCCAACCAGGGTCTGAAGGCCACCGACGTGCCGGTTGTAGCGTTCTCGGTCGGTGAAGAAGAGCTGCGCGGCATCGACACCAAGCCGCTGGTGGGCAACCTTGCGGCGTGGAACTATTTCGAGTCGGTTGAAAACCCTGCGAACAAGAAATTTGTCGCTGACTGGAAAGCCTACGCGAAGAAACACAACCTGCCGGGCGCCGATAAAGCGGTGACCAACGACCCGATGGAAGCGACCTACGTCGGCATTCACATCTGGGCGCAGGCGGCCGAGAAAGCCAAATCCACTGACGTCGACAAGGTCCGCGAAGCGCTGGCCGGGCAGACCTTCGCCGCGCCATCGGGCTATACCTTGACCATGGACAAGACCAACCATCACCTGCACAAGCCAGTGATGATTGGCGAAATCCAGAGCGACGGGCAGTTCAACGTCGTGTGGCAAACCGAAGGCCCGATCCGCGCACAACCGTGGAGCCCGTTCATTCAGGGCAACGACAAGAAGCCCGATTATGCGGTGAAGAGCAACTGAGTAACCGGATGTCAGTCTTGCGCCTGGCGTGAGGCCGACACTATCCCCCTGTGGGAGCGGGCTTGCTCGCGAAAGCGGACTCACATTCGACATGTCAGTCGACTGACACATTGCTTTCGCGAGCAAGCTCGCTCCCACAATGTCCGCGTCAAGGCGACTGACCATGCCCACTGCCCTTTACCGATTTATCTGCGCCATCGCACTGTTGCTGCCAATCCTGGCCCACGCCGGCGACGCCGAAGACTTCGTCGCGGCCAATGCGATGCAACAGGCCAAACTGCTGGAAGCCTGGGCCGCGCAGCCGGATCCGGCGCGTATCGAACTGCTCAACGCCCTGCAACAAGGCGCGCTGAGCATCGACGGCCAGGCCAAGACCCTGCGCCTGAACAATCGCCTGCGGGGTCTGATCGACACCGCGATGGCCAGCCATCAATTGCTCGCCGCTGACGCCAAAATCCGTCTGAGCGCCGCGCAGCAATTGCAGAAAAGCGCGAAACCCGCGCAGCTGAAATTCCTCGACCAGCAACTCGCTGGCGAGAAAGATGAAACCGTCCACGCCGCCCTGAGCCTGGCGCTGGCCAATCTGCAACTGGTCGACGCCGATCCGGCCGTGCGTCTTGCCGCCGTGCGCCTGCTCGGCGAAACCGGCGATCCGCTGGCGCGCACACGTCTGGAAGGCCTGCTCGAACCGGGAGTAGAAAGCGATGCCGGCGTGCGCACCGCCGCTGAAACCAGCCTCGCTCAGGTCAAACGCAAACTGCTGATCGGCGAAGTCCTCGGCCAGGCCTTCAGCGGCATGTCCCTCGGCTCGATTCTGCTGCTCGCGGCGCTCGGTCTGGCGATCACCTTCGGCTTGCTCGGGGTGATCAACATGGCGCACGGCGAGATGCTGATGCTCGGTGCCTACTCGACCTACGTGGTGCAGTTGATGTTCCAGCGTTACGCACCGCAAGCGATCGAATTCTATCCGCTGATTGCGCTGCCGGTGGCGTTTTTCGTCACGGCGGCGATCGGCATGGCCCTGGAGCGCACGGTGATTCGTCACCTCTACGGCCGCCCGCTGGAAACCCTGCTCGCGACCTGGGGCATCAGCCTGATGCTCATCCAACTGGTGCGTCTGGTGTTCGGTGCGCAGAACGTTGAAGTGGCCAACCCGGCCTGGCTGTCGGGCGGCATTCAAGTGCTGCCGAACCTGGTGCTGCCGTACAACCGCATCGTGATCATCGCGTTCGCACTGTTCGTGGTGGTGCTGACCTGGCTGCTGCTGAACAAGACACGCCTGGGCCTGAACGTGCGCGCCGTCACCCAGAACCGCAACATGGCCGCTTGCTGCGGCGTGCCGACCGGGCGCGTCGACATGCTCGCCTTCGGTCTCGGCTCCGGCATTGCCGGCCTCGGTGGTGTGGCGCTGAGCCAGATCGGCAACGTCGGTCCCGACCTCGGCCAGAGCTACATCATCGACTCGTTTCTGGTGGTGGTGCTCGGCGGCGTCGGGCAGCTCGCCGGTAGCGTGCTCGCGGCGTTTGGCTTAGGCATCGCCAACAAGATTCTCGAACCGCAGATCGGTGCGGTGCTCGGCAAGATCCTCATCCTCGCGCTGATCATTCTGTTCATTCAGAAACGTCCGCAAGGCCTCTTCGCACTGAAAGGACGGGTGATCGACTGATGAACCAGCCTCTGTTAGTCACGGCCACACAAAAGGCCGGGCCAAAAGCCACGCTCGCGGTCGGCGCGGTGGTTCTCGCCCTGCTGGTCGCCCTGCCACTGCTGTCGTTGTTGCCGGCGGAAAATGCACTGTCGGTCTCGGCGTACACCCTGACGCTGGTCGGCAAAATCCTCTGCTACGCCATCGTCGCCCTGGCGCTGGATCTGGTCTGGGGTTACGCCGGGTTGCTGTCGCTGGGCCACGGTCTGTTCTTTGCCATCGGCGGTTATGCGATGGGCATGTACCTGATGCGTCAGGCTGCGGGCGATGGCTTGCCGGCATTCATGACCTTCCTGTCGTGGAGCGAATTGCCGTGGTACTGGACCGGCACCAGCAGCTTCCTCTGGGCCATGTGTCTGGTGGTGCTGGCACCGGGTCTGCTGGCGCTGGTGTTCGGTTTCTTCGCCTTCCGCTCGCGGATCAAGGGTGTGTATTTCTCGATCATGACCCAGGCCCTGACCTTCGCCGGCATGCTGTTGTTCTTCCGCAACGAGACCGGGTTTGGCGGCAACAATGGCTTCACCAATTTCCGCACGATTCTCGGCTTCGGCATCACCGAACCGGGCACTCGTGCGGTGCTGTTTCTGGCCACCGTGTTGCTGCTGGTGGCGAGTCTGTTCATCGGCTGGCGTCTGGCGCAAAGCAAGTTCGGCCGTGTGCTGACAGCGCTGCGCGATGCGGAAAACCGTTTGATGTTCTGCGGCTACGACCCGCGCGGTTTCAAGCTGTTCGTCTGGGTGTTGAGCGCGGTGTTGTGCGGTCTGGCCGGTGCGCTCTATGTGCCGCAGGTGGGCATCATCAACCCCAGCGAGATGTCGCCGACCAACTCCATCGAAGCGGCAGTATGGGTGGCCCTCGGCGGGCGTGGCACGCTGATCGGGCCGCTGCTCGGCGCCGGCGTGGTCAACGGCATGAAGAGCTGGTTCACCGTGGCCTTCCCCGAATACTGGCTGTTCTTCCTCGGCGCGCTGTTCATCGTCGTGACGCTGTACTTGCCCAAAGGCGTGATCGGTGTGCTGAAAAAACGAGGTGAACAATGAGAGTCACAGCGAGTGCTGAATTCATGCTGGAACCTGCGTTTTTCCCCGTGGAACCGAACAAGGACGAAGGCACCAGCCGCGACTCGATCGGCCTCGGCCAGCGCGTCGGCCCGGGGCTCGATACGCGTCACGGCACGATCCTGACCCTGGAAGACATCAGCGTCAGCTTCGACGGCTTCCGTGCGCTGAACAATCTCAACCTGTACATCGGCGTCGGCGAACTGCGCTGCATCATCGGCCCCAACGGCGCGGGCAAAACCACGTTGATGGACGTGATTACCGGCAAGACCCGGCCGAGCCACGGCAAGGCGTGGTTCGGTGAAACGCTGGATTTGACGCAGATGAGCGAAGTGCAGATCGCCCAGGCCGGGATCGGTCGCAAGTTTCAGAAACCGACGGTGTTCGAAGCCTTGAGTGTGTTCGAGAACCTGGAGCTGGCGCAGAAAACCGACAAGTCGGTGTGGGCCAGCTTGCGTGCGCGCTTGAGCGGCGAGCAGAAGGATCGCATCAGCGCAGTGCTGGAGACGATTCGCCTGACCCCCTCGGTCAATCGCCAGGCAGGCCTGTTGTCCCACGGCCAGAAGCAGTTCCTGGAGATCGGCATGTTGCTGATGCAGGACCCGCAACTGCTCTTGCTCGACGAACCGGTGGCGGGCATGACCGACGCCGAAACCGAATTCACGGCCGAGCTGTTCAAGTCGCTGGCGGGCAAGCATTCGCTGATGGTAGTCGAGCACGACATGGGCTTCGTCGGCTCGATTGCCGACCATGTCACCGTGTTGCATCAGGGCAGCGTTTTGGCCGAGGGCTCGCTGGAACAGGTGCAGGAAAACGAGCGGGTGATCGAGGTCTACCTCGGCCGCTGAATTGCAAACACATTTCGAATGTGGGAGCGGGCTTGCTCGCGAATGCGCAGTGTCATTCAACGTTGATGGCGACTGATCCAACGCATTCGCGAGCAAGCCCGCTCCCACAGGGAGATTTGGGGAGAGTTGAACATGCTGCGAGTCGACAAACTGCATCAGTACTACGGCGGTAGCCACATCCTGCGCGGCCTGAGCTTTGACGTGAAGGTCGGCGAAGTGACCTGCCTGCTCGGCCGTAACGGCGTGGGCAAGACCACCCTGCTCAAATGCCTGATGGGCCTGCTGCCGGCCAAGGAAGGTGCGGTGAACTGGGAAGGCAAACCGATCACCACGTTCAAACCGCATCAGCGTGTGCATGCCGGTATCGCCTACGTGCCGCAGGGCCGTGAGATCTTCGGGCGCCTGACGGTAGAAGAAAATCTGCTGATGGGCCTGTCACGCTTTCCAGGCTCAGAAGCCAAAGAAGTTCCAGGTTTCATCTACGAACTGTTCCCGGTGCTGCTACAAATGAAGCAGCGCCGTGGCGGCGATCTGTCCGGTGGTCAGCAACAGCAACTGGCGATCGGCCGCGCATTGGCCAGCCGCCCGCGCCTGCTGATTCTTGATGAGCCGACCGAAGGCATTCAACCGTCGGTGATCAAGGAAATCGGCGCGGTGATCAAGCAGCTCGCGGCGCGCGGTGACATGGCGATTCTGCTGGTCGAGCAGTTCTACGATTTCGCCGCCGAACTGGCCGATCAATACCTGGTGATGTCGCGGGGCGAGATCGTCCAGCAGGGTCGCGGTGAAAATATGGAGGCCGAGGGTGTACGCGGGCTGGTCACGATCTAACGCGCCGGTCTAATCTGTAGCTTCCTAACGATAATCACACACCATGAATTCACTTGCCTCACCTGCCCTGTTTACCCCGAGCTGGCACGCCGAGCTGGAGCTGGCCTACGCGCGCTTCGGTGATTGCACACGGCCGACCCTGCGCCGGCACCTCGGCCCATTGCGCGTGCAAAAGCACCTGTACGCCGAAGGCCCGGAAGTCTGCCAGCACATCATCGTCCATCCGCCGGGCGGGATTGCCGGCGGTGATCGCCTAGACATCAGCGCCCGCGTCGAAGCCAACGCCTGGGCGCAGATCACCAGCCCCGGCGCCGCCAAGTGGTATCGCGCCGGCGGCCCGGCTTATCAGCAACTCGATCTGCAGGTAGCCGCCGGGGCGACGCTGGAATGGCTGCCGCAGGAAACCATCGTCTACAGCGCCGCGCAGGCTGAACTGAGCACAACCATTGACCTTGAAGGCGATGCGCGGCTGCTCTACTGGGATGTCGTGGCGCTGGGAAGGCCCGCCAGTGGCGAGCGTTTCGACCTTGGGCATTTTCAGGCGCACCTGGATATCCGCCGCGACGGCCGCTTGCTCTGGCATGAGCGCCAGCGCATCGTCGGCAACGATGGTTTGCTCGACTCGCCCATCGGACTGGATGGCAATCCGGTGTTTGCGACGCTGTTGGTCACCGGTGAAATTGATGCCGCGCTGCTGGAGCAATGCCGCTCGCTGGGCCACGCAGTACGTGGGGATCTGACGCAGTTGCCGGGGTTGCTGGTGGCTCGGTGTCTGGCCAGTGAGGCGTTGCTCGCCCGTGCCTGGCTGATTGATTTATGGCGATTGCTGCGCCCGGTGCTGCTGGACCGCGAAGCCCAGCCACCCCGAATCTGGAACACCTGAAATGCTATCCCCTGTAGGAGCTGCCGCAGGCTGCGATCTTTTGATTTTGTTTTTAAAGATCAAGATCAAAAGATCGCAGCCTGCGACAGCTCCTACAGGGTGTACGACATCATTTTTAACTGCCGATACTGGATTCCCACAATGGACCTGACCCCCCGCGAAAAAGACAAGCTGCTGATCTTCACCGCCGGCCTCGTCGCCGAGCGGCGGCTGGCCCGTGGCGTGAAACTCAACTACCCGGAAGCCATGGCCTACATTTCCGCCGCGCTGCTCGAAGGCGCGCGTGACGGCCAGACCGTCGCCGAGCTGATGCACTACGGCACCACCCTGCTCAGCCGCGAACAAGTGATGGAAGGCATCGCGGAGATGATCCCGGAAATTCAGGTCGAGGCGACGTTCCCCGACGGCACCAAACTGGTCACCGTTCACCAGCCGATCGTCTGAGGCCGCGCCATGACTTACGCGATTCGCGATGCAACCCCGGCCGATCTGCCGGCGATCCGCGACATTTACAACGATGCCGTGCTCAACACCACGGCGATCTGGAACGAGCAAGCCGTCGACCTCGGCAACCGCGAAGCGTGGTTCGACGCGCGGCAGTTGCAGGCCTATCCGATTCTGGTGATCGTCGACAGCCAGAACGCGGTGCTGGGTTACGCCTCGTTTGGCGACTGGCGGCCGTTCGACGGCTTCCGTCACACCGTCGAACACTCGGTGTACGTGCGCAGCGATCAGCGCGGCAACGGGCTCGGCCCGCAACTGATGAGCGCGTTGATCGACCGCGCCCGCACCTGCGGCAAGCACGTCATGGTCGCCGCCATCGAAAGCGGCAACGCCGCCTCGATTCGTCTGCACCAGCGCGCCGGTTTCAGCATCACCGGGCAGATGCCGCAAGTGGGCACCAAGTTCGGCCGTTGGCTCGATCTGACCTTCATGCAGTTGACCCTCAATCCTGGCGCGCAGCCGCCGGACGCCCACAAGGAATGATGTCGATGAACGCCGCCCAATTGCGCCGTGTCAACGCTGAGAGTTTTGCCCACTATCGTCAGGGCCTGATTGATCTGCTGCTCGACGCCGTCGGCTACGGCGCCAGCGTCGGCTTCATGGCTGACCTCGATGCGGCGCAGGCACGCATTTATTTCGACGAGGTACAGAACAACGTCAACCAGGGCAGCACGCTGCTCTGGGTGGTGGTCAAGGACGAGCAAGTGCTGGCCAGTGTGCAATTGGGCCTGTGCCAAAAAGCCAACGGTCTGAACCGCGCCGAAGTGCAGAAACTGCTGGTGCGCGAACACGCCCGGCGCCGTGGCCTCGGCCAGCAACTGATGCAGGCGCTGGAGCTGGAGGCACCGAAACACAAGCGCGGCATGCTCTATCTCGACACCGAGGCCGGCTCGCCGGCGGAAGATTTCTACAAGGCGCTGGGCTACGTGCGCGCCGGCGAAATTCCCGATTACGCCTGCGACCCGAACGGCATCTACCGCCCGACCGCTCTCTATTACAAAGTCCTGCAAGGAGCCCAGCGATGATTCCTGGCCAATACCGGATCCAGCCCGGCGACATCGAACTCAACGTCGGCCGTCGCACCGTGAACCTGAAGGTCGCCAACAGCGGCGACCGGCCGATCCAGGTCGGTTCGCACTTCCATTTTTTCGAAACCAACGACGCGCTGACTTTTGATCGCGCGGCCAGTCGCGGCATGCGTCTGAACATTCCCGCCGGCACCGCTGTGCGCTTCGAGCCGGGCCAGAGCCGCGAAGTCGAGCTGGTCGATTACGCCGGGCATCGCCGGGTGTTCGGCTTTGCCGGACGCATCATGGGTGATCTCGACTGATCCGGGGCGCCCCAAAAAATCGCAGCCTTCGGCAGCTCCTGCAAATGTCACCCGGTCTCGAACCGATCACTGACTGTAGGAGCTGACGAGCGCAGCGAGGCTGCGATAGCGAGTAATGCGAGCGATTTCAAAACCAATTGAATCTCAAGGCGAATGAATGAAGATTTCCCGTCAAGCCTACGCCGACATGTTCGGCCCCACCGTCGGCGACAAGGTGCGCCTGGCCGACACCGAGCTGTGGATCGAGGTCGAAAAGGACTTCACCACCTACGGCGAGGAAGTGAAATTCGGCGGTGGCAAAGTCATCCGTGACGGCCAGGGCCAGAGCCAGTTGCTCGCCGCTGAAGTGGTCGACACGCTGATCACCAACGCGCTGATCATCGACCACTGGGGCATCGTCAAAGCCGACGTCGGCCTCAAGGACGGGCGCATCGCCGCGATCGGCAAGGCCGGTAATCCCGACGTGCAGCCGAACGTGACCATCGCCATCGGCGCCGGCACCGAAGTGATTGCCGGCGAAGGCATGATTCTCACCGCTGGCGGCATCGACACGCATATCCACTTCATCTGCCCGCAGCAGATCGAAGAAGCGTTGATGAGCGGCATCACCACCATGATCGGCGGCGGCACGGGACCGGCCACCGGCACCAACGCCACCACTTGCACTTCAGGCCCGTGGCACCTGGCGCGCATGCTGCAGGCCGCCGACGCCTTCCCGATGAACATCGGCCTCACCGGCAAAGGCAACGCCAGCCTGCCGGAACCGTTGATCGAACAGGTCAAGGCCGGCGCCATCGGTCTGAAGTTGCACGAAGATTGGGGCACCACCCCGGCCAGCATCGACAACTGCCTGAACGTTGCCGACCAGTTCGACGTGCAGGTGGCGATCCACACCGACACCCTCAACGAATCCGGATTCGTCGAAACCACGCTCGGCGCGTTCAAGGGCCGCACCATTCACACCTATCACACTGAAGGTGCCGGCGGCGGCCACGCGCCCGATATCATCAAGGCCTGCGGCTTTCCGAATGTTCTGCCGAGTTCGACCAACCCGACCCGGCCGTTCACCCGCAACACCATCGACGAACACCTCGACATGCTGATGGTCTGCCACCATCTCGACCCAAGCATTGCTGAAGATGTCGCCTTCGCCGAAAGCCGCATTCGCCGGGAAACGATTGCCGCCGAAGACATTCTTCATGACCTCGGTGCGTTCTCGATGATCAGCTCCGACAGCCAGGCCATGGGGCGCGTCGGCGAAGTCATCACGCGCACCTGGCAGACCGCCGACAAAATGAAAAAGCAGCGCGGCCCGCTGCCACAGGACGGCGCAGGCAACGACAACTTCCGCGCCAAACGCTACATCGCCAAGTACACCATCAACCCCGCGATCACCCATGGCATCAGCCATGAAGTCGGCTCGGTCGAAGTCGGCAAATGGGCCGATCTGGTGCTGTGGCGTCCGGCGTTTTTTGGCGTGAAGCCGACGCTGATTCTCAAGGGTGGGGCGATTGCCGCGAGCCTGATGGGTGACGCCAACGCCTCGATTCCCACCCCGCAGCCAGTGCATTACCGTCCGATGTTCGCCAGTTACGGCGGCTCGCTGCCTGCCACCAGCCTGACCTTTATCAGTCAGGCGGCGCAGGAGGCCGGGTTGGCGGAAGCGCTGGGATTGAAGAAGAAGATCGCCGTGGTCAAAGGCTGCCGTGACGTGCAGAAAACCGACCTGATCCACAACGATTATCTGCCGAACATCGACGTCGACCCGCAGACCTATCAGGTCAAGGCCGACGGTGTATTGCTGTGGTGCGAGCCGGCGGAAACCCTGCCGATGGCGCAGCGCTACTTTCTCTTCTGACGGCTGGTGCGCTGCCGGCTACAGACGCTCAGGCCCGTCTCCGGCAGCGCTGCCTGATCAATCAGGAAACGCCCACGACATCTGCTGCTCGTTGTAGTTGTAATCCAGCCGCAGCTCGGTGCCTGCCGGGATATCCTGCGACGCGAACACCGTATTGAGGATAAAGTCGCGGGTCACCTGTTTATCGCCCACCCATTGCTGCGCCTCGATATCGAAAGGCACCGCCACAACGTTGTAGCCATCCGGCGCCTGACGAATCGGCTTGCCCGCTTCGTTATATTCGAAATTGGAGTTGATCCTGGAAATGATGTTGTCGCCCAGTATAGCCAGCGGGTCGGGCAGCATCTGGCCCGGACCATATTGCAGGCGCATCCCGGCGAGCATGCTGAACGTTTGTTCATAAGGCCGAACAAACCTTGCAGGCGTGATGACACCACCGTAAACGCCGATTGCCTCGCCCTTGGCAATTCGCCGGTTGGCTACCACCATCGACTGGCCGATCAACGCCTTTTCACCCGGGACTTTTACATCGGCCTCGGTGAATACCCGCCATTGCAGTTTCTGCTCATAGAGCAGCGCGACATCTTCGTGACCTTCGAACTTGATGTAGGGCTTGATCTGTTCAGACGTGAAAAGCTCACCATCTGCCAGACGCACCCTGGTTTCCAGCTTGCGAATGCGGATGGGTCTGCCGGCAACGTCACGTAACGGATATTTGCCGTTGTTGGCGCGGTTGTAAGTGCCCAGTTGGTTACCGAGAAACGAATAACGCGTTTCGCTGCGCATGAGGCTCAGCTCTGGCGCAGTGTACGGTTTGATCGGCATCGATTCGGAGGCCAGATAGAACTGCTCCGACGCGCCATCGTCATTGCGCGGCAGCTCCTCCAGGGCCATTTCGTATTCATCGTCACTGCGTCGTGGTGAGCGGCGACTCTTGCGTGGCATGACCGTATGAGGCGCGGAAACCGCAAAATCCTCCAGCCGATACCAATGATTGCTCACCGGATCATGCGCCAGCACTGGCCCCGAAGGTTGCATTTCGCTTGCCAGCCGGGCCCGATGCAACCCGGTTTGCGCATCGACGGCAAGCAACACCGTGCCGCCACCCTGAACATCGGCATAGTGTCGGCCCTTGAACGTACGAATGCCGTGCGCATCGGCATCAGGCAAGACGACCGACGGATGAATCAGGTACTGCTGCAGGGCGGGGACGTCGGCGCTGGCGGCTTGGGCGGAAGCGGACGTCGATGCATGCACTTGCACCCTTGGGGTCGCAGCCGTGTGCGAAGAGTCGACCGTGCTGCCGGCCGAATCAGGCGCATCGCCCGCAATCCTGCGGCTGACGGGGTCGGGCGTGAAGCGCGGGGTTTCCGGTCCGGGAGGGATCGAATCAACAGGCGTACGTGAGTGCTGAGGCCCATCGACACGGGGCGTGCCTGGCGTTGGTGGTTTGGGTTTGACTGGCATGTGTACATTTCCTTGTAAGAACTGCGCAGCGCCACGGTGAGAGTGGCGCTACGTCAATCGGCGTCCATTGCCGATCCTCAGCGCAAACTAGCAGACCGCTCAGCCGGTTCAAACCAGAGAAACATGTGCAAACAATAACCGTGAATGGCGACGCTACTCGACCAGCAACCGCCCCAGACGCTGGCGCAACATACGGTTTTCCGCGCGCAGCTCATGGACTTCTTCGAGCAGATCCAGCGCCAGGGCGACGCCTTCCCATTCCAGCTCCAGCTCGCGCCGCAGCTTGGCGGCGCGTTTGGCCAGGGCGAGTTCATAATCCGTGAAGCGCCAATCGCGCGGCTGCCCGCCCTGAGGTTCGAGGATGCCGTGCTCGACGATCTCGATCACGTAGACGTCCGGCAAATCGGCCGCCTCACAGAATTCTGCCAGGTCCAGTTGAACGATCAGGGGGCTGCTCATGTCGGGCTACTCCTTCGTCGGGTTCAGAAGTTCTCTCGCGGGTTGAACGCGGCTTTTTTCGCCAGTTCCTGCCACAACGCTTTGACCTCATCGTCGGACGCTTTCGGCATCACGGCCTTGAGCTGCACGAACAGATAACCGCGCTCACCGGCCTTGTTCAGCAGGCCATGGCCCTTGGCGCGCATGCGCTGGCCGTTCTGGCTGCCGGCCGGCACCTTGAGGTTGATCTTGCCGGTCAGGGTCGGCACGGCCACTTCAGCGCCCAGCGCCAGTTCCCAGGGTGCCAGTGGCAAGGTGATGATCAGGTTTTCGCCTTCAACATCGAATTTCGGGTGCGGCGCAAAACGAATGGTCAGGTACAGATCGCCATTCGCTCCGCCGCCGATACCCGGTGCGCCCTGGCCCTTGAGGCGAATCCGCTCGCCATCGGTCACCCCGGCCGGAATTTTCACGTTCAGGCTCTTGCTGGTGTTGCTCACGTGCTGGCCGTGCGCGTTGTATTGCGGCACCTGGAAGGTGACTTTCTTCGATTCGTTCGACAGGGTTTCTTCGAGGAAGACCGGCAGTTCCATTTCCACGTCTTGCCCTCGGCGTCCGCGTGATTGGCGGCTCTCGGCGCCACCGAAACCGGGGCCGCGATTGCCGAAGATCGAACTGAAGAAGTCCGAGAAGTCGCCCGTGTCGGCACCGCCGCCGAAACCGCCACGGCTTTGCCAGCCCGGTGGGCCCTGGAACGGCTGACCGTGCTGGCCGTAACGGCGCAGTTCGTCGTATTCGGCGCGCTTGTCGGCACTTTTCAGTGCTTCATAGGCTTCCGAGGCGTCCTTGAACTTGGCCTCGGCGTCTTTTTCCTTGCTGACATCGGGGTGGTATTTGCGCGCCAGCTTGCGATAGGCCGCCTTGATGGTCTTGTCGTCGGCTGTCGGCTCCACGCCGAGTATCTTGTAATAGTCTTTGAAGTCCATTGAAGGATCACCATCCGTTATCGATTTCGCGCCGAGACCAGCGTGCGCCCGATTGGCGCGTGCCGGGTTGACCGATCTCAAGGTTGTGACCGGGTGGCGCCGCAGAAGTTTATCGGCAGTGGACGGCGGTTCTGTTGAACGCCGATGTATCTGCCGGCCCATGCCAGCAAGTTTGGGGCGAACCGCGAGGTTTCAAGGTAACCGGGACGCGAAATAGCAGATGACCGGCCTTCGAATCTGCCGCGCACTGACATACACTGCGCGGCCGTTTTTTTGACCGGAACCGAAAGACATGAAAGACGCCTCTCCAGCCCGTGCCTGCGGCATCGACTTCGGCACGTCCAACTCCACCGTCGGCTGGCTGCGCCCCGGCATGGACACCATGATTGCGCTGGAAGACGACAAGATCACCCTGCCGTCGGTGGTCTTCTTCAACATCGAGGAACGTCGCCCGGTCTACGGACGTCTGGCGCTGCACGAGTATCTGGAAGGCTACGAAGGCCGACTGATGCGCTCGCTCAAGAGTTTGCTCGGTTCCAAGCTGATCAAGCACGACACCAGCGTCCTCGGCACGGCGATGCCGTTCAAGGACCTGCTCGGGCTGTTCATCGGCCAGCTCAAGAGCCGCGCCGAAGCCGCCGCCGGTCGGGAATTCGAGCACGTGGTGCTGGGTCGCCCGGTGTTTTTCGTCGATGACGATCCGCTCGCCGACCAGGAGGCCGAAGACACACTCGTGGAAGTGGCGCACAAAATCGGTTTCAAGGACGTGTCGTTCCAGTATGAGCCGATCGCGGCGGCCTTCGACTACGAGTCGACCATCGAGAAAGAAGAGCTGGTGCTGATCGTCGACATCGGCGGTGGTACCTCCGACTTCTCGCTGGTGCGTCTGTCGCCCGAGCGGCGCGGTGTCGATAACCGTCACGACGATATTCTGGCCACTGGCGGCGTGCACATCGGCGGGACCGACTTCGACAAACAGCTCAGCCTGCAAGGCCTGATGCCCCTGTTCGGCTACGGCAGCCGGATGAAGAGCGGCGCCTACATGCCGACCAGCCACCACATGAACCTGGCAACCTGGCACACGATCAACTCGGTGTACTCGCAGAAGTCCACCCTGGCGCTGGGCAGCATGCGCTATGACATCGAAGACACCGGCGGCATCGACCGGCTGTTCAAGCTGATCGAACAGCGCGCAGGGCACTGGCTGGCGATGGAAGTGGAAGAAACCAAGATCCAGCTGACCCACGCCGACAGCCGCCACGTGCCGCTGGACCGCATCGAAGCCGGGCTGAGCGTCGAGCTGAGCCGCGCGTTGTTCGAATCGGCGATCGAAGCACTGCTGGAGCGCGTGCGCGGCAGCGTTACACAGTTGTTGACTGATGCTGGGGTGGCGGTCGATCAGGTCGACACGGTGTTTTTCACGGGTGGTTCCAGCGGCATCCCGGCCCTGCGCAACAGCGTCTCGGCGATGCTGCCGAACGCGCGGCATGTCGAGGGGAATATATTTGGCAGCATCGGCAGCGGCCTGGCGATTGAAGCCATGAAGCGCTATGGCGCCATGAACTGATCCAAATCAGCAGCGCGCCCTTCGCGAGCAAGCCCGCTCTTGCATTCGATCGCATTCCTTGAGTTGAAATGCAATCCGGTGTGGGAGCGGGCTCGCTCGCGAACGCGCCCGATCAGGCAACACAGACCCATCGGTTAGACCATCCCGCCCAGCTTCAACTCACTCTTCAGATAAGCGTAATAAATCGGCCCCGCCACCACCCCCGGCAGGCCGAACGCGGCTTCGAACACCAGCATCGCCAAGAGCAACTCCCACGACTTGGCACTGATCTGCCCACCAACGATGCGCGCGTTGAGAAAGTATTCGAGCTTGTGGATAACGATCAGGTAGCCCAGCGCGGCGATCGCCACCCAGATCGACAGCGACAGGCCGACGATGGTGATCAGCGTGTTCGACATCAGGTTGCCGATCACTGGCAGCAGGCCGAGCAGGAAGGTCAGCACGATCAGGGTTTTGGTCAGCGGCAGCTTGATGCCGAACATCGGCAGGATCACCGCGAGGAAGATTCCGGTGAACACGGTGTTGAGCAGGGAAATCTTGATCTGCGCGAAAACGATATTGCGAAACGCCTGCACCAGCAGATGCAAACGGTCGAACAAAGCGGCGGCCAGCGGCTTGCGCTTGGTCACGTCAGGGATGCGCTGCAGGGCGATGATCGCGCCCAGGACCATGCCGATCAGCAGGGTGACGAACATGTGCGCAGCGTCCTTGCCGACCAGTTGCAGGTCGGCCAGGTGTTTGCTCGCCCACTCACCGATCGCCACGCGAAATTCAGCGGCACTGGCCGGCAGATAGGCGTCGATGAACGGCGGCAACTGCCCTCGCGCGCGATCGACTACGCCCATGAATTTGTCGAGGGAGGCGCCGGGGTTTTCTGCTTCGTGCAACAGGAAACTGATGGCTCCGGCGAAAATCAGCGCCAGCACGCTCACGACCAGCGTGCCGAGCAGCGCCACCGCCAACCAGCGCGCACGCCGTCCTTCGATCAGCCGTTGCAGTTGCGGGGTAAGCATGTTGACCAGCTCGAACACCAGCAACCCGGCCAGCAGGCTCGGCAACAGGCGTAGCGGCAGCACCAGCAGCAAACCGCCAAAAATGATGATGCAACTGACCCAGAACACAACATGACGCTGAGAAAACGTTGGCATACAGCCTCAAAACGAACGGCGTGAAAGGATGGGCAGTCTGCCAGCGATCCGGTGCCGAAGCGAGCGCAGACCCTGGGTCGTCGTCGCGCCGCAAAGATCGCAGCCTGCGGCAGCGCCTACAGAATCACAATCTGATGGAGGAGCTGCCGAAGGCTGCGATCTTTTGATCTTATTTCTTCTTCAGGCAATCGCTCATGAATGCCTTGCGCGCATCGCCGGTCAGCGCTTTGGTTTTCGCATCGGCATTGCAGGTGGTCATCTTCTGCTGTTGCGGCGTCAGCACCTTGCCATCGTTGGCCGCAGGCGCCGCTTTCAGGCAGGTGCTCATGAAAGCCTTGCGCTCGTCGCCCTTCAGACTTTTGGCAGTCGCATCGGCATTGCAAGTGGTCATCTTGTTCTGTTGCGCCGTGGCGGCGAAACCCTGGGAACACAGGAGCAGCCCGATCATCAACAACGGCACACGCAACATCTTCATGGAGTTTTCTCCTTGTTGCCGCACCGATGGATGCGGCCTCTGTCGCAGTGTAGTCAAAGCTTGTTACACCTTCCTGCCCTGAAGGTGGCTGCGCCGGTATTGCTCCGGCGTGCATCCGGCTTGACGGGCAAACATGGCGATGAACGCCGAGCCGCTGCTGTAGCCGAGGTCGAAAGCGATTTCCTGCACCGAGCGCGACGTCTCCAGCGCTTCGATCGCCGCCAGATAACGCAAGCGCTGGCGCCATTCACCAAAGCTCATGCCCAGCTCACGAACGAACTGGCGCGCCAACGTCCGCTCGCTGACATGCACTTGAGCGGCCCAATGCGCCAAGGATTGGTTGTTGCCGGGCTCGGCCTGCAAGGCTTCAAGAATCGTCAGCAGGCCGGGACTGCTTGCATACGGCAGATAACATTCCTGCACCGGCGCCTGTTGCAGTTGATCGACCAGTATCTGAGCCAGACGCCGATCGGCCTCGTGCTCGGGAATCTTTACATCGCGGGCGGCGAAGTCCTTGAGAATCGCTTTGAGAATGTCGCTGATCGCCAGTGTGCAGGCGCGCGTCGGCAGCCGCGTGCAGACGTCGGAATCAAGGCATACCGCGCGGTAGTTGACCGGCTGATGGCTGTAGAAACTGTGCTCGACCTCGGGTGGCACCCACACCGCGTATTGCGGCGGCGACATGAAGCGGCTGCCCTCGACATCCATGTGCAGCACGCCATGGGCCGCATATTCGAGCGTGCCCCACGGGTGTCGGTGCGGCGCGGCAAATTCGTGGGCAGTGAAATCGGCGTAGCGGAAGTACACCGCCGAGGGCAGTTGGCTGAAATCGAGCAGATCGATGTGTTTGCTGTTCATGCTGTCCGAATGCAGAGGCGGGTTGTCCGTTTTGCAGTATAGGCCTGCATCCAGACAAGGGATAATCGCGCTTCATCAACGTACTGGTTTTGTCTCATGCAATACGCGTTTCCCCTGCTGGCGATTTTCATCTGGGCCGGCAACACCGTGATCAACAAACTGGCGGTCGGAGCGATTTTTCCGGCCGAGATCGGCTTCTATCGCTGGCTGCTCGCCGGCGTGCTGTTCACTCCATTCATGCTCAGGAAAGTCATCGCGCACTGGCCGCAGATTCGGCCAAATCTTCGGCGGATTTTCATTCTCGGTGTGCTCGGCATGGCGGTGTATCAGAGCCTCGCCTATTTCGCTGCAACACTGACCACCGCGACCAACATGGGCATCATCCTGTCGTTGATGCCATTGATGTCGCTGGCGATGGCGATCATCAGCCTCGGCCAGCGCCTGACCGCTGGTGCCTTGGTCGGCGCAGTACTGTCGTTTGCCGGCGTGCTGGTGGTGGTGTCGTCCGGCAGCCTCGGTGCGCTGCTGCAACATGGGGTCAATCTGGGCGATGCGATGATGCTGATCGCGACGCTGGCCTACGCGGTCTACAGCACGCTGTTGAAAAAGTGGCAGCTGCGTTTGCCGCCGCTGGTGTTGCTGTATTTGCAGGTGCTGGTGGCGATTGTGGTGTTGTTTCCGCTGTTTGCGGTTTCGCCGAAGACCGGGCTGAACCTGCATAACGTGCCGCTGGTGCTGTACGCGTGCCTACTGGCTTCAATGGTCGCACCGCTGGCGTGGATGCAAGCAGTGCAGCGGCTGGGACCGAGTCGGACGACGTTGTTTTTCAACCTGCTGCCACTGATTACCGCGTTGATTGCGGCAGTGGTGTTGAAGGAGCGGTTGGCGATGTATCACCTGGTGGGCGGGTTGTTGACCTTGGGTGGGGTAGTTTTGTCGGAGCGCTGGACCACGGTGCTGGGCCGCCGGATCAGCGTCGCCTGATTGAAAAAGATCGTGCTTTCATACACCAGCTGCCGCCAGCCGCGCCGCATGCTCGACAAACAACCGCACCGGATCCGCGCCCTTGCCCACCAGCCCCAGCGACTGATTGACGATGTCGAAATGATCCAGCGGATAGTCATCACCGATCACCGTGCCCAGATGCGAGCTATAACGGCCGACCATGCCATCGCACTGCCCTCGCTCGCGGACGAAGGTTCTGGCGAACAACCGACAACTGCGATTCGTCCCGTCGACAAGATTACCGCCCCGATCGGTCTTGCCCGGTTGCAGCGTCCCCGACCAGGAGTAGTAACGCACACCGTTGACCTCTTCCGGCCCCTGCCCACCCCAGGTTTGCGGCAGCCCCTGCGGATAACGCTGATTGAACAAGGCGGCGCCCGCCGTGGTCAGCGATTGGTGGGAGGCGTGGATATCCACCGGCAGTTTCGGCCCGCGATACCCGGTGTCGAGCAATGCCATGAGCCAGCCGATCAGGCGCAGCGACGCTTCGAGCAAGCGACCCTTGGCGCTGTTGGCGGGATAGTGCTTTTCCAGATAATCGGCCAGTTCAGAGCCATGATTCGGCCCGGCCACCGAGGTCACCGAGGCGACCAGATCCGGACGCTTCGCCGCCGCATACCGTGCGGTCAGCGCGCCCTGGCTATGACCGAGCAGGTTGACTTTTTGCGCCCCGGTCTCGCGCAGGACTTCCTCGATCCGCGCCAGCAACTGCTCACCGCGCACCTCGGTGGAGTTGAGCGGCGAGACCTGCACCGCAATCACCGTCGCACCACCACGGCGCAAGGCCTTGATGATGCCGAACCAATACGGGTAAAGCACCAGCCGGACAAAGCCGAGCATGCCTGGCACCAGCACCAGTGGATAACGTGTCGACATGGGTTACATCCTTGTGCGCGGTGAGTGAACACTTGATCTGCAAGACGCCCGCCAAGCATCCACCATGACGGTGACAACTCAACAATCAGCCTGCTTCAAGTATCGCTCCCGGCCACGGTGGCGCGGCAAATCGCATAAAACTTTCGCTTCGCTCAAGACTCACACCCTGGGTAGCGACCGCGTCTTCAGAACGTGGCGCTTATCGGATTAGCCTCCAGGAGAATGAAATGAGTGACCTGCATTTGTCTGATGTTCAAACCCTGCGTGAACGTGCGCGGCAACACGTGGAAAACGGCGCGGTCACCGAGGGCTACAACGCGAACCGTGAAGAAATACTGCGCTTGCTCAACGAGTCGCTGGCCACCGAGCTGGTGTGCACCTTGCGCTACAAGCGCCACTACTTCATGGCCAACGGCCTGAAAGCCAATGTCGCCGCCGATGAATTCCTCGAACACGCCAATCAGGAAGCCGAGCATGCTGATCGCCTCGCCGAACGCATCGTGCAACTGGGCGGCGAGCCGGAGTTCAATCCCGACCTGCTGAGCAAGCTGTCCCACGCGCAGTACGTGGCCGGCAATTCGCTCAAGGAAATGGTGTACGAAGACCTGGTGGCCGAGCGCATCGCCATCGACAGCTACCGCGAAATCATCCAGTACATCGGTGACAAGGACCCGACCACCCGCCGCATCTTCGAAGACATCCTCGCCCAGGAAGAAGAGCACGCCGACGATATGGCGGACATCCTCAACGACCTGTAACCCTTAAAAGCAAAAGATCGCAGCCTTCGGCAGCTCCCACAGTTGGAATGCATTCCCCTGTAGGAGCTGCCGAAGGCTGCGATCTTTGGCTCTGCCCTGCTTACTTGCTGGGTTTGACGGTCACCGGTGCCTTGCCTTGCTTCATCTGCTCAAGCAACGGGGCACACTGATTCGGCTCGCCACCGCTAGGCGCGACCAGCGCCAGCAGTCCCGCCGCCGGTGCGGCAATCACGCCCAATGCAACCATCCCCGCGCCGCGCAGCATCAGCGGCACCGCTTTGACACCGGCATCCGGCTTGATGAACTTGCCGCGCACATACAGCGGCGAGCGCAGGGAGATCAAACGCCAGCCCTTGGATTCTGGAGTGACGGTCAAATCGAGTTGCTCGGTGGCCATGTTCGCCGTGCCATCGATGTAGATGATCGCGTTCTCGGTATCGAAGACAAACAGCCGCGTGGTGGCCAGACCGGTCTTGATGTCGAAGTCCGCCGCCGCGCAGTTGATCTTCACTTCCTTGTCGCCAAAGATCTTGCCGACCACGTAGTTACCGACATTGAGCCCGGCCAGTTCCATCAGCTCACGGCTGATCGCACCGTCGTTGATCAACATCTTCAGATTACCGTTGGCGCCGCCGAGCAGCTTCGCCACGGAGTTGCCCCGCCCGCTGATATCGGCATCACCGTTGAGCTCACCGAAACTGGTTTTCATCGGCTCGAAGGTCGGGAACAGCTCTTTGAGTTTGAATTTGCGTGCGGTCAAGCGCGCCCGGCCTTCCAGCGGCTCGGTGCGGCCATTGAGGCGGATCTGCGCATCCAGCGTGCCGCCAGCGACGCCAAAGCGCAGCGGCTCGAGGCTGAGCTCGCCGTCGTTGAGTTTCAGGTGGGTATAGAGGTCGTTGAACGGCAGCTTCTCGCTGTGGACGATGCGCTTGCCGGTGAACTCGACATCCGCGTCCATGGCCCGCCAGCGATCGGTTTTGAACTCTTCGACCGGCAGGACCTTGTCCGTTGGCTGCTTGCTCGCGCCGCCACGAGCCTTTTGCTCGGTGTTGGAATCAGCCCCGATCAACGGTGCAAGGTCGGCGAACAGCAGTTGATTGGAGAGCAACGCACCCGTGAGTTTCGGCCGTGGCTGGCTGGCCACGTAGGTCAGGTCGCCGTGGATGTCGCTGTCGCCGATCTTGCCGTTGAATTTTTCATAAGTGAATTTCGCCCCGGCCTCGTCATGCAGCTTGGCGATCAGGTGGCCGTCAGTGGAATACGGCGGTGTGTCCGGCAGGGTCACGCCGGTCAGCGGGTAAAGATTGCCGAGACTGTCGCCGGCAAGCTTCAAGCGCAGATCGAGAGCGCCGAGATTCAGCGGGTCAGTCAGGGTGCCGGCCAGTTCGATACGGGTGTCGCCGATCTTCGCCTGGGCCTGCAACGGGAACGGCTTGCTCGCGTCCTGCAATGCGAGCAACCCGCCGATCTTGCCCTGCCCGGTGAGGTTCTGCGCGTGGTACTGGCCTTTGACCTTAAGTGCAAAGGCGTAATCCTGTGGGGCGCCGCCCTTGTCCTGGGCAGTTTTCGCCGCTTTGTCGCCGACGATTTCGCTGAATGGAATCGGCTTGCCGAGCGGGTCGATCAGCACGTCGAGATTGGTTTTCAGGGTCTGATCGTCGAGGGTCACATGGCCCTTGTCGAAACCGATGGCGCCGATGTCGACCACCCAGTTCGACGGTTCGGCGTTCGGGTCTTTGGGATCGAACTTGAACGTCCAGTTGGCGCGGCCATCGGCCAGACGTTGCAGCTCAGCGTTCGGCTCGGTCAGGTCGATGCGCGGAATCACTACGCGCTGCGCCAGCAGGGCCAGTGGCGAAATGCGCAGCTCGACGCGCTTGAGCGTGACCATTTGCGGTTGTTTCGACCAGTCCGGGTTGCCCAGGCTCAAGTCCTCGGCGACCACGTGCGGCCACGGCACCCAGGCGCGCCAGCCGCCTTCTTCCGGCTCGCGCCGCCAGATCACCGCGAGGTTGCCATTGATGGCAAACACCCGATGCAGCTCTTCCGAGACTTTGGCATTGATGGTCGGTTTGATCCGGTTCCAGTCAAAAAACACGATGATCAGAATCAAGGCTGCCAGCAGCAGCGCAAGGATGGCGAAGGTCCAGCTGAAGATTTTTCCAGTGCGCGTCATGCACAAAGCTCCTGATCACGACCGCACGCCGATTACCCGACGCACAGCTGAAACGGCAGACCGAAGCGGCCCCTGTGCAGTCTGTGACTGGCGAAAGGCCCGCAGGTTTAATCGAAAGGCAGTTTAAGCCATAAAAAGCCCGGCAAACCTGACCGGCCGGTCGAGCAGTGTTACCGCGACCCGCACTTTTGCGAGGCGCGAGTGAGTCGAAAATACCCACGACGGTGCAAAACCGTCGCCCGCAAAGGCGCGGGCTAGAGCCTTCGCACGGAACAATCAATTCTGTTGATTATTACCATTGCGTTTATGAACTTTTATATCGACTTATCGAGAGTAGCATTGCCTTCGCACCCACTTTATCGCCCTCCCAAGGAGCCACCATCATGAAACGTCAATTACTGCTCAGCCTTACCCTGTCGATGCTAGCCAGCACTGCTTTCGCTCTGCCCGCTGCCGATCAGGCGACTCCACAAGTCAAAGACAGCCACTCGGTGTTCAGCCAGACGCTCGCTGAAGACGGCTACGACAAAACTCCACAAGGCCAGACCCTGGCTGAAGACGGCTACGACAAAACTCCACAAGGCCAGACCCTGGCTGAAGATGGCTATGACAAAACCCCACAAGGCCAGACCCTGGCTGAAAACGGCCGCAACCGTCTCGAAGAAAAAGGCCTGGTAGAAGACGGCTACGACAAGACCCCACAAGGTCAAGCCCTCGCCGAAGGTGGCGGTGACCGTGTCATCGAACGCAACAGCGCTGTGAGCTGAGCCCATGACGGCCCGGCAAAAAAGCCCAATCGGCGGATTGGGCTTTTGACTTTTCAACTTCTGTAAACCCTCCCTGCACGACTCCCCGTTCGACGCCGACAAAGCCGATTTGCTAGAGTGCGGCGCTTGTCCTGCCGAAGAACACACCTTGCGATGCTGCCCCGCGCCGAACAGAAACAACAGACCCGCAATGCCCTGATGGACGCTGCCCGCCACCTGATGGAAAGCGGCCGAGGATTCGGCAGCCTGAGCCTGCGCGAAGTGAGCAAGACCGCCGGCATCGTGCCCACCGGTTTCTACCGTCACTTCGCCGATATGGACGCGTTGGGGCTGGTGCTGGTCAGCGAAGTCGGCCAGACCTTCCGCGAGACCATTCGCCTGGTGCGTCACAACGAATTCGTCATGGGCGGCATCATCGACGCTTCGGTGCGCATCTTCCTTGATGTGGTCAACGCCAACCGCTCGCAATTTTTGTTTCTCGCCCGCGAACAGTACGGCGGCTCACTGCCGGTACGTCAGGCGATCGGGCGCCTGCGCGAAAACATCAGCGCCGACCTCGCTGCAGACCTGGCGCTGATGCCCAAGCTGCAACATCTGGACATCGCCGGTCTGAGCGTGATGGCCGACCTGATCGTCAAATCAGTATTCGCCACCCTGCCAGACATCATCGACCCGCCGGCCGAAGCCCTGCCAGAGCATCTGACCCCGCAAGCGAAGATCACCCAGCAATTGCGCTTCATCTTCATCGGCCTCAAGCATTGGCAGGGCCTGGGCAGTACCGAGTAGTCCCTTCTCCACCATTGACACCCAAGCCTCCAACTGTGGGGCGGGCTTGCTCGCGAAGGCGTCATGCCAGTCACCTTGATTAATCAACTGACCCACTGCCTTCGCGAGCGAGCCCGCTCCCACAAGGGTCATGCGTCGCAGCCTCGCTTTGGTGCATGACAAATCCTTCATGCACCAAAACCTTCCAGAATCCCCGCACCTGTTGAAAGATCAGCCACGCGCCGTCAGCCATTTCCTACAGATGGGCCGGTTGGCGCGACGCTTGCTCTAGCCCATTCAACGTTCATTGCTGGAAGCTTTCCGATGCTGGTGATTCATCGCAGAATCGACCCTCAACCCGTCTGGGCCGCCGAGTTGCACCTGACCTTCGAAGCGCGCAGCAAAAGCCGTTTGCGCTGTTTCAGTGCCGAAGGCGAAGACGTCGGGTTGTTTTTGGAGCGCGGCCAGCCACCGCTGTATGACGGCGAATGTTTGCAGGCCGAAGACGGCCGTGTCGTGCGCGTCTACGCCCGTCCCGAACAACTGCTGCATGTCACGTGCGCCAATGCGTTCGAACTGACGCGCGCGGCTTATCACCTCGGCAACCGCCATGTCGCCCTGCAAGTTGGCGATGGCTGGCTGCGCCTGCTCGACGATTACGTACTCAAGGCCATGCTCGAACAGCTCGGCGCCCAGGTCGAGGCTATCGAAGCGCCGTTCCAGCCGGAACACGGCGCATATGGGGGCGGCCACCATCATTCCCGCCACGGCGACGAAGACTTCAACTACGCGCCAAAACTTCACCAGTTCGGCGTGCGCCTGTGAATCCGGCCTGGGCGCTGCTGCGTCTGGCCAGTCCGCAATTGCCGATTGGTGGCTACAGCTATTCCCAGGGTCTGGAAATGGCGGTGGATAACGGCCGGGTCCACACCCCTGACGCCGCCCGCCGCTGGATCAGCGATCAACTGCTGCTCAATCTCGCCCGCTTCGAAGCGCCGCTGTTGTTGGCGCATTGCCAAGCCGCAGCAGATGAAAACTGGGCCGAACTAGGGCAGCTCTGCGAGAGCCATCGCGCCAGCCGCGAAACCCGCGAGCTGCATCTGGAGAGCCGGCAGATGGGTTACTCCTTGCAGCAGCTGCTGAACGGTCTGCCGGAACTCGATGCGCCCGCCCGCGACTTTCTTGACCAGACCGCAGAACCGCACCTGGCCTTGTGCTGGGCACTGGCAGCACGCGCCTGGGGCATCAGCCCACAGGACGCGCTTGCCGCGTGGCTGTGGAGCTGGCTGGAAAACCAGCTCGCCGTGTTGATGAAAACCCTGCCGTTGGGCCAGCAAGCGGCCCAGCGTCTGACCAGCGAACTGCTGCCGCTGCTGCAACAGGCGCAGCACGACGCAAGCCGAATCAATCCCGAACACATCGGCAGTGCCGCTTTTGGTCTGTCCCTGGCGTGCATGGCCCATGAACGCCAGTACAGCCGCCTCTTCCGCTCTTAGGCCTGTTTATTTTTGGAGACTGAAATGGATACACAACCTCTGCGCGTCGGCATCGGCGGCCCGGTCGGTTCCGGCAAGACCGCGTTGACCCTGGCCCTGTGCCTGGCCCTGCGCGAGCGCTACAACCTCGCCGTGGTCACCAACGATATCTACACCCGCGAAGACGCCGATTTCCTGGTGCGCAACGAAGCCCTCGCGCCGGAGCGCATCATCGGCGTGGAAACCGGCGGCTGCCCGCACACGGCGATCCGCGAAGACGCCTCGATCAACCTTGAAGCGGTCGATCAATTGAACCGGCGCTTTGCGGGCCTGGATCTGATTCTGGTCGAATCCGGTGGCGACAACCTCTCAGCGACCTTCAGCCCGGAGCTGTCCGACCTGACCATCTACGTGATCGACGTTTCCGCCGGCGACAAGCTGCCGCGCAAGGGCGGCCCGGGGATCTGCAAGTCCGACCTGCTGGTGATCAACAAGATCGACCTCGCACCGCTGGTGGGCGCCTCGCTGGAAATGATGGACAGCGACACCAAACGCATGCGCAACGGCAAGCCGTTCGTGTTCAGCAACCAGAAAACCGGTCAGGGCCTTGAGCAAATCATCGCCTTCATCGAACGTCAGGGCCTGCTGACCGCTGCCTGATTCACTTATCAACAAGGAAGCTTATCCATGACACTCAAACGCATTCTTGGCGCCGTGGCGCTGCTGCTGACACCGGCACTGGCCTTCGCTCACCCGGGGCATGGCGACAGCGGCCTCGTCGCGGGTATCAGCCACCCGATCGGCGGTCTCGACCATTTGCTGGCAATGCTCGCCGTCGGCTTGTGGGCGGCGCAGCAACAAGGCGCGGCGCGTTGGGCGCTGCCGTG
This sequence comes from Pseudomonas sp. TSRC2-2, assembly GCF_049897785.1. Classification (NCBI taxonomy): domain Bacteria; kingdom Pseudomonadati; phylum Pseudomonadota; class Gammaproteobacteria; order Pseudomonadales; family Pseudomonadaceae; genus Pseudomonas; species Pseudomonas sp. TSRC2-2. The sequence continues at coordinate 136,369 of NZ_JAFCWZ010000013.1, forward strand.
CACGTTTGTCGGCACCATGCTGCTGGGCGGTTTGCTCGGTTTTGAAGGGCTTGAGTTGCCGGCGCTGGAAAGCGGGATTGCCGCTTCGGTATTGGCGCTGGGCCTGGCGGTAGCCCTGGCGGTGCGTCCGCCGCTGGTGATGGCGGTGGCAGCGACGGCACTGTTTGCGCTGTTCCACGGCGTGGCGCATGGCTTGGAACTGCCAGAGATGAGCAGTCCTTGGGCGTATGCGGCCGGGTTTGTCGCGGCGACAGCTGTTTTGCATGCGCTCGGTTATGGCGTGGTCCGCGTGTTGCCGCAGGCAGCGGCGCCATTGGTGCGACTGGCTGGGGCTGCATCGGCGGCGACTGGGGTGTGGTTGTTGGCGGGCTGATTGGTTATCGCCTGAACTGTCCCCTTCGCGAGCAAGCCCGCTCCCACACTGGATTTGTGGCGAGCACAAAACCTGCGGGAGCGGGCTTGCTCGCGAAAGCGGCCCATCAGACACCCGGCCTCTAAAGGCTGCCTCTCTGCTACCATGTCGCGCAATCGCCCCAGCCCGTGACGACCTCCGCCCATGCCCCACGCTTCCCGCTCCACCGCCCTGCCCGAATTGACCGCCCTGTTTGGCCAAGTGCAGCAGCACTTCCTCGACGTGATCGTGCCGCTGTGGCAAGGCCCGGGCTGGAACGCCGACATGGCGTTACCGTATGAGGCGCTGGACGCCGCGCATCAACCGCTGCCAGCACAACGTTATCGGGCGATGGCCTGCGCACGGCAGCTGTATGTGTTCTCCAGCCTGATCGGGGTTGTGGATAACGCCGAAGTCCGTGCGGCGGCGCTGTTTCGTTCTCTACAACGGCATTTCCATGATGCCGAGCACGGCGGCTGGTTCTACAGCATTGATGCGCAAGGCAAGCCGCTGGACCAGCGCAAGGATCTCTACACCCACGCCTTCATCCTGTTCGCCTGCGCGCATTACTGGGGCAAGTCTCGCGACTCGCTAGCGGAATCGACATTGAACGCCGCGCTGGAAATCATCGGCCGCCGTTTCGCCACCGGTGACGGCTTGTACGAAGCCTGCCTGGAGCGCGACTGGCTCACCCTGCAGACCGGCCCACTGCAAAACCCGTTGATGCATCTGGCCGAAGCCTTCCTCGCCACTCTCGCCGTACGCGAAGATGCGCACACGCAACAAGCCCTGCTTGAGTTATGCACAGCCATGCACAAGCAATTCGTCGATCCGCAATACGGCGTGTTGATGGAAAAGCCGCTGGGCGCTGTGGATAACTGGTATGAGCCGGGGCATCAGTTTGAATGGTATTTCCTGCTCGAATCGTCGCCGCTGTTACGCGATTCGAAACTGCACCGGGCGTTGGATCGGGCATTCGTCTTTACCGAACAATATGGCGTGCTCGAATCTTGCGGCGCCGTACGGGCGATGCTTGATCTGGAAGGTAACGGAAGGCCAAGGGATTCGACGCAGCGGATCTGGGCTCAGGCCGAATACCTGCGCGCGCTGACACTGCGCCCGGAAAGTGAAGCGGCAGTGCTGCGCCAGTTGCAGGCGTTGCAGCAGCGGTTTCTGCATGCCGGGGGTTGGCATGAGTGCCGCGATGAAAACGGCGAAGTCAGTCGCAAGGACATGCCTTCGACCACGCCTTATCATTTGGCGACTTGTTACAGCGGTCTAGCTGAATATCTGCGCTGACTTACAGATCGCTTTTGCGAGCAAGCTCGCCCCCACCTTGATTGTGCTGTTCACCGATAGTGTGTCCGGCGCACTTTCATTGTGGGAGCGAGCCTGCTCGCGAATGGCTTCAGCGCGGTCTCAGGCCTTGTTGCGCTCGATGGCAAACCCGGCCCAGGTCTGGCTTACCGGCATCAGCTCCAGGCTGTTGATGTTGATGTGCGCCGGGGTGTTCATCACCCAGAAAATCGTCTCGGCGATGTCCTGCGGCTGGATCGGCTCGGCGCCGGCGTAGGTCGCGTTGTAGCGCTCCTGATCGCCGGCGAAACGCACCAGCGAGAACTCGCTTTCGCACAGGCCGGGTTCGATGTTGCTTACTCGCACGCCGGTGCCCTGCAGGTCGCAACGCAGGTTCAGCGAGAACTGTTTGACGAACGCCTTGGTCGCGCCATACACGTGGCTGCCCGGGTACGGGTAGTTGCCGGCGATAGAGCCGAGGTTGACGATGCCGGCGCCACGGCCGTGGGCGATCAACCGTGGCAGCAGGAGGCGGGTGGCGTACATCAGGCCTTTGACATTGGTGTCGACCATGGTGTCCCAGTCATCCAGATCGCACTTCGGCGCCGGGTCGACGCCGAGCGCCAGGCCGGCGTTGTTGATCAGGCCACGGAGTTTGGCGAAGGACGGCGGCAGGTTGGCGATTGCCTCCTCCATCGCCTTGCGATCACGCACATCGAGGACAAGGCCGTGCACTTCAGTCTGCTTCGACAGTTCCGCGCACAGGGCATTGAGGCGTTCTTCACGACGGCCGGTCAGCACCAGTTTCCAGCCAGCTTCGGCAAAACGACGGGCACAGGCTTCACCAAAACCGGACGTAGCGCCGGTGATAAACAGGGTGTTGGACATCGTGTTCTCCTTGCTTCGGCTGCCACGGCAGCCCTTGGAATAGAAAATCAGCAGGCAGCATGCCCGCCCTCGCATTCTCGAGCAACCATTGCCCCATGCAGGGGGCCGAAGGCTGCGCCTACATGGGACGAGTTTCAGATCAAAATTTGATCAACGGCCGCTATCCCTTGCCAGGCGTGGCCTGTAGCCATGTGCACGCATGTTATCCACAGTCTGCTCCACAGTTTTCGGGGGCAAGTACAAAGGCGCAAAGCCGCGCCACACAAGGCGTTGCGGGCGAAATGGAAAGTTTTTTTGCTTGACCCTGAGACGATGGATGTGCGGGACAGGGCATTTTGCACGACGGACGGTGCCACCGGGTGATTGCGCGAGGCCAGCAACTACGGCCCTCAGCGAAGTCTTTCCAGAGTTTAGTCACAGACTTATCCACAGGCCTAGTCACAGGAAATGGCTGTCGCCCCGGTTGCCAAAAAAAGGTTGACAACGACGTCTGCCGCTCCTGTGAAAAAGCCTGATCAAAAAACAATCACAGCCTTGAAGGCCACGTTTTATATGGCCTGCAGCCATATACACCCACGTTATTCACAGCCGGTTCCACAGTAACCGGGGACAAGTCAAAACTGTGGAAAAACAGCCATTTGCAGCGTCTATATGTCGCGCTTTGACAGCTTGGTGAATTTGTTTTCCACAATTGCGAGGCCCCGCGCAGATCAACTGTGGGGGCGGGCTTGCTCGCGAAAGCGGTGGGCCAATTGACACGGTGTTTTCTGACACGCTGGCTTCGCGAGCAAGCCCGCTCCCACAGGGATTTGTGGAGGATCTGGAAAAGAAAAGCCCCGGGACTCTCGTCGCCAGGGCTGTGTACAACCGCGAGAAAATCAGTGCCCGCCCAGATAGGCGTTACGTACCTCCTCATTCACCAACAACTCTTTACCTGTGCCGGATAGACGGATTTCGCCGTTGACCATCACATACGCGCGATCCGACAGCTTGAGCGCATGGTTGGCATTCTGCTCGACCAAAAAAATCGTCATCCCGGTTTTCGCCAGTTCACGCAGGGTGGCGAAAATCTGCTTCACCACGATCGGCGCCAGCCCCAGGCTTGGTTCATCGAGTAGCAACAGCTTCGGCCGACTCATCAGCGCACGGGCGATGGCGAGCATCTGCTGTTCACCGCCAGACATGGTCATCGCCCGCTGATTGCGCCGCTCTTCAAGCCGTGGAAACAGCTCGAACATGCGCTGCATGTCCTCTTTGGCGTACTTGTCGCCAATCGGGATGGTGCCCATCAGCAGGTTTTCCTCGACGGTCATGTCGGGGAATACCCGCCGCCCTTCCGGCGACTGCGCAATGCCGTTGGAGGCAATGTAGTGGGATGACTTGTGCGTGATGTCGACACCTTGATAAAGGATCTGCCCGCCCGCCGCTCTCGGCTGGCCGAAGATCGACATCAGCAAGGTCGACTTGCCCGCGCCGTTGGAGCCGATGAGGCTGACGGTCTCGCCTTCGTTGATCTGCAGTGAAACACCTTTGAGGGCCTGGATCGGGCCGTAGAACACGTCCAGATTGCGCAGTTCGAGGATCGGTTGGCTCATACCAGCTCCTCTTCGTCGGCGCCCAGGTAGGCTGCGATCACTTTCGGGTCGTTGCGGATCGCTTCCGGCCCGCCCTCGGCGATGACAATGCCGTGGTCGAGAACCACGATGTGATCGGAAATGCTCATGACCATGCCCATGTCGTGTTCGATCAGCACCACGGTCAGATCGTGCTCGTCGCGCAGCAGCCGGATCATCGCGCTGAGCGCTTCGGTTTCCTGAGGGTTGAGGCCAGCGGCCGGTTCGTCGAGGCAGATGATCTGCGGCCGCGTGCACATCGCCCGAGCGATCTCCAGACGCCGTTGCTGGCCGTAGGACAATTCGCCAGCGAGACGGTTGGCGCAGTCGACCAGATCAACCACTTCCAGCCAGTAGAACGCGCAATCGAGCGCGTCGCTTTCGGCCTTGCGATAGCCCTTGGTGTTAAGGATGCCGGCGAGCATGTTGCGGTTGACCCACATGTGCTGCGCCACCAGCAGGTTTTCCAGCACCGACATTTCCTTGAACAGACGAATGTTCTGGAACGTCCGGGCAAGACCTGCACGGTTCACCAGGTGAGTACCGCCAAACATTTTGTAGTAAAGGCGGCTCAGGAAGGATTTCGGCGAAACGAAATCGGCTGGTTTGAACGACTCGCCCAGCAGTTGAATGACGTTGGTCTGCTGGCCGCGCACATTGAGTTCGATCTTGCCGCCCGAGGCCTTGTAGAACCCGGTCAGGCAATTGAACACCGTGGTCTTGCCGGCGCCGTTGGGGCCGATCAGGGCAAAGATCGAATTGCGTTTGACCTTCAGGCTGACATCGCTCAGCGCCTTGATGCCACCGAAATGCATCATCAGTTTTTCAACAGAGAGTACGACTTCACTCATGGCGCAGTCCTCTCGTAGTGAATGGCCCCTTTGCGTGGTTTGACTCCGGTGCGACTGATGCGAATCAGCCCGCGCGGTCGCCAGATCATCATCAACACCATCAGGATGCCGAACAGCAGCACGCGGTATTCAGCGAAGCCGCGCAGCAGTTCCGGAGCGACGGTGAGCACGAACGCGGCGATGACCACGCCGATGGTCGAGCCCATACCGCCGAGTACGACGATGGCCAGAATCAGCGCCGATTCGAAGAAGGTGAATGAAGTGGGGTTGACGAAGCCTTGATAGGTGGCGAAGAACACCCCGGCCAGACCCGCCGTCGACGCACCGATGGTGAACGCCGAGAGCTTGACCAGCACATGGTTGAGGCCCATCGAGCGGCAGGCGATTTCATCTTCACGCAGGGCTTCCCAGGCGCGACCGACCGGCATTTTCACCAGCCGATGCTTGACGTAAAGCACCGCCAGCACCACGAGGAACAACACCGCGTAGATGAAGTAATACTTCACGTCCGGGTTGTAGGTCAGGCCGAAGAACTCGTGAAACGGCACCCCGCCATCCTTCGCGCGCTTGCCGAACTCCAGACCGAAGAAGGTTGGCAGTGGTGCCGGCATGCCGTTCGGGCCGCCAGTCAGCGACAGCCAGTTGTTCAGCACCAGACGAATGATTTCACCGAAGCCCAGGGTCACGATCGCCAGATAGTCACCGTGCAGACGCAGCACGGGAAAACCGAGAATGCAGCCGGCCAGGCCTGCGGTGATTGCCGCCAGCGGCAGCACGGTCCAGAAACCCAGACCGAGATATTGGTAACCCAGCGCCAGACCGTAGGCACCAATGGCGTAAAACGCCACGTAACCGAGATCGAGCAGACCGGCCAGTCCGACCACGATGTTCAGCCCCAGCCCCAGCAGCACGTAGATCAAACCGAGGATGACCACCCCGAGCAGGTAGGAGTTGGAGACGAACGGCACGATGATCGCCAGTACAATAATCAGCGGAATGATCCAGCGCAGCCGCGATTTGTAATCTGCCGGCAGCACGTGCACGCCTGAACCGCTGCTCTCGAACCCGTCGAGAATCTTCAGGCCCTTGGGCGTTTGCAGGAACAGGCTGAGCGCAAAGCGTCCGGCCATGACGATGGCAATGATCCACGCCACGCGGGTGGCTTCGAGGTTGAAGCTGTAGCCGTCGAGGACCACACCGACAATCGGCCCGAATACGATCAGCGCAATCAGGCCGGCAAGAATCGCCTCGACCAGACTTTTTTTGATATCGATGGATTTTTCAGTGGTTGTTGAAGACATCGCTTACACCTTCGACACAAGAGGACGGCCCAACAGACCTTGCGGTCGGAAGACCAGAACAAGTACGAGCAGCGAAAAGCTGAACACGTCTTTGTAGTCGGAGTTGACCAGGCCGGAGAACAGCGACTCGGAGATGCCGAGGATGATCCCGCCGAGCATCGCGCCGGGCAATGAACCGATCCCGCCGAGTACCGCTGCGGTAAACGCCTTGATGCCGATGATGAAGCCGGCATAGAAGTCGAACGTGCCGTAGTTCATGGTAATCAGCACGCCAGCGAGTGCTGCCATGGCTGCACCGATAATGAACACGTAGGAAATCACCCGGTCGGTGTTGATCCCCAGAATCGAGGCCATCTTGCGGTCTTGCTGGGTGGCGCGGCACATGCGGCCGAGCTTGGTGTATTTGATGACGTAGGTCAGCAGCCCCATGCCGACAAACGCGGCAATCAGAATGAAGACTTTGGTGTAGGTCAATTGCACGAAGCCGGTGCCGACTTCGACACGCCAGGCACCGGTCAGCAGCGTAGGCACGCCCTGTTGTTTGGCGCCTTGGGCGATCTGTGCGTAGTTCTGCAGAATCAGCGAAATACCGATGGCGCTGATCAGCGGCGCCAGGCGGGTCGAGTTACGCAGGGGTTTGTAGGCGACACGCTCGATGACCCAGCCATACACCGCAGTGACGACGATGGTGAAGATGAGCGTGCCAAGCATCAGCAGCGGGAAGGATTCGATACCGAAGTAAGCCAGCAGAGCCAGACTGATTGCCGCCAGGTAAGCGGAAATCATGTAAACCTCGCCGTGGGCGAAGTTGATCATGCCGATGATGCCATAGACCATTGTGTAGCCGATGGCGATCAGGCCATAGACCGACCCGAGGGTCAGGCCATTGACCAGTTGCTGCAGGAAAATACCATCCATAACGCAATCTCACGCAGTGAGAACCTGCGCGCCAATGGCGCGCGGTTCTTCTAGGAAAAATACAGATGTACGTCGGAGCAATGTCGGAGCGCGACCGATGTGTTCACCACCACCCACTGTGGGAGCGGGCCTGCTCCCACAGGGATTTATGGTGATCAGTTGATCGCTTCAGCCCTTACTTCTGCTTTTCCAGCTGGTGGTATTTGCCGTCCTTGTCCCACTGGTAAACCACGTAGTCGGAGACTTTCAGGTCGCCTTTGGCGTCCCAGGTCTTCTCGCCCATCACGGTTTTCACCGGGTTGGCCTTCAGCCACTTGGCAGCGGCTTCGCCGTCGTTTTTCTTCGCGCCGTTGAACGCTGCCGCCAGGGTCTGAACCGAGGCGTAGGCGTACAGGGTGTAGCCCTCAGGCTCCGTGCCGGCCTTGCGGAACGCGTCCACTACGGTCTTGCTTTCCGGCAACAGGCGCGGGTCGGCGCCGAAGGTCATCAGCACGCCATCGGTGAATTGCGGGCCACCTGCGGTGGTCACCAGTTCGTCGGTAACGATGCCGTCATCGGACATGAACTTGACGTCTTTCAGACCTTGTTCACGCAGCTGACGCACCAGCGGACCGGCTTCCGGGTGCAGGCCGCCGAAATAGACGACATCGGCGCCGGCGCCACGGATCTTGGTGACGATGGTGCTGAAATCTTTCTCGCCACGGGTCAGGCCTTCGTACAGCACAGGCTTGACGCCGCGTTTTTCCAGCTGAGCCTTGGTGGCATCTGCCAGGCCCTGGCCGTAGGTGTCCTTGTCGTGCAGCACGACAACCTTCTTGCCCTTGAGCATGTCGACGATGTAGTCGCCAGCAACGATGCCCTGCTGGTCGTCACGTCCGCACATACGGAACATGGCGCTCAGGCCGCGTTCGGTAACTTGCGGGTTGGTCGAGCCCGGGGTGATCGCGATGATCCCGGCTTCGTCGTAGATTTCCGAGGCTGGAATGGTCGAAGAGGAGCAGAAGTGGCCAACCACGCCGGCGACTTTCTGGTTGGTGAGGTCCTTGGCGACCGTCACCGCCTGCTTCGGCTCGCACGCGTCATCGCCTTTGACCAGGACGATTTTTTCCCCATTGACACCGCCCGCCGCGTTGATCGCGTCGGCCGCCGCCTGTGCACCCTTCATGTACTGCTCACCAAATGCCGCGTTGGCACCGGTCATCGGACCCGCTACACCGATCTTGATATCAGCTTGAGCAAACGCAGAAACACCCAGCGCAGTAGCCACTGCGAGGGCAAGAAAGCCTTTCTTGTAAAACGTCTGGGACATGAGGTGGTGCTCCAAGGTTTTTTTAGTTGGCACTGCGACTTCACTTCACTCAAAGCTCAGAGCAAGGCCCGTGCCATCGGTTTTTTATTCTTCAAAAAGTCGCTGCATTGTTGTTATTTCGACTGTTTCGTTCCCATTTTCATTGGGCGTGCAACCGTCTAAACCGCGGAAGGTGAAACCGTATATTTATTCAGGCGCAACCCGCACGCGCCATCATTGCAACCGCAGCGGCAAAGTACGTGCAACCAGCCTGTAACAGCGCGCGTCACCGAACTGCACACTGCTGGTGCGGGACTGCTACAACCCGCACCATTACAGGCTAGTCGCTGGATGCAAAAGCGCCGCTTCCGGCAACAAATTTCAACACTCAAATGACGATGCGCAAGCACTGGCCCGCGTGATACAGCGAGAAACCGGCCTCATACAGGCAACTGCGCAAGCCGACGCCCGCCAGGGGCTGCATCGGTGCGAAAGGAATCGGCAGTGCCTGCGGATCGCCGTTGCACAGGTAATCGGCGAAGGCCTTGCCGACCACAGTGCCAGTGGTCACGCCGCGTCCGTTGTAGCCGGTGACTGCTAACAGACCCGGCGCCGGTTCGAACAGGCGCATCAAGTGATCCGGCGTGAACGCAATGCGCCCGGTCCAGGTGCATTCCCACTCGACCGGCTTCAGATTGGGGAAATAATGCTGCTGCACCCGGTCGGCCCAGGCCTTGAGAAACCAGGTCGGTTTCTGATTGCCATTGCCGAGGCTGCCGAGTAGCAACCGCCCTTCCTTGTCGCGGCGGATGCTGCTCAGCACCTGACGGGTGTCCCACGAGCCCTGCCCGCCCGGAAGAATTGCCTGCGCAGCGTCCTCAGTGAGCGGCACCGAGGCGACCTGATAGTAATAGCCTGGAAAGAAATTGCGCTTGAGTTCGGTCCAGTCGCCTTCGGTGTAGGCATTGGAGGCGATGACCACTTGCTCGGCCAGCACCGAACCCTGTGCGGTCTGCACCGACCACTTCGGCCCGACGCGTTCGAGGCGCGTCACCGGCGAATGATCGAACATCTGCCCACCGAGCCCGCGCACGGCATTGGCCAGCCCGGTCACATACGCCATCGGGTTGAGCGTGCCGGCACGGCGGTCAAGCAACGCGGCGGCGATTTTCTGCGTGCCGGTGGCTTGCTCGCAGGCCTTGCCTGTCAGCAGTTCGACCGGCGCGCCACGGCGCTTCCACTGCTGCTCGCGACTGCGCAGGTCGGCCTCGCCCTTGGCGTTATGCGCCATGTGCAAAGTGCCTTCGCGGCGCAACTGGCAATCGATGTTGTATTTGTCCACAAGGCTGAACACCAGCGCTGGCGCTGCGCCGAGCATGCGGTTGAGCTGACTGCCGACCGCCTCACCAAAGCCAGCCTCGATCTCGTCCGGAGGAATCCACAGGCCGGCATTGACCAGCCCGACGTTGCGCCCGGAACCTCCGTGCCCTGCGCGATGAGCCTCCAGCACGCAGACGTTTTTGCCTTTTTCCAGCAAATGCAGCGCCGCCGACAACCCGGTGAACCCGGCGCCGATCACGCAGACATCGACCTTGACCTCACCCTTGAGCGCCGAATTCTCCGGCCGTTGTGGCGTGAGCTTTTCCCACAGACATTCTTCGCGTAACGGCATTGCCAGACTCCAACTGAAACCCAACAAACACTGGCTACCCTGTGGGAGCGGTCTTGCTCGCGAAAGCGGTATATCAGCCAATATCCATACCGGCTGACACACCGCATTCGCGAGCAAGCTCGCTCCCACAAAGGCGATCTCGACCTGTCAGTCGAATGTGATGCCCTGCGCCAACGGCAATTCCAGCGAGTAGTTGACGGTATTGGTCTGCCGGCGCATGTAAGCTCGCCACGCGTCGGAGCCGGACTCACGGCCGCCGCCGGTCTCTTTTTCGCCACCGAAGGCGCCGCCGATTTCCGCACCGCTCGGGCCGATGTTGACGTTGGCGATGCCGCAGTCGCTGCCGACAGCCGACATGAACCGCTCAGCCTCACGCACATCGGTGGTGAAGATGCACGACGACAGTCCTTGCGGCACGGCGTTGTTCAAGCGCAGCGCTTGCTCGAAATCGCTGTAGCCAACCACGTAAAGAATCGGCGCGAAGGTTTCGCTGCAAACCACGTCGCTCTGTTCGGGCATTTCGACGATGGCCGGCGACACGTAGTAGGCGTTGGGGAACTGATCTTCAAGTTGGCGCTGACCGCCGAACACCCGACCGCCTTCGCTGAGCGCCTGCTCCAGCGCGTCCTGCATGTTTTCGAAGCTGTGCTTGTCGATCAGCGGCCCGACCAGATTGCCTTGCAGCGGATGGCCGATGCGTACTTTCGAATAGGCAGCCTTCAGGCGGGTGACGATTTCTTCCTTGACCGATTCATGGGCAATCAAACGACGCAAGGTCGTGCAGCGTTGCCCGGCGGTGCCAACGGCGCTGAACAGAATCGCGCGCACCGCCATGTCCAGATCGGCGCTCGGGCCAAGGATCATCGCGTTGTTACCGCCCAGTTCAAGGATGCTGCGGGCAAAACGCGCGGCGACTTTCGGCGCCACTTCGCGGCCCATGCGCGTGCTGCCGGTGGCGCTGATCAGCGCAACACGCGGATCATCGACCAGCGCTTCGCCGGCATCGCGACCGCCGATCACCACTTGGCACAGGCTCGCCGGGGCATCACTGAAATTCTTCACTACGCGATCAAACAGCGCCTGACAGGCCAGCGCGGTCAGCGGGGTTTTCTCCGAAGGTTTCCACACCACCGGGTTGCCGCAGACCAGCGCCAGCGTGGTGTTCCACGCCCACACCGCGACCGGGAAGTTGAACGCGCTGATCACCCCGACCACGCCAAGCGGATGCCAGGTTTCGCGCATGTGGTGGCCCGGGCGCTCGGAGGCGATGGTCAAACCGTACAACTGGCGCGACAGGCCCACGGCGAAGTCGCAGATGTCGATCATCTCCTGCACTTCACCCAGACCTTCCTGAGTGATCTTGCCGGCCTCCCACGACACCAGCTCGCCAAGGTCGGCCTTGTACTCGCGCAACACTTCGCCGAACTGGCGCACCAGCTCACCGCGACGCGGCGCCGGCACCTTGCGCCAGTGCTCGAATGCATGATCTGCGCGACTGATGTGCTGCTCGACTTCGGCCGCGCCTTCCCAGTTCACCGAGGCAATTTCGCTGCCATCGATGGGCGAATGCACCGGCACTTTGCCGTTCTGGTACAGGGCCGGGTTGACTCCCAGACGATCAAGCAATGCGGCAACCATCGGTCTCTCCTCAAGCAAAAACAGAATGTGTGCGGCCATGCTTGGCAGGGCCGGGCAGGCCTTTAGTTGTAGCGTCACCAGAGCGATGCAACAAACGACCTTTACGCCAGATATCATTCCGTTTATTCATGCTGCGTACAGAAAGACAAGAAAAAGGACTGGCCATGCTGAACAAACGCCACTTGCCCTCGATCACCGCGTTGCAATGCTTCGAGGCGGTGACCCGGCACTTGAGTTTTACCCGCGCCGCCGAAGAGCTGAACCTGACCCAGAGTGCGGTAAGCAAACAGGTCGCGCAGCTTGAAGAACTGTTGCAGCACTTGTTGTTCCGCCGCGTGCGCCGCCGCTTGCAGATGACACCGGCCGGCGATTTGTATCTGGTCGAAGTCAGAAAAATCCTCAGCCAAGTGGAGATGTCGACGCATTACCTGCGCTCCTACGGCGGAGAGACCGAAGTCCTGCGCGTCTCCACCCCTTCGACCTTCGGCGCGCGCTGGCTGGTGCCACGTCTGAAAGGCTGGCGCCTGCGTCACCCGTCGATTCATCTTGATTTGTGCAATGAGCAGGAAGCGGATGATCTGCTGCAGGGGCGCAGCGATCTGGCCTTCTATTTCGGCCAGGCCTCACGCCCGGGCACGGAATGCCTGAAATTGTTCGGCGAAGAACTGGTGCCGGTCTGCGCCCCGGCCAGCCTGCCCGACGCGCCATTGACTGACCCGACGCAACTGACCGATCTGGTGCTGCTGCAGAATGCCTCGCGACCGCAGGCCTGGCACGATTGGTTCGACAGTCAGGGCTACCACACCGAACACAGCTATCACGGGCCGCGTTTCGAAACCTTTTATATGTGCATCCGCGCCGCCCAGGTCGGCTGTGGCGTGGCGCTGCTGCCACGGTTTCTGGTGGAAGAGGAATTGGCCGAGGGCAAGCTGGTCATTCCCTGGCAGCATGCGATGCCCAGCAGCGATGCCTATTACCTCGCTTACCCGGAGCACGCGGCGGAAGTGCCAAAGGTGCGCGATTTTGTTAAGTGGATGCTCGAACAAATCGACAATCCCCTGTAGGGGCTGTCGAGTGCAACGAGGCTGCGATCTGTTGATCTTCAAAATCAACAGCCTCGCTCCATTGGGATTTTTAACTGAGGTTATCCGGCGATAACAAACAGGCCCTCGACAATCCGGGATTGGGCCAGGCGCGCGCGCAAATCATCATCAATGGCGCGATCATCAGGCTTATACAAACGAACACGGCGGTACGCGTCGACGTGATTGATTTCCTGCCCCAGATATTCCCATACGACCCTTGAGCACGCGGGAGCGCGATGATCCGCAGCAGAAACACCCATCTTCAACCCATTGAGCCGCGTTATGCAGCTTTTGAAGCTTGGAATAAGAATGGTCTGGCATATTTCGTTGGAGGTCAGCGATTCATAATCGATAAAAAACAAGCGATCCCGAAGGTGATAGGCGATGCCCAGATATTGATACCGTTCAAAGTCCTCTGCAGTGCCAGAGATCTGTAAGCGCTCGTTTCGCTCATATACGATGTCATCGCCCTCCGCTCGCACATGTACCAGCGAGCACAGAATGGAGCCAGGTTCAGTCATTGCGTGATAGTACTCGTAGTAATAACCAATATGCGCTCTTAATTCCGGTGAAGATTGCTGACGCAGATGTTCATGCATCAATTGTGGCGCGCCCCTTTCACTTGGCGTGTGACGCTGACCTGCTTTGACGCCTGTCAGGGCGATGAACTGCTCTGTAGGTTGAATAATTTCAGACTCTTCGACTCCAAAAAATTCGCAGATGCGCTTTAGGTTAAAAGGCGTTGGAATGCTTTTTCCACACAGGTATTTATTGAATTGCCCACGATTGATGCGAACTTTCCTACAAACCTCCGCGACAGATCTGTAATGGCTACATAGCAACCTCAAGTTCGCCGAAAGAAAATCAGACATTCAATAACCCAACAAAGACCAGAAAGGCGCAACCATAGCAGCAACTCGCATCACATTTAAGCAACTTGCGAAATTGCATCGAATCAAATATGGCGGGATATTACGCCGTCCGAAGGAATTCAGGACTGACGACACCATTGATTTGCCAGCACTCTATATAGCAAGGAGCTTTGAATGCTTGATGTCATCAACGATTTTCTTTCGAGCAGGGTGTTAATACCTTTTGTTCTCGGATTAGGAGCGTATTTCACGATCCGATCAGGATTTGTTCAACTACGATACTTTCCTCATATGTTCGGCGTCTTACGGGGTAGCTGGCGCGCAAACGGTCAGCATTTGAGTTCACTCCAGGCGCTGACACTCAGCCTTGCCGGGCGCGTGGGTACCGGAAACATCGTCGGGGTCGGAATTGCAGTAGGTTTGGGTGGGCCAGGCGCTGTGTTCTGGATGTGGATGACTGCGCTTTTGGGCATGTCGAGCAGCTTCTTCGAATGCACGCTAGGCCAGCTCTACAAACGCAGCGATGGCAACGGCCTCTATCGAGGGGGCCCGTCCTGGTACATTCAGTATGGTCTGAACAAGCGCTGGCTCGGGTTGATCGTAGCCATGCTGATGCTGGTGACATTCGGATTTGCCATCAATGGTCTCGAATCCCATGCAGTATCGCACTCCCTGAAAGACGCATTCGGCTTGCCGCCCTTGTGGTCGAGCCTCGCGCTTTCCCTGATGCTGGGCATCGTATTCATCGGTGGTATCACGCGTATTGCAGCAGTCGCCGACCTGTTGGTTCCTCTGAAGGTTCTCGCCTATATCGGCGTGACGGCGTACGTACTGGTGCTGCAGTTTGAACAAGTACCGACAATGCTGATGACCATTATCAGAAGCGCATTCGGTCTGGATCAAGCGTTCGGCGGCTTGATCGGCAGCGCGATTATCATGGGCGTCCGACGAGGCGTCTTTTCCAACGAAGCCGGACTGGGCAGCGCCCCAAATGTCGCGTCGGTAGCGAAGGTGAGTCATCCGATTGCACAAGGTGCGGTCCAGGCATTGAGCGTTTTCATCGACACGTTTGTAGTCTGCACCTGCACCGCACTGATGATCTTGTTGTCCGGCATCTACAGTCCGGGATTTGAAGGCGACGCAATTGCCCTGGCCCAGAACTCGTTGGCCGCCGTGGTCGGGGACTGGGGACGGTCGTTTATAAGTATCGTGCTGGCATTGTTCGTATTCACGGCGATGCTCTACAACTACTACCTCGGAGAAAACAGCTTACGGTTCATGTTTGGTGAGACGAAGAAAATGCTGATCATCTATCGGCTCGTGGTATTAGTCATGGTGTTCTGGGGGGGCAATGAGGATTTATCCACAGTTCTGGCTTTTGCCGATATCACCATGACTTTACTGGCGCTCGTAAATTTGATGGCGATGGCGCTTCTTTTCAAAATATGCCTGCGTCTCTTGAATGATTATGAAGTTCAACGTCGCAGTGGAATCAAGACACCCGTTTTTGATTCGAAACTGTTTCTCGAGCTAGACCTTGACCCAATTGCATGGCCACCGGTGCCAGCGCCCAAAACATAACGAAACGTAGCAACCCGGCTCTCTACCGAGAGCCGGCGGGCAACCCGTCCACGCTTACAAGTTAGAGTTTCAGTTATAAGAGAACAGTAATAACTGCGCGACACACCAGCACACTCGAGCAGTAAAACCAGAAAAAATGAACTTCTCAATTTCCTTCATCAGCAACACTCGTGGAACTTATGAATGACTCGCTTCTACCCACTGAAAGCAAACGCAACCAACATCCCCACCTTTTTCATAGACTCATATGCCGCACGTGATCGGTTATTCGAAGACGCCTGTTTCAGAATCCGCGCTGCCACGAGCCTTCTTGAAGCGTTCACGTCCATCACTATCAAAGGCACCAACGACTCCGACTTTTATCAACTCATACTTCCTGCCTATTTGTTGCTCCAGGACGGTGTGGATACGTTGGAACAGATTTCGTTCAAGGGAGACGACCTGCATGCCTAAGATAACAACCGATGAAATGATCAGAGCAGCGATGTTCAAGGCAGTGGAAACAAATTTGATACCGAGGCATTCGTTACTCGCCGAGTATTTGAAAAGCTGGAAGTGCATCGAGCAAGTACTTCATGCCGCGCTTGAGGTGCAACCGAAAATGAGCAATTTCTGCGGTTTGAGGTGTATCGCCTCAGAGGATCTGTCACCTGAAAGCAAAAAAGCGCTGGCAATCCCCACCGCTGATATGCGCCACTAGCGCCATCGATATGGACCGCGCCAGGCGCGGCGCAACTGGAGACCCGTTTATGAGCGAGAGTGTGTTTGCCGATCGCATCGTGCAGAACCTGCTCGACACCGACTTCTACAAGCTGACGATGATGCAGGCGGTGCTGCACAACTACCCCAACGTCGAAGTCGAATGGGAGTTCCGCTGCCGCAACGCCGAGGATCTGCGCCCGTATCTGGCCGAAATCCGTCATCAGATCGAGCGCCTTGCCGAGCTGAGTCTGAGCCCTGATCAATTGAGTTTTCTCGAGCGCATCACGTTCCTCAAACCGGATTTCCTGCGTTTCCTCGGCCTGTTTCGCTTCAACCTGCGCTACCTGCACACCGGTATCGAGAACGGCGAATTGTTCATCCGCCTGCGCGGGCCATGGCTGCACGTAATCCTTTACGAAGTGCCGCTGCTGGCGATCGTCAGCGAAGTGCGCAATCGCTATCGCTACCGGGAGACCTCGCTGGAGCAGGCGCGCGAACAGCTCTATCGCAAGTTCGACTGGCTCACCGCCAACGCCTCTGCCGATGAACTGGCGCAACTGCAGGTCGCTGATTTCGGCACGCGCCGGCGCTTTTCCTTTGGCGTGCAGGCGGAAGTGGTCAACGTGCTCAAGCATGATTTCCCCGGGCGCTTCGTCGGTACCAGCAACGTGCATCTGTCCCGCGAGCTGGACATGAAACCGCTGGGCACCATGGCCCACGAATGGATCATGGCTCACCAGCAACTCGGCCCACGACTGATCGACAGCCAGATCGCCGCGCTCGACTGCTGGGTCCGCGAGTACCGCGGCCTGCTTGGCATCGCCCTCACCGACTGCATCACCACCGACGCATTCCTTGGCGATTTCGATCTGTTCTTCGCCAAGCTCTTCGACGGCCTGCGCCATGACTCGGGGGACCCGGTGGAGTGGGGTGAAAAGTGCATCGCGCACTATCACAAGCTCGGCATCGACCCGATGAGCAAGACCCTGGTGTTTTCCGACAGTCTGACCCTGCCAAAATCGTTGGAGATTTTCCGCGCGCTGCACGGTCGCATCAATGTGAGCTTCGGCATCGGTACCAACCTCACCTGTGATATCCCGGGTGTCGAGCCGATGAGCATCGTGCTTAAAATGACCGCCTGCAACGGCCAGCCGGTGGCGAAGATCTCCGACGAGCCCGGCAAGACCCACTGCAAAGATCCGAATTTCGTCGCCTATTTGCGACATGTGTTTCAGGTTCCTGCCGAATCCAGTCTATCTAGCAAGGAGTGAATTCATGCAAGCCGTACAGCGTGAGATTGCTGAGCAGCTCAAGGTGCAACCACCGTTCGCCGACGATCAGGCCCTGCAGGCGGAAATCGCCCGGCGCCTGCGTTTCATCCAGGATTGTCTGGTCAATTCCGGGCTCAAGGCCCTGGTGCTGGGCATCAGCGGCGGCGTCGACTCACTGACCGCAGGCCTCTTGGCCCAGCGTGCAGTACGTGAACTGCGCGAAAAAACCGGCGATGACCGCTACAAATTCATCGCCGTGCGCCTGCCGTATGAAACCCAGTTTGACGAGCATGACGCCAAGGCCTCGCTCGACTGCATTGCCCCTGACGAAATCCACACCGTGAACATCGGCCCGGCGGTCAAGGCGCTGGCTGCTCAGGTCTCGGCGTTCGAAGGCAAACCGGCAGCGTCGGTGGACTTCGTGCTGGGCAATACCAAGGCGCGCATGCGCATGGTTGCGCAGTACACGATTGCCGGGGTGGCTGGCGGTCTGGTGATCGGCACCGACCACGCGGCAGAAGCGGTGATGGGCTTCTTCACCAAATTCGGTGACGGCGCCTGCGACCTCGCCCCGCTCAGCGGCCTGGTGAAAAATCAGGTGCGCGCCATTGCCCGCAGCTTTGGCGCGCCGGAGTCTTTGGTCGAGAAAGTGCCGACAGCCGACCTCGAAGACCTGTCGCCGGGCAAGCCGGACGAAGCTGCGCATGGCGTGACCTATGCCGAGATCGATGCGTTTCTGCACGGTGAAACCGTGCGGGACGAGGCGGCGAAGATCATCGTCGATACGTACAACAAGACCCATCACAAGCGGGTCATGCCTTTCGCACCTTGAAGTATTGAGGAGCCTGTAGGAGCTGACGAGTGCAACGAGGCTGCGATCTTCTGATCTTGAATCTTGCTTTGAAGATCAAGATCAGAAGATCGCAGCCTTCGGCAGCTCCAACACAAAAAAAGCGTCCCGGAGGACGCTTTTTTTATGCCTGAATCACTTGACGACGATAGTGCCTTTCATCATCGAGATGTGGCCCGGGAACGAGCAGAAGAAGCCGTAGCCACCGTCAGCCACCTTGGCCACGTCGAAGGTCACCGAATCGGTTTCCTTGGCGCCGATGATCTTGGTGTGCGCCACAATGCGCGCGTCGCCATCCTTCAGGTAGTTCTTGTCGATACCGGCTGCCAGACCGTCGGTAGCGATCGGCTGCATGTCAGTTTCTTTGCTGATCACCAGGTTGTGGCCCATGACGTTTTTCGGCAGGTTGCCGGAGTGGGTCAGTTCGACGGTGAAGGTTTTGCAGCTTTTGTCGATCACGATTTCCTTGGTGTTGAAGGACATCTGATCGGTGGAATCTACGGTGGTTTTGCACTCGGCAGCCATCAATTGGCTGCTGGCCAGCGCCAGCAGGGATACCGCAACAACTTTGGAAAACATGGTGAATCTCCAAGGCAGGGTTAACAAAAACACTAGTGGTGGAAAGACTGCCTGAAATCTTCGCAAGTTCCTATGACTTGTGTCAAAAATTGTATACAACTTTCAGGCTATGACACTCATCGACACAATCTAACGGCCATTGCGTTCGGCCAGCCCTATGATCGGCGCATCTACTGAAACGGAGTGCCTGTCATGTTCTTCAACGGTCTGTTGTGCAGTTTGCTTGCCGCCTACGCCTGTGGCGCCAGCGGTACATTTGAATCGCCCGAACGCGAAGTCTAATCCTTGGAGCGCGGCGTGCCAGCCGTTACCCTGTGCGACTGATCGATTCAGGAGTAACGCATGTCGCTGAAATCCGTTTGTGTGTTTTGCGGTGCCAACGCCGGTACCGTGCCGGCTTATACCGAAGCCGCCGTGGCCCTTGGCCGGGCTCTGGCAAAGCGCAAGTTGACGCTGGTCTACGGCGGTGGCGCCGTCGGTTTGATGGGCATTGTCGCTGACGCAGCACTGGCCGCTGGCGGCGAAGTGATCGGCATCATCCCGCAAAGCCTGATGGACAAGGAGATCGGCCATAAAAGCCTGACACGCCTGGAAGTGGTCGACGGCATGCATGCGCGCAAGGCGCGGATGGCCGAACTCAGCGATGCCTTCATCGCCCTGCCCGGCGGCCTCGGCACGCTGGAAGAGTTGTTCGAAGTCTGGACCTGGGGCCAGCTCGGTTACCACGGCAAGCCTTTGGGGCTGCTGGAAGTGAACGGTTTCTACAGCAAACTCACGGACTTTCTCGATCATATCGTCGGCGAAGGCTTCGTTCGCGCGCCACACCGTGACATGCTGCAAGTGAGCGAATCGCCAGATTCCCTGCTCGACGCCCTCGATCAGTGGCAGCCGACCGTCACGCCCAAGTGGGTCGACCAAAAACCCGGTTAACCCCCCGGCACCGATACAGGGCAGAATACGCGCCGCTCAACCTCACCTTCGACCCAAGAGGATCGCCCATGGCCAAACCCAATTACTCCTTCGCCAAACGTCAACGAGACCTGGCAAAGGAACAGAAGAAAGAGGAAAAGCTTCAGCGCAAGAAGCAAACCGCTGAAGAAGCGGCACTGAACCCTGACGGGGAAGTGGCGACCGATGATGATGTTGATGCACCCGATATAACCGATGCACCGAAAGATCAGACGCCCGACGCCTGAGCCCCACCGGGTTTGATGATCGAATCAGACCCTGCGGATTTGTGACGGGGCTGGCGGTTTTGCTGCCGGCCCTCACAGCCCTGCTTTCCCTGCCACACCAAAATCCCTGTGGGAGCGAGCCTGCTCGCGAAAGCGGTGTATCTGTTACAAATCTATTGGCTGACCTGACGCTTTCGCGAGCAGGCTCGCTCCCACATCTGAAAACTCATCAATTCTGAGGCATCACCGTAACCCGCACCTCCGGGTCATGGTTACCGCCACCGAGAATCACCCCCCGCAGCGGCGACACATCGGAGAAATCCCTTCCCCACGCCAGCGTGATGTGTTCCAGCGCCGGCCGCACGTTGTTGGTCGGATCGAAATCCACCCAACCCAGTACCGGGCAGAACACCGATACCCACGCATGCGAGGCGTCGGCGCCAATCAGGCGTGGCTGCCCCGGCGGTGGTTGGGTCAGCAGGTAGCCGCTGACATAACGCGCCGCCAGACCACGCGAGCGCACACAGGCCAGCATCAGATGCGCGAAGTCCTGACAGACCCCACGCCGGCGCTCCAGCACCTCCACCAGCGGCGTCGCCACCTGGGTGGCTTCGGCATCGAAGGTGAACTCGCTGAATATCTTCTGCATCAGCGCCTGCACGCCGAGCAGCAACGGTTGCCCCGGCGGAAAACAGCTTTGCGAGAAGTCGACGAAGCTGCGCTTCAAATGCACATAAGGCGACTGGAACCGGTAGCGGCAGGCTTCGAGCAAGTCGTCGGACAACGGCTGGCTGCTGTAGGTCAGCGCATCGCGGGTCTGCTCCCACGGCGGCGACTGACTGAAATCCAGCGCCGGCCGCACCAGCACCTCAACCGCCAGCCGGGCGTTGACCTGCAATTGGTCATGGGGCCGCTCAAAGGCCAAGCGCGTCAGCGGATTGCCGAACACGTCCAATTCATCGCGGCGCATCGTCGGCTCGGGGCTGATCAGCAATTGCTGCTCGGTGCAGCGCTGCCAGCTGCATTCGCGCGGCCACAGGTGCGCCAGTTGCTGGGCGAGGGACACCGGGCTGTCGTAGTGATAACAGGTGTCGTGAAAGATCTGGTACTGAGCGCTCATCACACGGACACCGTTCGCTGGCTGACATCATCGACATGGGCGAAATGGCGCAGCGCCAGACGATCCGATACCTGGCCGCTGGCTTCGGCGATTTCCTGCAACAGATCAGCCAGACCCTCCAGCGCGGCACGTACGCTGGATTTGCCGAACAAGGGGTTTTCCAGGCAACCGAGATCGAACCGCGAGAGGCGCTCGACCAATTGCGGCAGCCCGGTCTCGCGAGGCACGGCGAAATCCTCGTTCAGGCGTTTCAAGGTACGGGTGACCAGTTTCAGCTGAAACAGCACCGCGTGGGGGTTCTGCTCATCCAGCAGCAGCAAATCAAGCACCGGAATCAATTGCGCCACCGCCAGATACCGCGAGCGATAAGTAATGCTGCTGTTACCCAGTTCCAGCAGCCACTCCAGCCCCGCCTGATCGAACGCGCCCGCGCCGCGCAGAAACGCCGCCAGACTGCTGCTGAGAAATTGCAGGCGTTCGATGCGGCGGCCGATCATCAGAAACCGCCAGCCTTCATCGCGGGTCATGTCATCCAGCGCAAACCCCGACAGCGCCGCCAGCGACATCACCAGACGGTTGAGGAAATCCAGCAGTTCGGCGAAGTCCGGTTCATCGACTTCCAGCTCCAGCGCTTCGCGCTGCAACTCGACCAGCGCTTGCCAGTTCTCCCGGGACAGCTTGCCGCGCACTTGCGAGGCGGCCCATTGCAGGCGCTGCAAATTGGAACGCAGGCTGAACGACCAATCTTCGCCCAGCAGCGCAGCAAGCAAGCGTTCCGGCAGTTCACCCTCATCCGGCAGCAACGCCAGACGTTCGCCCAAATCAACCGCTGCCTGCAACGCCTGCGGATCATCGCCGTCGACGTAGCGCGTGAGCATGATGCGCAGCAGCCGCGCGCTGTCGTCACAGCGCTCGCAGTAGCGGCCAAACCAGAACAGGTTTTCCACTACGCGCGACGGCAGATACGGATCGCGCCGCACCAGATCGTGCACGCCGACATTGCGCTGTGCCTTCCATTGCTCGCCGCTCGGCGCACGGTCGCCGAGCACCCAGGTGTCCTTGCTTGCGCCGCCGCGCTGCATCGACACCACCTCGGCATCGGCGTCGGCCGCCACCCGGGTCAGACCTCCCGGCAGCACGCGGTAGCCGTCGTGGCTGGCGACTGCATACATGCGCATGCCAATCGCGCGGGGTTGCAGATGACCGTCCTCGGCTTGCCAGACCGGCGCCTGCGACAGCTGCGCGAGTTCTTGCGCGACATAGGCATAAGGCCGCGCCTGCATGCGCTGCGCCAACTCGAGACGCTGGCCTTCACTCAAGTCACGCCCGAATACCGGGGCGAAGCTCTGCGACGGGAACGCCGGTTTGATCAACAGCTGCCCAAGTTTCTCCAGCGCTTGCGCCAGCACCGGCGCCTCGCCGCACCACCAGGTAGCGATCGACGGCAGAATCAGTTCTTCGCCGAACAGGTATTGATTGATCTTCGGCAGAAACCCCAGCAGCCCCGGCGATTCCAGCACGCCGCTGCCCAGCGCATTGGCCACCAGTACCCGCCCCTGACGCACCGCCTCAAGCAGACCGGGCACGCCGAGCGCCGAATCGGTACGCAGTTCCAGCGGGTCGCAGAAATCATCGTCGAGGCGGCGCATGATCGCGTGCACCCGGCGCAGGCCGCTGAGGGTTTTCAGGTACACCGTGGCATTGCGCACAGTCAGATCGCCGCCCTCGACCAGCGGATAGCCGAGCTGACGAGCCAGATACAGATGTTCGAAATAACTTTCGTTGAACCGGCCCGGGGTCAGTAGCACCACCAGCGGTGCGTCATCGCCCTGCGGTGCCTGACGGGCCAAAGTTTCCTGCAACGTGCGGAAGAATCCAGCCAGATGCTGGACCTTCAGATCGCGGTACAGATCGGGGAAAGCGCGAGAGACGATGGTGCGGTTTTCCAGGGCATAGCCGGCACCGGATGGCGCCTGAGTGCGATCGGCAGTGACCCACCAGCGGCCGTCCGGCGCGCGCGCCAGATCTACGGCATACAAATGCAAAAAAGCTGACTCGGGTGGAGCAATGCCCTGACAGGGCCAGAGGAAATTGTTGTGCCCGAATACCAGCTCCGCCGGTAGCAGGCCCTCGCGGATCAGCCGTTGCGGACCGTACAGATCCGCCAGCACTGCATTGAGCAAGCGCGCACGCTGAGCGATGCCGGCGGACAATTGCTGCCATTCATCTGCCGCGATGACATGGGGCAGCAGATCCAGCTCCCACGGCCGATCAGCGCCCTTGGGATCGGCATAGACGTTGTAGGTGACGCCGTTTTCCTGAATCTGCCGCGCAAGCAGGGCCTGGCGCTGCACCAGTTGCGCGGGGCTGCTGCGCTGCAACTGATCGAACAGCCGCTGCCAATGCGCACGCACTGCGCCGCTGCCGTCGAGCAGTTCGTGATAGGTGTCCGCGTTAAGCGGGTAGCGGTCTAGCAGGTCAGGCATGGAAAGCTCGGCAGACAGCGGGGAACGGTCAGACTAACGCAGCCACGTGACACGCGGATATACGAAAATCCACGTATCGCATAGGCTCTAGAAACGCCGCAGATCGAGGGTCATCGGCAGCTCGTCATTGATTTCGACATTCGGTATCGCAAGTTTCCCCGCCGTGTGCCCCAGGCGGAAAAACCGCGCCATGCGCCGACTCTCCGCTTCGTTGGCGTTGACCGGCAAGGTCTCGTAATTGCGCCCGCCGGGATGGGCGACGTGATACTGGCACCCACCCAGCGAACGCCCCATCCAGGTATCGAGCAGGTCGAACACCAGTGGCGCGTGCACCGCGATGGTCGGATGCAGACAGTTGGCCGGTTGCCAGGCTCGAAAGCGCACCCCGGCGACAAACTCACCCACCCGCCCGGTCGGGTGCAACGGCACCGCGACGCCATTGCAGGTCAGCAGATAGCGCTGTGGCGGCAGGCCGTTGAGCCTGACCTGCAAGCGCTCCAGCGATGAATCGACGTAGCGCACCGTGCCGCCCGCCGAGCCCTCCTCGCCCAGCACATGCCAAGGCTCGAGCGCCTGACGCAGTTCCAGCTCGATGCCATTGACGGCGTAGTCGCCGACCTTGGGAAAACGAAATTCCAGATGTGCGGCAAACCACTCCGCACGCAATGGATAGCCGGCGTTGTTGAGTTCGACGATAACGTCGGCGAAATCCTGCTCGATAAAATGCGGCAACAGGAACCGGTCATGCAACTCGGTGCCCCAGCGAGCCAGTTTCGTCGGCGCGTAAGGCTCGCGCCAGAACCGCGCGACCAGCGCCCGCAGCAACAACTGTTGCGCCAGACTCATGCGTGCATGGGGCGGCATCTCGAATGCGCGCAGTTCCAGCAAGCCGAGACGCCCGGTGGCGCCGTCCGGTGAATACAGTTTGTCGATGCAGAATTCGGCGCGATGGGTATTGCCGGTGACGTCGATCAGCAGATTGCGCAACAGCCGATCGACCAGCCACGGCGCACATTCCTCGCCCGGTTCCGGCATCTGCGCAAAGGCGATTTCCAGTTCGTACAAGGCGTCATTGCGCGCCTCGTCAACCCGTGGTGCCTGGGAGGTCGGGCCAATGAACAGCCCGGAAAACAGGTACGACAACGAAGGATGGTTATGCCAGTAACTGATCAGGCTGCGCAGCAGATCCGGCCGCCGCAAAAACGGCGAGTCCGCCGGCGTCGCGCCGCCGAGAACGAAATGGTTGCCGCCGCCGGTGCCGGTGTGGCGCCCGTCGATCATGAACTTCTCGGTGGTCAGGCGGGTTTGCCGCGCCTGTTCGTAGAGAAACTCGGTGCGCTCGACCAACTCGTCCCAAGTCGCCGATGGCTGCACGTTGACCTCGATCACGCCCGGGTCCGGAGTGACACGGAAATTGCTCAGGCGCGGATCACTCGGCGGTTCATAGCCTTCCAGCAACACCGGGCAATGCAGTTCTTCAGCGGTGGCCTCAATGGCCGAGACCAGCTCCAGATAATCCTCGACCCGCTCCAGCGGCGGCATGAACAGATACAGCCGCCCTTCGCGGGCCTCGGCGCAGAAGGCGGTACGGGTCAGCCAGTCAGCGGACTCATCGATTTTCGGCACGCGCTCATCCAGCGCAGCCGGTTCGCCGTGCACACCGAGCTGCGCGGCATCCGGCAGCTCGGCAAAGTCCTGATTCGGATCGTTGGGATGGATGAACGGATATTGCGCCGCTTTTACCCACGGCTGCGACGCCAGTGGCAAGCGATAACCCAGCGGTGAGTCCCCCGGCACCAAGCGACAGTGCTCGTCACGCAGATACCAACGCCCGCTCTGCCATTGATCGCCCTTGGCCGTGCGCGCCAGTGGCAGCACCTGGCCGACCACCTTGTTCAGGCCCTGACTGAAAACCTTGCGCAATCGCGCACGCTCCAGCGGCTCTTCCAGACGCGAATCTTCGGCGCTGACATTGCCGGGCAGCGCGCCCTCGCGCCAGAGGTAATAGAGCTGATCCTCGTAAGCCGGGAAGACGAAGCGCGCAGGCAACTTGAGGCGCTCGGCAACACTGGCCAGAAAGCGTCCGGCCAGCTCACCGTCGGCGCCGTAGTCCTGCTGTTCATCGGCGATCAACGCGTCGTTGTGCCAGATCGGCTGACCGTCGCGGCGCCAATAACAATTGAGCGACCAGCGCGGCAACTGCTCGCCGGGGTACCACTTGCCCTGGCCGAAATGCACCAGCCCCTGCGGTGCGTATTGCTTGCGCATGCGCTGGAACAATTCGGCGGACAGTCGACGTTTGTCCGGACCCAGCGCGGCGGTGTTCCATTCGGTACCGTCCGGGTCATCGATGGAGACGAAGGTCGGTTCGCCGCCCATGGTCAGGCGCACATCGCCTTCGAGCAGATCGGCATCGATCTGCCGGCCCAGCGCCTGGATCGCCCGCCACTGGTCATCGGTGTAGGGCTTGGTGACACGTGGCGCTTCCCAGATTCGCTCGACCGACATTTCGTGGCTGAACTGTGTCTCGCAAGGTTCGACCAGACCACTGATCGGCGCTGCCGAGGACGGGTCGGGACTGCACGCCAACGGAATATGCCCTTCCCCGGCGAACAACCCCGACGTGGCATCCAGGCCGATCCAGCCGGCACCCGGCAGATACACCTCGCACCAGGCATGCAGGTCGGTGAAGTCGACGTCGGTGCCGGACGGGCCGTCGAGGCTTTTTACGTCGGCGCTCAGTTGAATCAGGTAGCCGGAAACAAACCGCGCCGCCAGACCGAGATTGCGCAACAGCTGCACCAGCAACCATGCCGAATCGCGGCAGGAACCGGAGGCGTGCTGCAGCGTGTGCTCCGGGGTCTGCACGCCCGGCTCCATGCGAATCAGGTAACCGATGTCTTCGCTGAGACGCTGATTGAGCGCCACCAGAAAATCCACCGCCGGCAACGGCGTGCGGTCGATGCTGTCCAGGTAAGCCTTGAACGTAGGCGTCAGTGGCAGGGTTTCGAGGTACGGCGCCAGCTCCTTGCGCTCATCGGCGGCGTAGCTGAACGGGATTTTTTCGGCGTACGGTTCGAGGAAGAAATCGAACGGATTGAACACCGCCATTTCCGCCACCAGATCGACTTCGATGCGCAGTTCTGCGGTTTTCTCGGGGAACACCAGACGGGCCAGGTAGTTGCCCTGCGGGTCCTGCTGCCAGTTGATGAAATGCTGCTCGGGCGAGACTTTCAGCGCATAGGACAAAATCCGCGTGCGACTGTGGGGCGCCGGGCGCAGGCGGACGATCTGCGGGCCGAGTTCGACAGCGCGGTCGTAGCGATAATGCGTGACGTGATGCAATGCGACATGAATCGACACGGCGTGCCTCCTGCGAGCCTGGGCGTAGAGGAAAGCGCGCAAGACTTATGCCATGCACAGGCTTGCGCGCTTTCGCGAAATGCTCAAGGCAGTACAGCACCAAAACCGGGCGACGCGAGGAAATGCTTGGGCGAGTTTGCTTCTATTTGTGGCAGGCAGGTGGTGATGGCTGCCTGTACCGGCCCCTTCGCGAGCAAGCCCGCTCCCACATTTGAATGCTTTCCTCTGTGGGAGCGGGCTTGCTCGCGAAGAGGCCAGTGGCAACAACTCATTTCCTGAGGCCTGAAATGCAAAACGCCAACCCGAAGGTTGGCGTTCTGTTCAGCTCAAGCGCTGTTTAGCGCGGCACGACCGGCTTGCGTGTCGGCTTCGGTCCTTTGCCTTTGGCCGCATCCTTGCGTTCTTTGGCCGCCTGCTGGTTGCGGGCGAACGCCGCAGCCTTGGCCTGTTCACGCTTGTCCCACGGATTACCGCCATCACTTGCACGCGGCGGCAGGCCGGTGTGCTGGGTGAGGATCTTGGTGGTCTTCTCTTTGCCTTCCTTCGCCACTTTATGGCTGCCGGCCGGCGTCGAGTTCTTGCGACGGGCGCTCTGGTAGCTGTCGGTCGCTGGCTGATGCGCCGGGATCAGTTGATCCTTGCCCGGCCCGATCAGATCGCCACGGCCCATGCGGATCAATGCTTCGCGCAGCATCGGCCAGCCTTTCGGGTCGTGATAACGCAAGAACGCCTTGTGCAGGCGGCGCTGATCCTCGCTCTTGACGATGGTCACGCCGTCGCTCTTGTACGTCACTTTGCGCAGCGGGTTCTTGCCCGAGTGGTACATCGCGGTGGCAGTGGCCATCGGCGACGGGTAGAACGCCTGCACCTGGTCGGCGCGGAAGCCGTTGCCCTTGAGCCACAGCGCCAGGTTCATCATGTCTTCGTCGGTGGTGCCCGGGTGCGCGGCGATGAAGTACGGAATCAGGTACTGCTCCTTGCCCGCTTCCTTGGTGTACTTCTCGAACATGCGCTTGAACTTGTCATAGCTGCCGATGCCCGGTTTCATCATCTGGTTGAGCGGACCTTCCTCGGTATGCTCCGGGGCGATTTTCAAGTAGCCGCCAACGTGGTGGGTCACCAGCTCCTTGACGTACTCCGGCGACTCCACGGCGAGGTCGTAGCGCAGGCCGGAAGCGATCAGAATCTTCTTCACACCCGGCAAGGCACGGGCGCTGCGGTACAGCTGAATCAACGACGAATGGTCGGTGTTCAGGTTCGGGCAGATACCGGGGAAAACGCAGGAAGGCTTGCGGCACGCGGATTCGATTTCCGGGCTCTTGCAGGCGATGCGGTACATGTTCGCGGTTGGCCCGCCGAGGTCGGAGATGACGCCGGTGAAGCCTGGAACCTTGTCGCGGATCTCTTCGATTTCGCGAATGATCGATTCTTCGGAACGGTTCTGGATGATCCGGCCTTCGTGCTCGGTGATCGAGCAGAAGGTGCAGCCGCCGAAGCAGCCACGCATGATGTTCACCGAGAAACGGATCATGTCGTAGGCGGGGATTTTCTCCTTGCCGTACGCCGGGTGCGGAACACGCGCGTAAGGCATGCCGAACACGTAGTCCATTTCTTCAGTGGTCATCGGAATCGGCGGCGGGTTGAACCAGACGTCGATCTCGCCGTGCTTCTGCACCAGCGCGCGGGCGTTGCCCGGGTTGGTTTCCAGGTGCAGCACGCGGTTGGCGTGGGCGTACAGAACCGGGTCGTTGCGGACTTTTTCCATCGAAGGCAGGCGGATAACGGTCTTGTCGCGGGTCATGCGCGGGCTGGCCAGGATCTGCACGACCTTGGCTTCCTGCGGATCTTCAACCGGGCCTTTCTCTTGATCGATGGCGCAGGCCTGAGTGTCCTGGGTGTTGACGTACGGGTTGATGATCTTGTCGACCTTGCCCGGCCGATCAATGCGTGTGGAGTCGACTTCGTACCAGCCCTGCGGCGTGTCGCGACGGATGAACGCGGTGCCGCGCACATCGGTGATGTCTTCGATCTTGTGGCCCCAGGACAGGCGCTGGGCAACTTCGACAATCGCACGCTCGGCGTTGCCGTACAGCAGAATGTCGGCGCTGGCGTCGATCAGGATCGAGTTGCGCACGCGATCCTGCCAGTAGTCGTAGTGAGCGATGCGGCGCAACGAGGCTTCGATGCCGCCGAGCACGATCGGCACGTGCTTGTAGGCTTCCTTGCAACGCTGGCTATAAACCAGGCTCGCGCGATCCGGACGCTTGCCGGCCATGCCGCCGGGCGTGTAAGCGTCGTCGGAACGGATTTTCTTGTCTGCGGTGTAGCGGTTGATCATCGAGTCCATGTTGCCCGCCGCGACGCCGAAGAACAGGTTCGGCTCGCCAAGCTTCATGAAGTCGTCTTTGGACTGCCAGTTCGGTTGCGCAATGATCCCGACGCGAAAGCCTTGCGACTCCAGCAGCCGGCCGATGATTGCCATGCCGAACGACGGGTGATCGACGTAGGCATCACCGGTCACGATGATGATGTCGCACGAATCCCAGCCAAGCTGATCCATCTCCTCCCTGCTCATCGGCAGGAATGGCGCTGGCCCGAAACATTCGGCCCAATATTTTGGATAGTCAAATAACGGCTTGGCTGCTTGCATGTCGACGACCGGTGTTGAAGTGAAAAATCGCGGGCGCGGAATATAGCACAAATTTTGACCAATTCCGACGACAGTGGTCGGTTTCTCCCGGAAGCCGCACCACGGGTCAGTAAAGCATTTCTCGCCCTCGCCGTTTGCACCTGACACACCCGGCAGCGCAACACGCTGCCTGCATGACCACGTCCGCTGGCAGGAAGCCAAACGACAACCCTTCCCGGCCTCTGCCGGGAACTCATAATCAAGGATGGAAAACATGCCCACTAAAACAGCCACACGAGGCACCGTTTCGGTCGATGTCCACACGCGTCCGAACTCATCGTCACAAGGGCCGGCGCCTCACCCCAACGGCACATTGCGATCTACCTCTGGTACGCAGAATCAATCGGGGCAGCCAGGCAGAAGCATGGCCGACAGTGATCTCGACGCAATACGCCCGGCTCCTGCCCCTGCTCCCGCCATCAAGCTGCAGCCTGCAACACCACCGATCGAACACCCGACGCCCGCGCAGCAACCGATCGACTACTACCGCGTAACGGCTTCTGCAGCGCTGCCAGCCGTGGATGCGTCGGGATTGCGCACGCACAAGGGCCGTCGCTATGCCGACCTGGCCGACGGCGGCATTGTTCTGGTCGGGCTGGACACTGAAAGCGGACTGCTGCGCGCCGGTCTGACCAGCGAGCGGGTTGCTTCCGGCCCGGTATTGTTGCGCGATGCCGACAGCGGGCTATGGCATGCCATCGATAACGGCGAAGTGCTCGGCCTGCCGTTGACCGAAGCCAGCCTGCGCGACTGGCGCGCCGATCTGGATTTCAGCACGAGCGAACCGGACAGC
This sequence comes from Pseudomonas sp. TSRC2-2, assembly GCF_049897785.1. NCBI lineage: Bacteria > Pseudomonadati > Pseudomonadota > Gammaproteobacteria > Pseudomonadales > Pseudomonadaceae > Pseudomonas > Pseudomonas sp. TSRC2-2. Next base: position 166,791 of record NZ_JAFCWZ010000013.1, read on the forward strand.
GACGGCCTGTTTCAGCACGACGGCAAACGCTACGTGGTCATCCACAGCCACGCCTATCAAGCGCTGCTTGATACACAGGCGTCGACGCCCGGGCAAAAGGTCTGGCGCATCGTCCACAGCGAGGACCCGGTGGCAACGGACAGCGAAAACGTTTACCAGGCCAGCCGCAGCGGCGAATCCCGCGCCATCACACGCAATGCGCAAAACGCCTGGGTGCTGGTTTCTCCGGGCCTGACCGGGGGCATGCGCCGCCGCGAACTGGCCCAGGCCAACCTGGCGATACTGTTGCAACGCTATGCGCCCATCGCTGCCGCCCATCAGGAACTGGTCGACTCCGCTACCCGCTTCGACAGTCTCTGGACTGAGGCACGTGCGCAGGCGCACGACAGCGAAAGGAAAACCGCTGCCCTGATCGCCGTTGAAGTCCATCTGCTCAAGCACATCAAAAAGCAGACGGATTTCGTCCAGTCGATCGTCGACAACAAGGACTGGATAATTCATCTGAAAGCCGGTGGGGCGTACAAGGAAGAACTGCACACATTCCGCCTGGATCGCGTGCGTTATCTGAATCGGCTCATGGCCGTCATGGACTTGCGTGTGGCTCCGGGGTTCACGACGCTGAGTGCGGACAACTGTAAAAAGATGATTACGCACCTGAACAAGAAACTGAAATTGATCGAAGATCGTCAGGGCGTGATGGAGCAAGTCAGGAAAGCCTCTCCCGGAGCGGCACCGATACTTGTCGAACTCGGCCAGGAAGTGCCCTCGGCCGAGCGCATCAACTTCAACAAACTGATCCTTTACGTTCACCTGTTTGCAGATGCGCCAGCGCACCCACCCAACACAACGATGCCCTCGCTGGCGTCCATCGATCTGGTCACCGGCGACCTGCAGAACGTCCCGGAACGCTCGCACCCCTTGGCGCTGATGCTGACCCTTGACCAGCTGCGGAGCGATAGAAGCCGATTTGAATCGCAGCGTTCCACAGACGGCAGCAAAGCCGAATACGCGCGCGAAATCATCGCATTGATCGATCCGATCGAAACGCGCATCGAGACCCGGCTAAACGAGCTTTACGCCACCTTCGACCGCACTACCGAGCTGCCAAGCCTGGACCAGGACATCGATTTCAGTTTTCTGCCGCCACAGCCAAGCGACAGCGAGACAACCCCGCCGCCGCTCACTCGAAAAGTGTTCCGCATCCGTCGCCACGGCACCTCCAGAATTTTGGTTGGCGATACCGAAACCGCAGCGGACGGCAGCATCGTCATCAAGGTCGCCCACCCGTTGCAGCCCAATGGCCCGGCCGAGCGCTATGAGCAGCGCCACGGCGAGTGGCTGCCGGTGCGCCCGCCACTTGGCCGCACTCCGAAACCGCAGTTGATCACGGAGGCCAACCGCCTGTTGGCCGACGTCGAATCACTCAGCGCCGAGGCCAGAATCCGGGAAGCGCAAAAAGACAATCCAACAAATATTATCGAAGACCTGGGTAAACCCAGCGACAAGCTCAAGGAACACGCGAGGCAGCTGCAGAACCTCGAAAAAGCTGACGAAGATACTGAGGTCAAAAGCTTGATCGAGCGCCTGCAAAACGCCGCCGAAACCTTGTCCTCACAAGGGCATGGTGTACTGGTGCGCATGTACAAGAACAAAGAGGTGCTGGACATCATGCGCATGAACTGGCTGATCGATCACACTGAGCTCAACGTGCGCAAAACCGTTGATCGCAAACAGCTCGGCAAAGGCAAGGGCAAGTCGTTCCTCGACGTCTACTCGATCCGCGATCGCACGGACGATACGCCGCTGTGGGAAGCGCACTTTCACTACGACCGGCACGACAGCGCGCCCCTGAACTTCAATGACGACGGCGGCCACCTGAAAACCCTGGAGCAGAGCAGGCGCGGCATTGAATCCCAGCGCCGCGACGAGCGGGCTGGCCGGCCCCACGTTGGCATTTGGCGCAAGACCTTTGACGGCAACACCGCGAGCAGGATTTTTGCCCTCGCCAGCAACGCCGCCACGGCGACCCGCTGATACAACCAGACCGGCAGTGACGCCGAACCGACCCGCAACTGCCCGCCTTCGGGCGTTGCCGGCGAATACACAAGGAAGTTATTCATGCCAATCAAACCGCCAGTCAAAGGCAATACCTCCACAAGCGCTACCGTTCGCCCGGCCCCGACGCCGGATGTGACTACACCGCGTTCCGATACAACACTGCGACCGGGCCTTGAAAGCCTTGGCCTGCCGTCACGCGCCCATCAACCCGCAGGCGACGCCGACCCCGATGCGATCACTCCGGTGCCCACCGTTACCGTGCATCCATCGACAGCGCCGAACGAAACACCGCGCACTGTCGATTTACCGCTGGAGCATTACCGGGTCACGGCCGCTGCCGGTTTGCCGGCAGTCAACGCCGATGGCTTGCGCATATTCAAAGGGCGCCAATACGCGGACGTGGTCGACATCGGGATTGTGCAGGTCGGCAAGGATGCTGAGACCGATCTGTTCCGGGCCAGACTGCCCAGCGAATCGAAACCTTCCGGCCCGGTTCTGCTGCGCGATCCGGACAGCGGGATGTGGCATCCGCTGGAGGATTTTGAGCCAGTCACCTTCGCGCTCAGCGATACCCGGCTGGCAGCATTTCGCACAACGCTTGCGTTCAGCCACCTCGAACCCGGCAGCGACGGGCTCCACCGCTTCGATGACAAACTCTATGCGCTGATCGAAAACCATGCCTATCAAGTGCTGCACGACCCGGACGCCTCGACGCCAGTGGCCAGCGTGATGCGCATCGTGCGCAGCGGTGACCCCGTCGCCAGCGACAGCGCCAACCGTTACGTCGCGACGCGTCCCGGCCGTTCGGAACCGATTGTGTTCGATGCCATCCATGGCTGGGTTGGCATCACCGTGGCTGGCGCTGGTGGAATGATGCGCGGCGACGGCGTCAACGTGCCGGCGCGTTCGAGCATGCGCGAGCGGCTGTCGCAGACCCTGAACCGGTTGCGAAGCCCGCAATCACGGGCGCGAAAACTGTTTCCGGATCACACCGACGTAGAAATCGGCCGTTACATCGAGTCCTTGGGCAATGACGTTTCTGGCGGACTGACCCAGCGCGAGAGCGCTTACAAATCCCTCAAGACCGAGCTTGATGCCTGGCTGCGGCAGTCCGCCAACGCAGCGCCGCCGGGCACTTCGCCAGTCCATGCGCAGCAGATCGCGCAAAGCCTCAAGCGCTGCTGGCGCCACCAGACCGGCGCCATTCTGTGGCTCGAGGCCGCCAACGGCACGCTGCCGGCGCTGCAAGCGGACTTCAGCCATGTCCGGCACCTGACGCTACAATCAGTCGACTGGTCAGATGCCGCGAGCACTTTGCTCGGCAACTTTTCCGGCCTGGAAAGTCTGCATCTCAGCCGCTCGACACTGGAAAGGCTGCCTGCCGCGCTTGCGCAGATGGTTAACCTGAAAAGCCTCAATCTGAGTGCGAACCGTATCGCACTCAACGAAGAGTCAACTGCGCAACTAAGCGCACTGGGCAAGCTCAAGGAGTTGGACCTGTCCGGCAACCCATTGGGCGACTCGCCGGACTTTTCCGCTATGACTCAACTGAAGACGCTGAACCTGAGCGACGCGCAGCTGGATCAGTGGCCAGCGGGCCTGCACAGCCAGACCCGGCTGACACATCTGGACTTGCGCAACAACCGTTTGAGCGCAGTGCCGGAGGCGAACCTCAATCCGCCAGCGGATCAGTTTGAGGCGCTCGCCCGTATCAACAGTGTCACCCTGCTCGAAGGCAATCCGTTCCCGCCAGGCTACTGGACGAAACTCGAAGCCTTCTGGCAGCGGGTGGCGATCGAACAGCCAGAGCTGGGCGACAGCGCCGTAACCGATGCTTTCCGACTCCCCAGTGATATGCCGGAAACCCCCGACGTGAAGCGGGTCTATCCGGACAAGAATGCTCAGCAGTTGCGCGCCTTTCTTCTCGCCCTGAACGACGAAGGCAAAGCGCAACTGGCGCGGCGAGTCGCAGCGCTGGACTCGCTGGAATCCCAGCTTGAGGCCTACGTCGACGGCGGCCAGCCCGGTTCTTCCGCGGCAGACACACCGGACAGAATCCAGGCGCGCCGTGTCGCTGACCTCATCAAAGCCTGCTGGCTGAATTCGAGGGACACGCTGAGGCTGCCCTTGACCAACGCGTCACTGCCGCCGCTCAGCGCCGACTTCAGTCATGTCAAAACGCTGCTTATCAACGCCGCCACGTGGACGAGCAATGCCGATGCTTTTCTGTCCGCATTCCCCGGCCTCGAGCGTTTGGTCATCAACCACTGCGGGCTGGAAAGTCTGCCCGCACCCATCGCAGCCATGTATGGTCTGATTGACCTGAATTTGGCCAGCAATCGCCTGCAATTGACTGAGGAGAGCGCAGCCATACTCAGTGCCAGAAGCGAGCTTGAGGTGATCGACCTGAGCAATAATCCGGCCCTCGGTTCGACGCCTGACTTCAGCGGGATGTCCAGACTGAGGCAAGTACTGCTCAGCAGCACGGGCATCGAGCAGTGGCCGAGTGGACTGCAGAACAAGACCGATTTGACCAGTCTGGATCTGAGCAACAACCGCTTGCAGCAGGTGCCGTCAACCGTCCTCGATCCGCCTGCGGAACAATTATCAACGATCGCCCGGATCAACGCCGCGACGCAACTCACTGGCAACCGTTTTCCCGCTGGTTATGGCAAAAAGTTTGATGACTTCTGGAAACGCGTCAGCGAAATCGCTCCCGATCTGCTGCACAACCTCCACTTCGATAGCGGCAACTCCCTTGCGCAGCGTTATCGGCGGCTGTTTCCGCACAAGAACATGAAGCAGTGCAGAGAATACTTGTGGAGCCTTGACGCGGGTGCCGCGCCGATCAAAGTCCGCAGCCTGGAACGGGAAATCAAGGCACTGAAACGTCAACTCGACGATTGGGTTTTTTCCGGCGGGGGCAATCTGGGCGGGTACATTCGCGCCGACCAATTGGCGCTCAACGCACAGACCCGCGCTGACCGGGTGACCGCCAGCAACAGGATCATCAGTTGCTGGCGACAGGAAACAGCGCAACAACACGCCAATGACGGAACCCCCATCGGTCTGGAGCTGGATCTCAGCGATCTGCGCCTGCCAAGCCTGCCGGATCTAGACGCCGACTTCAGCCATGTCGGCTCGCTCAAACTGAGGAACATGAACCTGAGCACTTCGCCGGAAGGCTTCCTGGCGCGCTTTCGTCACATACGCTGGCTGGACTTGTCGCGTAATCGACTGCGCGAATTGCCACCCGCCGTAGGCGAAATGAACGGACTGACGCGTCTGTCCCTGGAAAGAAACTTCATCTCCCTGACCGCCGACACTGCCCGTGTTCTGGCGGGGCGCACGACCTTGCGTGCATTGGAGCTGCAGGAAAACCCGCAACTGGGTATCGTCCCGGATCTTAGCGGGATCGTCGACCTGCGCTCGATCAGTCTGGCCTATACGGGCATCGACACCTTCCCCACCGGTCTCATCCATCAGCCGCTGCTCGACACTATCAATCTCAACGACAATCGAATCGCGGAAATTCCCGACGCCGTCATCGCACCGCCGAATGATCAATTGGCGAACAGCGTGCGCATCAACAACATCACCGATATTTCGAACAACCCATTGTCGGGCGCGACGGCCAACCGCCTGATTCACTACCGCAGTCGCCTGAGGGCAGCCGGCACACCGCTGACAGGCGCGAGAAACCTGCTCGAAACAGCGCGCATCAGGCGCCCACAGCCTTTTCGCCTGGCCACGGCCGACCCGATGGTGCGCTGGACCGCAGGCCTGACCGAGAATCAGGTGGCCAAACGCACGCGACAGTGGCAGACCCTGCGCGACCAGCCGCGCTCGGACGGTTTGTTCAACACCCTGGAACGTCTGCTGGATACGGCCAGCGGCCACCAGGAGCTACAGGGGCGAGTCTGGAGGCTGATCGACAGCATCACCGAAAACACGCCGCAGTCCGAACGCTTGCGCAATGAAGTGTTCGATCGTGCAGGCGACGCGGCCTGCTGTGATCGGGCGGCATTCACCTTCGCCAACCTCGAAGTCCTGTCAATGATGCACAGTGCGGTGGCCCGGGCCGGCGACAAGACGCAGGGGCCGGAGCTGTTCAAGCTGTCCCGGGTCTTGTTCCGCTTGCATGAAGTCGACAAGATCGCCTCGGCGGATATCGCCCGACGCGAGGCGAGCATAGTCGCCGGCAGAACCCCGCAAGAGGCTGCCACCCTGCCACCGCCGCATGTGCCGGAAGAAGTCGAAATCAGGCTGTTTTATCGTCACGGCCTGAAGGACCGTCTGCAGTTGCCCGGGCAACCGGAAAAAATGGGCTTCGCCCGCCTGGCCGGCGTATCCAAAGCGCAACTGGAAAGCGCTTATCAAACCGTGATCGCACGGGATAATTCAGCCGAAGAGTTTCAGGCGCTGGTGTCGCGGGAGTTCTGGCAAAAATACCTGACGCATAAATTTCAGGAAAACTTCGAAACCCAACGCCAGCCATTCCAGGACCGTCAGGCAGCCCTCGACGAGTCATTTTCGGCGAATGAGTTGTCGTTCGCCGATTACGATGCGCAATCAAAAGCCATGCAGGCGGAGTGGATGATCGAGGAAGCGGCCCTGATCGAAACACTGAGCCGCCAGGAGCTGGCGCAATACAAGGCCAGCGGCAGTGACGAGGAAGCCGCCGGCACAAGTGCGAGCTGAATGAGGCGAGTGCTGGCCGACAGGTTTCGGCCAGCCTTTTACTCGTCGTCGTCGAAGTTGTAGCTGCCCGGCGCAAGGTTTTCGAAACGGGTGTATTTGCCGATGAACGCCAGGCGGATAAAGCCGATCGGGCCGTTACGCTGCTTGCCGATGATGATTTCGGCGATGCCCTTGTGCTCGGTTTCCGGGTGATACACCTCGTCGCGGTAAACGAACATGATCACGTCGGCGTCCTGCTCGATTGCGCCCGATTCACGCAAGTCGGAGTTCACCGGGCGCTTGTTGGGGCGCTGTTCGAGGGAACGGTTGAGCTGCGACAGGGCGACCACCGGGCAGTTGAATTCCTTGGCCAGGGCTTTCAGGGACCGCGAGATCTCGGAAATTTCGTTGGTGCGGTTGTCACCGCTGGAACCGGGGATCTGCATCAGTTGCAGATAGTCGATCATGATCAGACCGACGTCGCCATGTTCACGCACCAGACGGCGGGTCCGCGCGCGCATTTCCGACGGGCTGATACCGGCGGTGTCATCGATGAACAGTTTGCGATCGTTAAGCAGATTGACCGCCGAAGTCAGGCGCGGCCAGTCATCGTCTTCGAGCTGGCCGGAACGCACCTTGGTCTGGTCGATACGGCCGAGCGAGGACAGCATACGCATGATGAGCGATTCGCCTGGCATCTCGAGGGAATACACCAGCACCGCTTTTTCGCTGCGCAACACGGCATTTTCCACCAGGTTCATCGCGAAGGTGGTTTTACCCATCGACGGACGGCCGGCGACGATGATCAGGTCGGACGGCTGCAAGCCGCTGGTCTTCTCGTCGAGATCGGTGTAACCGGTGGAGAGGCCGGTGATCGCGTCTGCAGTGTTGAACAGGGTATCGATACGGTCGATGGCCTTGGTCAGCAGGTCGTTGACACCGACCGGCCCACCGGTTTTTGGCCGCGCTTCGGCGATCTGGAAGATCTGCCGTTCGGCTTCATCGAGGATTTCTTCGGCGGTGCGGCCTTCAGGGTTGAAAGCGCTGTCGGCAATCTCGGTGCTGATGCCAATCAGTTGGCGCAAGGTCGCACGTTGGCGGACGATCTGCGCATACGCCTTGATGTTGGCGACCGACGGCGTGTTTTTCGCCAGTTCACCGAGATAGCCAAGGCCGCCCACCTGCGACGTCTGACCTTCCTTGTCCAGTTGCTCGGCAAGGGTCACGACGTCGATGGGCGAGTTCTGGTCGGCCAGTTTGGCGATCGCGCGGAAAATCAGGCGGTGGTCATGTCGATAAAAATCGCCGTCGGAGACTTGATCAAGCACGCGTTCCCAGGCGTTGTTGTCCAGCATCAGACCACCGAGTACAGCCTGTTCGGCCTCGATGGAATGCGGCGGCACCTTCAGGGCAGCGGTTTGCAGATCGTATTGCTCGGGAGCGGAGATATCGTTCATGGCCACTTGAGTATTAGTGAAAAGCAGGGAATTCAGAAAGACAAAGGGCACGACCTGTAAACAGGATCGTGCCCGATGTTAACCGTCTGACGGACAAGCCGCCAGCCGATCGATGTTGCTTAAGCTGCTACCACGACAACGCGTACGGTGGCTTCAACTTCGGCGTGCAGGTGCACAGCCACGTCGAATTCACCCACGTTGCGGATGGTGCCGTTCGGCAGACGAACTTCGCTCTTCTGCACTTCAACGCCGGAAGCGGTCAGTGCATCAGCGATGTCGTGAGTACCGATCGAACCGAACAGCTTGCCTTCGTCGCCAGCGGTGGCAGTGATGGTCACTTCCAGCTCGGCCAGTTGGGCAGCACGGCTTTCAGCCGATGCCTTACGGTCTGCAGCGGCTTTTTCCAGCTCGGCGCGACGCTCTTCGAACGCAGCCAGGTTGGCAGCGGTCGCAGCGGTAGCCTTGCCGAAAGGCAGCAGGTAGTTACGGCCGTAACCGGCCTTAACGTTTACTTTGTCGCCCAGGTTGCCCAGGTTGGCGATTTTTTCCAGAAGGATCAGTTGCATGTGAAAATCCTCTAACTTTTAACCTTCACCGTTCGCGCTGTCGGTGTCTTTCGACACATGACGACCGCGAAAATCAATCAGGCTGTCAACAATGGCCAGAACCACGAGCAACGGATAGATCAGCTGCATGAACAACAGCAGCGTGACGTACAACCCCACCAGCCAGAAACCGGCCAGTCGCTTCTGCCCGACCAGCCCGTGAATCAGGGCCAGCCCGGCGAACACCAGCGGTACACTGCACAACGGCGTCAACATGGCCATCTGTGCACCGAGATTCGGGCCCAGAAGCATCAACGCCAGCAGTAACATCGCCGGCCCCAGCGGAATGCGGATGGCGCGAAACTCGCGACCAAAACCACCCGGGTTGTACAACAACGCCTGCCAATGCCGCCCGACAATCAGGCTCAGCACGCTGACGATCTGCAACAAGGCCGCAATCAGTCCGGTCAGGACCGGTGCAATCAGGGACGCAAAACGCGCTTGCTCATCGACCGACAATTGCTTGTAGGTCTCACCGAGGAGTGCCGGCATGACCTTTATAAGGGCCTGTGCGAGCATCTCGATCTGGGCCGCAAACGCGACCCCGAGCACCACTGAAAACACCACTCCGATCACTACGCTGACCAGCAGCGTGCGGACCCAGGATTCGCTTGCGCGCAAAACCAACGCAAGCCCCGAAGACCCCAGCAGCACCAGAAGTGCCCGTGGGTCGTCGGCATACAGCCACCAGATCAAGGCCGGCAGCAGTCCCAGTGACAGAACGCCAAGGGCGTCCGTCAATCCGCGCCGCAGCAGCACAAGGCTCCCGGCGGCAGCACCCAACCAATACAACAACGGCAATGTTGCACATCCGGCCACCACGAGAGTGGCCTGCATTCGGCCTCGCATGATGAACTCAGCTAAGGCGCGCATGCATTCAATCCTTTGCTACTTGTCGACTGCCCGGTCTCAGCGGCCGTGGCTGTCGGTGTAGGCCAGCAGGGCCAGGAAGCGGGCGCGCTTGATAGCGGTGGCCAGCTGACGCTGATAACGAGCTTTGGTACCGGTGATGCGGCTTGGAACGATTTTGCCGGTCTCGGATACGTAAGCTTTCAGAGTGTTGAGATCTTTGTAATCGATCTCTTTCACGTCTTCAGCGGTGAAGCGGCAGAATTTACGACGACGGAAGAAACGTGCCATTTGATAGGCTCCTTAATAAGGTCCGTGGATTACTCGTCAGCGTTATCGCTGTTGTCGCTGTCATCACTGTCGGTGCCTTCGGCGCCTTCGTGCTCAGGACGGTCGCGACGCTCACGGCGCTCACTGCGGTTTTCTTCAGCCTTGAGCATCTCGGACTGGCCGGTAACGGCTTCGTCGCGACGGATGACCAGGTTACGGATCACTGCATCGTTGTAGCGGAAGTTGTCTTCCAGCTCGGCCAGGGCCTTGCCAGTGCACTCAACGTTCAGCATCACGTAGTGAGCCTTGTGAACATTGTTGATTGCGTAGGCCAGTTGACGACGGCCCCAATCTTCCAGACGGTGGATTTTGCCGCCGTCTTCTTCGATCAGCTTGGTGTAACGCTCAACCATGCCGCCGACTTGCTCGCTCTGATCCGGGTGGACCAGAAAGATGATTTCGTAATGACGCATGAATGCTCCTTACGGGTTGTAGCCTGCCGCTCAAAAACGGTCAGACAAGGAGTGAATGACACTTATGGACTTGCTGGCGCGGGGCACATGCGTGCCTGCCGTCACAGCAAGGGGCGCAATTGTAGAGAAGGGACTGCGGGGGCGCAAGGCAATTGGTGATTATTTGAACAACCATCGGGCGACTTGTGTAGGAGCTGCCGAAGGCTGCGATCTTTTGACTTTGATTTTTTCAAAGCAAGATCAAAAGATCGCAGCCTTCGGCAGCTCCTACAGGGGATTTGCAGCAGGTCAGGACTTCTTCGCAGTAGCCTTGGCTTTTGCGCCGCGCTGGCGCTGGGCTTCGAACAGGCACACGCCAGTGGCGACCGAGACGTTGAGGCTGCTGACGCTGCCAGCCATCGGCAGGTTCACCAGATAGTCGCAATGCTCGCGGGTCAGGCGACGCATGCCTTTGCCTTCGGCGCCCATGATCAGGATGGTCGGGCCGGTCAGGTCCTGGTCATAAATGCTGACCTCGGCTTCCCCAGCGGTGCCGACTACCCACAAACCGCGCTGCTGGAGTTTTTCCAGAGTGCGCGCCAGGTTGGTCACAGCCACCAGCGGAATCACTTCCGCGGCGCCACAAGCGACTTTACGTACAACCGGGGTCAGCGTGGCTGACTTGTCCTTCGGCACGATCACCGCCAGCGCACCAGCCGCATCGGCCGAACGCAGGCAGGCGCCGAGGTTGTGCGGATCGGTTACGCCGTCGAGCACCAGCAGCAACGGCGCGCCTTCGGTGCGATCGAGCAACTCGTCGAGCATTGCTTCGCCCCAGACCTGGCTCGGACTGACTTCCGCAACCACGCCCTGATGCACGCCTTCAACCCAGGCATCCATTTCGCGACGCTCGGCCTGACCGACCTGAACACGGTTTTCGTTGGCCAGCTCGACCAGCGTCTGCACACGCGGATCGTTGCGGCTTTCCGCCAGCCAGATCTGCTTGACGCGCTTGGGGTGGTGACGCAATAACGCTTCTACCGCGTGAACGCCGTAGATTTTTTCCAACTGACTCATGACTTCGCCTTCGGTTTACACGCCCCGCCACTCTTGGCTGGAGCGGAACCCGCTTTTGGCGGGCCCTTACGGTGTTTGCTCGGTTTGGCCGGCTTGCCGTCGGTCGCCCTGTCAGGCGCCGACCGCCCGGTCTTTCCCCCGGACGCCGCTTTACCACCGTTTTTCGCATCGGCCAGCAAGGCCTTCTTCAATTCACGGCTTTTGCGCAGCTCGGCGTTTTTCGCCACGGCATCGCTCGGGCGATAGGCTTCGGCAACCTTTTCTTTGGCCGGGCGACGGCTGGCGGTTTTCGCTGGTGCTTTTTCTTCTGCAACCCTGGCAGCAGGTGCTGCGGTTTCGGCGCCACGTTTCTTGCGGCCGATCGGCGCGCTGATGGTTTTCTCCGCCATTTCGAAGTCGATCTTGCGCTCGTCGAGGTCGACGCGCATGACCCGCACTTCAACCGTGTCGCCAAGACGGAAGCTGCGACCGGTGCGCTCGCCCGCCAAGCGGTGATGCACAGGATCGAAGTGGTAGTAATCGCCCGGCAGCGCGGTGACATGCACCAAGCCTTCGACGTAGATATCGGTCAGCTCGACGAACAGGCCGAAACCGGTCACGGCGGTAATCACGCCCGGGAACGACTCGCCGACGCGATCTTTCATGAACTCGCACTTGAGCCAATTGACTACGTCGCGGGTCGCTTCGTCGGCGCGGCGTTCGCTCATCGAGCATTGCTCGCCGAGTTGCTCCAGCGCCGCTTCGTCGTACGGATAGATGCGCGCTTTCGGAATGGTCATCGCACCGGCACGACGAACGTGCGGGGTGTCCAGTTTGGAATGGATCACGCTGCGGATCGCGCGGTGCGTGAGCAGGTCCGGGTAACGACGAATCGGCGAGGTGAAGTGGGTATAGGCTTCGTAATTCAGGCCGAAGTGACCGTCATTTTCAGCGCTGTACACCGCTTGGCTCAACGAACGCAGCATCACGGTCTGGATCAGGTGGAAGTCCGGACGATCCTTGATGCTGGCGAGCAAAGCCTGATAATCCTTCGGCGACGGACCGTCCTTGCCTTTGTGCAGGGACAGGCCGAGCTCACCCAGGAAAGCCCGCAGTTTTTCCAGACGCTCTGGCGGCGGACCGGCGTGAACGCGATACAGCGCAGGAATTTCGTGCTTCTTGAGGAATTCGGCAGTGGCCACGTTGGCCGCCAGCATGCATTCCTCGATCAGCTTGTGCGCATCGTTGCGTACGGTCGGGCGGATTTCGGCGATCTTGCGCTCGGAACCGAAGATAATCCGGGTTTCCTGGGTTTCGAAATCGATCGCGCCACGGACGTGACGGGCGGCCAGTAACACCTTGTACAACGCGTAGAGCTGCTTGAGGTGCGGCACGACGTCGGTGTACTCGCCGCGTAATTTGCGCGCTTCGGTAGCCTTCGGCGTTTCCAGCATCGCGCTGACCTTGTTGTAGGTCAGCCGCGCGTGGGAATGGATCACCGCCTCATAGAAGCAGTAGTCGGTCATTTCGCCGGACTTGGAGATGGTCATCTCGCAGACCATGGCCAGACGATCGACTTGCGGGTTCAGCGAGCACAGGCCGTTGGACAACTGCTCGGGCAGCATCGGGATCACGCGCTCGGGGAAGTACACCGAGTTGCCGCGAACCTGAGCTTCGGTGTCCAGCGCCGAGCCGATCTTCACGTAGCTGGAAACGTCGGCAATTGCCACGTACAACTTCCAGCCACCGGAGAACAGACGCAGCTTGCCCGGTTTGGCTTCGCAGTAGACCGCATCGTCGAAGTCGCGGGCATCTTCGCCGTCGATGGTGACGAACGGCAAATGGCGCAGGTCGATGCGCTTCTCTTTGTCCTTTTCTTCAACTTCCGGCTTGAGCTTGGCGGCTTCTTTCACAACCGCTTCAGGCCAGACGTGCGGAATGTCGTAGGTGCGCAGGGCAACATCGATTTCCATGCCCGGCGCCATGTAATTGCCGACCACTTCGACCACATCGCCTTGCGGCTGGAAGCGCGGCGTTGGCCAGTGGGTGATTTTCACTTCGACGAACTGACCGATCTGTGCGTTGGCGTTGCGGCCCGGCGTAACCAGTACTTCCTGCTGGATTTTCGGATTGTCGGCAACCACGAAACCGATTCCGCCTTCTTCGAAGTAGCGGCCAACAATGGTTTCGTGCGCGCGGGACACTACTTCGACGATCACGCCTTCGCGGCGACCACGACGATCGAGCCCGGAAACCCGAGCCAGCGCACGGTCACCATCGAATACCAGACGCATTTGCGCCGGGCTCATGAACAGGTCGTCGCTGCCATCGTCCGGCACCAGGAAGCCGAAACCGTCACGGTGACCACTGATGCGGCCGAGAATCAGGTCGAGCTTGTCCACCGGCGCATAAGTGCCACGGCGGGTGTAGATCAATTGAGCGTCGCGCTCCATGGCGCGCAAGCGGCGGCGCAGGGCCTCGATCTGGTCTTCAGTGGTCAGACCAAACTCTTCGACCAGTTGCTCGCGGGCAGCAGGCGAACCCCGATCGGCGAGGTGCGCCAGGATCAGTTCGCGGCTGGGAATAGGGTTTTCGTATTTTTCCGCTTCACGAGCGGCCTCGGGATCGAGGGACTGCCAATCGGCCATTAGAGAATTTTCACCTTGTCTATATGCGGGTTAGTTTGGCATAGGCGCCGGGAAACGGGAAATTTCCGCTTCTATAAGGCTTTGCAAGGCCCTGTATCGACGCTCCGATACCGTTTTGAACGCCGCTGGTAAAAAAATTCAGTTTTTTCTGCGGCAGGGGTTTACAGTTAAAAAGACGCTCCGTATAGTGCGCGCCATCGACGACGCACAAGCGCTTTCGATGATGCCCAGGTGGTGAAATTGGTAGACACGCCAGCTTCAGGTGCTGGTGACCTTACGGTCGTGGAAGTTCGAGTCTTCTCCTGGGCACCAATTTCGAGTTTGAGACTAGATCAGTTTCAAGACTCACACAAAACCCGCGAAAGCGGGTTTTGTGCATGTGCGGGAAAGCTTTTGTTCACGCTGATTTATTAAAACCAAATCAGGGGTTTACAGATCAAAAACGCCTCCGTATAGTGCGCCACATCAACAGCGGCAACGCTTGCGATGATTGCCCAGATGGTGAAATTGGTAGACACGCCAGCTTCAGGTGCTGGTGACCTTACGGTCGTGGAAGTTCGAGTCTTCTTCTGGGCACCAATTCAAATTCAAGGTTCAGGCCTTGGATTTCACAGAAACCCGCGAAAGCGGGTTTTTGCGTTTCTGGCTTCCTGAATTTCGCCATCCCTACAGGATCACCAGTCGCCCCACAAGGCGCACTTGAGAAACAATATCGTTTATCATTGTTGCAAGTTTTTGCAATGCGACAGTGAGGAACCCTGCGAATGACGTTTCGAAATACCCTGCGCCGAGGCCTGACCTTCACCCTCCTCGGCCTGGCGCTCGCCACGCCCCTCACCCAGGCTGCCGATGCGGTTTCCCTGACTCTCTACAACGGCCAGCACAAAGAAGTCGGCGATGCCATTGCCAAGGCTTTCGAAGCCAAGACCGGCATTCACGTCAACGTGCGCAAAGGCAGCAGCAACCAGCTCGCCAGCCAGATCGTCGAAGAAGGCGATCGCTCCCCCGCCGACGTGATCTACACCGAAGAATCGCCGCCACTGAACAACCTCGGCGAACAGGGCCTGTTGGCCAAGGCCGATGACGCCACACTGGCGGTTCTGCCGGAAAAATATGTCGCCGCCAACGGCACGTGGATAGGCGTAACCGCTCGCGTACGCGTGGTCGCGTTCAACCCGAAACTGATCGATGAAAAAGACCTGCCGAAATCGGTGATGGAATTCTCCGAGCCGCAGTGGCAAGGCAAGGTCGGCTTCGTCCCGACCAGTGGTGCCTTCCAGGAACAGGCCGTTGCGATCATCAAACTGCACGGTCGTGACGCGGCCGAAGAATGGCTGACCGGCCTGCGCGCATTCGGCAAAACCTACAGCAACAACATGGTCGCGCTCAAAGCCGTGGAAAATGGCGAAGTCGCCACCGTGCTGGTGAACAACTACTACTGGTTCGCCCTGCAGCGAGAGAAAGGCAAGCTCGATTCCAAGCTGCATTATTTCACCGGCGGCGACGCTGGCGGTCTGATCACTGTATCCAGCGCAGCCGTGCTGAAATCCAGTAAACACCCAAAAGAAGCCCAGCAATTCCTCGCCTTCATGGCCAGCGAAGAAGGACAGCGCGTGATCACTCAGACCACCGCCGAATATCCGCTGCACAAAGGCATGGAATCGGATCGCGGCCTCAAGCCGTTCAGCGAACTGGAAGCGCCGAACGTCACCCCGGCGGATCTGGGCAATGCTGAAGAAGCCTTGGAACTGGAACGCGAAGTTGGCCTGAACTGATGGCAGCATCGTTATCGGCCCACGCCGCGCGCGGGGGTTACGTACCAAGACGCAAACGGCCGTCGATCTGGCTGGTGCTGCCGGTATTGCTACTGGTGGTACTAAGTCTGTTGCCACTGGCCTACGTCGGGGTGAAAGCCTGGCAGGCGGGCTGGGCGGAGGCGCTGCATCTGTTGTGGCGCCCGTATGTGTTTGGCCTGTTGCGCAACACGCTGGCACTGATGGTCGGCGTGACTGTCACCTGCGCGGTGGTTGGCCTGTCGCTGGCATGGCTGCTGGAACGCAGCAATCTGCCGGGCCGTCGGTTATGGGGCGTGGTTCTGTGCCTGCCGTTTGCGGTGCCGGCGTTTGTCAGCAGCTTTACCTGGGTGTCGCTGAGTGCGCAGTTCGAAGGCCTCGGCGGGGCGATTCTGGTGATGAGCCTGTCGAAGTACCCACTGATTTTTCTGCCGGTCGCGGCAACCCTGCGCAATCTCGATCCCTCTCTCGAAGAGTCCGCGCGCACGCTGGGGCAGAATCGCTGGGGCGTGTTTTTCCGCGTCACCCTGCCACTGCTGTGGCCATCCCTGCTGGCCGGTTCACTGTTGATTGCGCTACACATGCTGGTGGAATTCGGCGCACTGTCGATCATCGGCCTGCAGACCTTTACCACGGCCATTTATCAGCAATTCGAGCTGGAATTCAGCAACGCCAACGCGGCAATGCTTTCGGCAGTATTGCTGGCGCTGTGTCTGCTGCTGTTGTGGCTGGAGTTGCGCGTGCGCGGCAAGGGCCGGCATGTGCGCACCGGCCAGGGCGCGGCGCGGCGAGCTGAGCAGGTCAAGCTTGGGCCGTGGGCAGCGCTCGGTCAGTTGTATTGCCTGGTGCTGGCGATTATCGGCAGCGGCGTTCCGCTGGGAATGCTGGCCTACTGGCTGGCGGTCGGCTCATCGGCGGCGTTCCCGGTAGCGGCGATCACCGAAGCGCTGCTGTCATCGCTGGCATTGTCGCTGGGTGGCGCGGCGTTGTGCCTGGTGCTGGCCGTGCCGGTCGGCCTGCTGGTGGTGCGCTATAAAGGGCAGTTGGCGATCTGGGCCGAACGTTTGCCGTATCTGCTGCACGCGCTGCCGGGGTTGGTGATTGCGCTGACGCTGGTGTATTTCGCCCTGCACTACGTGCCAGTGCTGTATCAGACCTCGGGACTGCTGCTGATCGCCTATGCGCTGCTGTTTCTGCCATTGGCGCAAGCGCCGATTCGTACGGCGCTGAACAAGGCTGCACCGCAGCTCGAAGAAGCGGCGCGGACGCTGGGCGCGTCGTCATTCACGGCATTTTGCCGGATAACCCTGCCGATTATTTTCCCGGCACTGGGCGCGGCGTTTGCGCTGGTGTTCCTTGATGCGATGAAAGAATTGACCGCGACATTGCTACTCAGCCCGACCGGACTGAATACGCTGGCGACTGAGGTCTGGGCGCATACGGCGAATGTCGAGTTTGCGGCGGCGGCGCCTTATGCGGCGTTGTTGATTCTGGTTTCCGGGTTGCCGGTGTATCTGTTGACGACGCGGATGTATCTGAGCCGCTAAAAGATCGCAGCCTGCGGCAGCCCCTACAGGATGATGCATTTCCCTGTAGGGGCTGCCGCAGGCTGCGATCTTCTGATCTTAAGCCCTGAACTGTCCCAAGCTCGCCTTGAGCTGCGCAGCCAGACCATCCAGCACCTTGCCACTGGCCGTCGTCTCCACCACTGCCTGCGCCGCTTTCTCGGCCTGCGCATGAATCGTCTCGACTCGCCCACGCACAGCCTGCGCCCCCTGCGCCTGATGCGCTGCCGCCTGCGTTGCCAGGCCGATCGCCGCGTGCACTTGCTCAACCGAGGCCTGTACCGATTGCTGCAGTCGTGCGCTGTCACGCAGCACCAGCAATCCTTCACTGGCCTGCCGTCCCGCCTGGCCAATCGCTTCGACCGCCTCCCGTGCACCCTGCTGCAACGCGACGATGTGCGCCTGAATATCGCCCGTCGAGCTTTGTGTCTTGCTCGCCAATGCACGCACTTCGTCGGCGACCACGGCGAACCCACGCCCGGTCTCTCCCGCGCGCGCCGCCTCAATCGCTGCGTTCAAGGCCAGCAGGTTGGTTTGCTCGGCGATACCGTGGATCACCGTCAGCACCACTTCGATCTGCTCACTCTGCTGTGCCAGCCGCTCGATGACTTTCGCCCCGGTATCGACCTGCCCGGCCAGCGCTTCGATCAGGCCGCCGACCCTGGCCGAGGTGCGGGTGTTTTCATCGGTTGCTTGACGGATTTCCACCACTTGCTTGAGTGCGGCCTGCATCGCATGGCTTTCCGATTGCGCCTCGTCGGCCATTTGCGACAACGCACGCAGGCTCTCGGCAACTTCATCGCGCTGCATACCGGCTGCCGCATCAGCGCCGGCATTGCGCAGCGTCATTGCGCCAATCTCGACGCCGGTGCGCTGAGCGACATCGCCCGCCTCGCGCACGATCGGCTGCAACTTGTCCACAAAGCGGTTGACCGCCGAAGCCATGTCGCCGATTTCGTCTTTGCTGTTGATCTGCACGCGCTTCGTCAGATCGCCCTCGCCCGCCGCCAGATCGTCCATCGCCGCGTTGAGCATTTTCAGGCGATTGACTACCCGATGACCGAGCACCACGGCCAGCAACAGCAGCACGCCGCAACCGACCAGTGCCAGGCCCAGGCCGATGCGCCAGCGCAATGTCGCAGCTGCCTCCTGAACGGTTTGCGCGGTGTTGGCTTTCATTTCGCCGGCGGTGGCTTGCGCCGATTGCAGGCGCGCCTGCATCGCTTTGGCGCTGTCCGCCGCCGCACCTTTGAGGCTGTCGCCGACCAGTTGATCGCTGCTGGCAATCAGCGCCAGGAAGCGTTTGTCGAGTTCGGCCAGATCAGTTTCCACCGAGGCCGTGGAAACACCCATCAGCACCTTGCCGATTTCCACGCCATTGGGATTGATCGAGGCTTCGAGGTAGTAGACCGATGGATCGTTTTTCGCCGCATCCAGCACTTTGTCCAGCGCACGCTCGCCCTGACCTTTTTCCAGCAAGGCCTTGTTGATCGGGTTTTCACGATTGAGGTAACGGGTCAGGTGCTGGCCAGTGGCGTCGTCATAGACGACGAACAGCACGTTGGGGTTGCGCTGGGCGCGGCGAGCGAACTCCGACAGCGTTGGTACGTCACTGTCCCACATGGCACGTGGCGCTACGGACGCAAGCAACTGCGCCATGTCGTTAGCCGAATCCTTCAGATCCTTTTCCAGCGTGGCACGCAGTTGCACCTGCTCTTCTTTGAGGCGCGCAGACAAACCGGCGGTCAGACGCTGACGAGTGCTGGCCGACAAAGCATCAAGACTGGAAGTGACTTCACGCCCGGCCTGCTCCAGCTCACCGGAGAGCTTTTGACTGTCGGCTCCCAGGCGCACGGCCAGATCGGCTTCCAGCGCCGTGACGGTGCTCCGCGTCAGGGCAACGGCCACCAACACCTGCACCAAAAGGGCTATACCAAGGGTAACGAACACCGGTCGCAGCAAACGGCTTTGTAACAGTGAGAGAACGGCTGACACTTTAAATCCCTCTACGTTGACGCCATTAATTTGATGGCACTCTTGTAGCCAGATTTACAGCAAAGGTCATGCCGTCCAACAGGCATAAACGACAAAGGCCCCGATTAAGGGGCCTTTGTTTTCTACATCAACGACTTATCAAGCAAACGGATGACGCAGAACGATGGTTTCGTTGCGGTCCGGGCCCGTCGAAATAATGTCGATCGGTGCGCCGATCAACTCTTCGACGCGCTTGATGTAGGCGCGAGCATTGGCCGGCAGCTCTTCCAGGGTCTTGGCACCCACGGTCGACTCGCTCCAGCCCGGCACTTCTTCGTACACCGGCTGCAGGCCGACGTAGCTGTCTGCGTCAGTCGGAGCAACAGCGTTGCCCTGCGCGTCTTTGTAGCCAACGCAGATGTTGATGGTTTGCAGACCGTCGAGTACGTCCAGCTTGGTCAGGCAGATGCCCGAGATGCTATTCACGTCGATCGCGCGACGCAGGATGACGGCGTCGAACCAGCCACAACGACGGGCACGGCCGGTGGTGGCGCCGAACTCGTGGCCTTGCTTGGCCAGGTGCGCACCCACGTCATCGAACAGTTCGGTCGGGAACGGGCCGGAACCGACGCGGGTGGTGTACGCCTTGGTGATGCCCAGGATGTAATCGAGGAACATCGGACCAACGCCCGAACCGGTCGCTACGCCACCAGCGGTGGTGTTGGAGCTGGTCACGTACGGGTAGGTGCCGTGGTCGATGTCGAGCAACGAACCTTGTGCGCCTTCGAACATGATGTCCTTGCCGGCGCGACGCAGGTCGTGCAGCTCGGCAGTCACGTCGAGCATCAGCGGCTTGAGCAGCTCAGCGTATTCCTTGCACTCGGCCAGAGTTTTTTCGAACTCGATGGCTGGCTCTTTGTAGTAACCGACCAGCATGAAGTTGTGGTAATCCACCAGCTCACGCAGCTTGTCTTCGAAGCGCGGCATGTTCAGCAGGTCGCCGACACGCAGGCCACGACGGGCAACTTTATCTTCGTAAGCAGGGCCGATGCCGCGACCGGTGGTGCCGATCTTCAGCTCGCCACGGGCCTTTTCACGGGCCTGGTCCAGCGCGACGTGGAAGGACAGGATCAGCGGGCAGGACGGGCTGATGCGCAGGCGCTCGCGCACCGGTACGCCTTTCTCTTCCAGCTTGGTGATCTCGCGCAGCAGGGCGTCAGGTGCGACGACCACGCCGTTGCCGATCAGGCATTGCACGCCTTCGCGCAGCACGCCCGACGGAATCAGGTGCAAAACGGTTTTCTCGCCGTCGATCACCAGCGTGTGGCCCGCGTTGTGGCCACCCTGGTAGCGCACCACGGCGGCAGCATGTTCGGTCAGCAGATCAACGATCTTGCCTTTGCCCTCATCACCCCACTGGGTGCCCAGGACTACGACATTCTTACCCATAACACTTGTCCTCATTCGCGCAAACTTGGTGCCGGCGATGGCCGGCAGGAAAACTCAAGAAGCCAGTGGCGATACTTGCCAAAGCCCGTTCTGCTGAATCAATTGCCGGTCGCAGTCCGCATCACGGGCGGCGGCCAAAGGTTGTCCAGGCAAGGCCTGAACGACACGCTGACCCTCACTGCGCAACTGGCAAACCTGCTGCCAGAGTGCCGCATCCGTACTGTCAGGCATCCAGATACCGCCAGACGGTAGCTCGATCTCAGCACGCCCCAGGGTCACCAGGGTTTTCAAATCGGTAGAGAAACCAGTTGCCGGACGGGCGCGACCGAAGTCGGCGCCGATGTCATCGTAACGACCGCCCTGAGCGATGGACTGGCCAACGCCGGGCACGAACACCGCGAACACCACACCGGTGTGGTAGTGATAGCCACGCAGTTCGCCGAGGTCGAAATACAGCGGCAGCTGCGGGAAGCGCACGGACAGACGCTCGGCGATCGCCAGCAAGTCTTCCAGCGCCGCCAGAACCGGCGCGGGCGCATTGGCCAGACGCTCGCGGGCAGCGCTCAACACTTCCCGGCCACCGCACAGATCAACCAGTGCGCGCAGCATGCCGGACAGATCGGCCGGCAGGCCTTCGGTCAGGGTAATCACTTCATCGATGGCCTTGCGTTGCAGGGCGTCGAACAGCTGCTGCTCGACTTCACCGGACAGACCCGCGGCGCGCGCCAGACCACGGTAGATGCCAACATGTCCGAGGTCCATGTGCACGTCCGGTACATCGGCCAGTTGCAGCATGGCCAGCATCAGACTGATGACTTCGACGTCGCTGCTCGGGCTGGCGTCGCCGTACAACTCGGCGCCCAACTGGATCGGGCTGCGCGAGGAGGACAATGCACGTGGCTGGGCGTGCAGTACGCTGCCGGCGTAGCACAGACGGCTAGGGCCTTCGCGGCGCAGAGTGTGCGCATCGATGCGCGCAACCTGCGGCGTGATATCGGCACGGAAACCCATCTGCCGGCCCGATTGCGGGTCGATGACCTTGAAGGTACGCAGATCCAGGTCCTGGCCCGCGCCGGTCAGCAGGGATTCCAGGTACTCGATATGGGGAGTCACGACGAATTCGTAACCCCAGCTCTGGAACAGATCCAACACCTGACGACGCGCGACTTCAATGCGCGCCGCCTCCGGTGGCAGTACTTCTTCGATGCCATCTGGCAGCAGCCAGCGGTCTACCGTTGCCATTACGCCATTCCCCTTTGATCCGGGCGGCCAGCACGAGGGCGAGCCTTGAGTGAAGCAGAAAATGACCGGGGCGTTCAAAACGCACGCGCATGAACGACGCAGCGAAAGGCCTGTTACTGGCTTCGCCCATCACTTTCCTCGAAAAACGCTCGGGCCGTTCAAACCCGATGCCTGCAACAAAAACAGCAATCAAACGTGCAGACGCAAAAAAGCCGGGAATTTCCCGGCTGCCGCATCATACACACGTTTTCCGAAAGGATCACCCCGCCCGAGGTTTTAGCCGCCGGGCGGAATGATTCAGGTCAACGCCGTGTCAAGGTTTGGCTTTTTCCAGGTAGCGGAAGAAGTCGCTGCTTGGGTCGAGGACCAGGACGTCGGATTTGTTCGCGAAGCTTTCACGGTAGGCACGCAGGCTACGGTAGAAACCGTAGAATTCCTGATCCTGGCCGTAGGCCTTGGAGTAGATCGCAGCAGCCTGGGCGTCACCGTCACCGCGAACCTCTTCGGATTCACGATAGGCTTCAGCCAGCAGCACGCGGCGCTGACGATCAGCGTCGGCTCGGATGCCTTCGGCCAGCTCGTTACCCTTGGCGCGGTGCTCGCGAGCTTCACGCTCACGCTCGGTGCTCATACGCTCGAACACACTGCGGTTCACTTCTTTCGGCAGATCGATCGCCTTGACCCGGACATCGACCACTTCGATACCCAGCTCTTTTTCGGCCATCTTGTTCAGCGATGCAGTGATGTCAGCCATCAGCGCATCACGCTCACCCGACACCACTTCGTGCAGGGTGCGCTTACCGAACTGGTCACGCAGGCCGGATTCCAGACGACGGGACAGACGCTCGTCGGCGATCTGCTTCAGACCCGAAGTCGCGGTGTAGAAGCGCTCGGCATCTTTCACCCGCCACTTGGCGTAGGCATCGACCATCACGGCTTTCTTTTCCAGGGTCAGGAAGCGCTGCGTCGGTGCATCCAGCGTCAACAGACGCGCATCGAATTTGCGCACCTGGTTAACGTAAGGCACCTTCACATGCAAACCCGGCTGGACATCGGCCTGAACCACACGACCGAATTGCAGCAGCACCGCGCGCTCGGTCTGAGCGACGATGTAGAAGCAATTCCAGCCCACCAGTACCACGACGACGCCAACGATCAGGGCGATCAGCGATTTATTGCTCATCAGCGGGTCTCCCTTGTACGCGTCTGCGGCACGTCAGTGACATGCGGCGTGACGTCCGTGTTGTTGCTGGCGGCCGAACCGGTCACCGGTGCATTACCCGAACTGTTCTGGATCATTTTGTCCAACGGCAGGTAGAGCAGATTGCTCTGGCCGTTCTTGTTACCGGTCACAAGCACCTTGCTGGTGTTGCTGAAGACTTCCTGCATGGTGTCCAGGTACAGACGCTCGCGGGTGACTTCAGGTGCCTTGCGATATTCGGCTACCAGCTTGGTGAAGCGATCAGCCTCACCCTTGGCGCGCGAGATCGTTTCGTCGCGGTAACCGTTGGCATCTTCGATGATGCGCTGGGCCTGACCACGGGCTTCCGGCACCACGCCGTTGGCGTAGGTTTCGGCCTGGTTGCGCGAACGCTGCTCGTCTTCACGGGCGCGGATCACGTCGTCGAAGGCTTCCTGTACTTCACGCGGTGCCGCTGCGCTCTGCACGTTGACCTGGGTAACGGTGATACCGGTGCGATAGGTATCGAGGAAACGTTGCAGACGCTCCTTGATCTCGCTGGCCATCAATTCACGACCTTCGGTGAGCACCTGGTCCATGGCGGTGGAACCGACCACGTGACGCAGGGCACTTTCAGTCGCGTGCTGCAGGCTGATTTCCGGCTGATCGACGTTCAGCACGAAGTCCTGCAGGTTGCTGATCTTGTACTGCACGGTCAGCGGCACTTCGACGATGTTTTCGTCTTCAGTCAGCATCTGGCCCTGCTTGGAGTACGCACGCTCGCGCGTCACGTTTTCCATGTACTTCTTGTCGATCGGCGGGAAGTAGATGTTCAGGCCCGGGCCAACAGTCTCGTAGTACTTGCCGAAGCGCAGCACCACGGCTTGCTCCTGCTCGTCCACCACGTAGACCGCGCTGTACAGCCAGACAGCCGCCAGCACCACCAGGCCGATGCCGAGCAGGCCGCCGAAGCCGCCACTGCTCCTGCCCGACCCGCCGCCATCATCACCGCGTTTCTTACCACCACCGAACAACCCGTTCAGGCTTTCCTGCAGCTTTCGGAAGGCCTCGTCGAGATCCGGTGGTCCCTTGCGGTCGCCGTTATTGCGGCGCTTGCCACCCCAGGGATCCTGATTATTCGAGTTGCCACCCGGCTCATTCCAAGCCATAGCGCTCTCCATCTGATAAAGCAAAGACGCACCCACGGCGCGCCGACCAATGCTACAGAATGCCTGCCGTTGCGGCACAACCGCTTTTTCAGGCTTTTATTGCAAAGTGTGTTGCTCGATGAATTCCATCGGCTGCAATCCTTCGCGGCTTACCAATCGATTCAGCTCGATCCGGGGCAAACGAACGGCCAGCAGGCTGACACCTTCTTCATCGTATTCTTCTTTCTGCACCGCCCCGAGTTCGAAGAACTGCGCACGCAGTCGAGCGAATCGTTGCGGCAGACGCAAGGTACCAACGAACAAATCACTGCCGAGCAACTCGGCGATGGCCTGTTCAAGCAGTTCCAGACCGCTGCCATCACGCGCCGAAAGCCAGACCCGTTGCGGCTTGCCATCGGCATCGCGCTGGATCTGCGGCTCGACACCTTCGAGCAAATCGAGTTTGTTATAGACCTCGAGGATCGGCAAGTCCTGCGCGCCAATCTCGCCCAGCACCACCATCACCTGCTCGATCTGCAACATGCGATCCGGTTCGGCCGCATCGATCACGTGCAGCAGCAGGTTGGAATTGCTCGACTCTTCGAGCGTAGACCGAAATGCCTCGACGAGCTTGTGCGGCAGGTGACGAATGAAACCCACGGTGTCGGCCAGAACAATCGGACCGAGGTCGTCAAGCTCCAGACGGCGCAGGGTCGGGTCGAGCGTGGCGAACAGTTGATCGGCCGCGTAGACGTCGGACTTCGTCACGTTGTTGAAGAGTGTCGATTTGCCGGCGTTGGTGTAGCCCACCAGCGAAACGGTAGGAATGTCCGCACGGGATCGGCCGCGGCGCGATTGCTCGCGCTGGCTGCGCACTTTTTCCAGCCGGCCCTTGATCTGACGCAGACGAACCCGCAACAGACGGCGGTCGGTTTCGAGTTGGGTTTCACCCGGGCCGCGCATACCGATGCCGCCACCCTGGCGTTCAAGGTGAGTCCAGCCGCGAACCAGCCGCGTGCTCATGTGGTCAAGCTGGGCCAGTTCGACTTGCAGCTTGCCCTCATGGGTGCGCGCGCGTTGGGCAAAAATATCGAGAATCAGCCCGGTGCGGTCGATCACGCGGCACTCGAAAACACGTTCGAGGTTGCGCTCCTGACTGGGCGTGAGAATGTGATTGAAAATCACCAGATCAGCTTCTTCAGCCTTGACCAGGTCGCGTAGCTCTTCGACCTTGCCGCTGCCGATCAGATATTTGGCGGTTGGCCGATGACGCGGCACGTTAAAAAACGCAACGGCCTCGGCGCCGGCCGAATTAGCCAACTCCTGAAACTCCTGCGGATCTTCGCGCGCCTCAGGGTCCTGTCCATCCAAGTGAACGAGGATGACTCGCTCACCACCACCGTGGCGCTCAAAGAACAAAGGAGACTCCTATCAGGCGTTACCTGGAGCTGGCTCTGCGTCGCCCTGTTCGTTTTCGGTTGCGCTAGGCAGACGAATTGGACGAACCGGTACGACAGTCGAGATAGCGTGCTTGTAGACCATCTGGCTGACGGTGTTTTTCAGCAGGATCACGAACTGGTCGAACGACTCGATCGTCCCTTGCAGTTTGATACCGTTGACCAGGTAAATGGAAACCCCGACTTTCTCTTTACGTAAAGTGTTCAGGTAAGGGTCTTGTAGCGAATGCCCTTTTGACATGTGCCGCACTCCTTTAAGGATTCAATAATAAAAAATAGGTAATTCAGATGGCTTTGGCCGTCACACCCCCAAGGATAGACGGCAATTGCAAGGACTCAGCTCAATATGGAGATGGTCCCAAGGTATTTCAAGGCGCGTGGCAGATTGTCGCAATCAAGACTGTCCAGCCAGTGCAAATCGTCCCAGCTGCGCAGCCAGGTAAACTGGCGCTTGGCCAATTGGCGCGTGGCGATGATGCCGCGCTCCTGCATCTGGGCCAACGTCAGCTTGCCGTCCAGGTAATCCCAGACTTGGCGGTAGCCTACCGCACGTATAGACGGCAACCCCGAATGCAGGTCACTTCTTTTACGCAGGGCTACGACCTCGTCGATGAACCCCTGTTCCAACATATTTGTGAATCTTTGTTCAATTCGCTGGTGCAGAACCTGGCGATTTGCCGGAGCAATGGCCAGGTTCGCGACAGTATAGGGTAATTGTTGGCGTCCAGAAGCGGCTGCTTCAGTACTTTGCGCAGATTGTTGCTCGCGCAGGGCAGTCATGCTCTGCCCGCTGACTCGGTACACTTCCAGCGCCCGACTCAAGCGCTGCGGATCATTTGGATGAATGCGCGCTGCCGACACCGGATCGATTTGCGCCAACTGCTCGTGCAGCACCTGCCAGCCGAGGCGTGCCGCTTCTTCCTCTATTTGCGCGCGCACCTGGGCATCGGCCGCCGGCATGTCCGCCAGACCTTCGACCAACGCCTTGTAATAAAGCATCGTGCCGCCGACCAACAGCGGGATCTTTCCCCGCGCAGTGATTTCGGCCATGGCCTGCAGGGCGTCGCGACGGAAATCGGCAGCGGAATACGCCTCGGCAGGGTCGAGAATATCGATCAACCGGTGCGGGTATTCGTTTAGCAGTGCTTTCGAAGGCTTGGCCGTGCCGATGTCCATGCCGCGATAAACAAGCGCCGAGTCGACACTGATCAATTCGCACGGCAGCACCTTGGTCAGCTCGATGGCCAGATCTGTCTTGCCCGCAGCGGTCGGGCCCATCAGGAAAATCGCTGGAGGCAGCTGGCTCATCAACGACCGCGCAGGAACAGTTTGTCCAGATCGTCCAGGCCCAATTGGGTCCAGGTCGGTCGGCCATGGTTGCATTGACCACTGCGCTCGGTGTTCTCCATGTCACGCAGCAGGCCGTTCATTTCCGGCAGGGCCAGGCGCCGGTTGGCGCGGATCGCCCCGTGGCAGGCCATGGTGCCGAGCAGTTCGTTGAGGTGCGCCTGAATGCGATCGCTGGTGCCGTATTCCATCAGATCCGAAAGCACGTCGCCGACCAGTCGATTGGCTTCCGCCTGCTTGAGCAATGCTGGAATCTGCCGGATCGCCAAAGTTTCCGGGCCCAGCCGCTGCAATTCGAAGCCCAGCCGCTGGAACCACGCGGCGTGTTCTTCAGCGCAATCGGCCTCGCGCTGACTCACCGCCAGCGACTCCGGCACCAGCAACGGCTGACCACTGAGGCCTTCGCTGGCCATGGCGATTTTCAGGCGCTCGTACATGATGCGTTCGTGGGCGGCATGCATATCCACCAGCACCAGGCCATGGGCGTTCTCGGACAGAATATAGATGCCCTTGAGCTGCGCCAGTGCATAGCCGAGCGGCGGGATATCTTCCTGGCCGGTCGGCAGTGCGCTGGCATTGGCTTCCGGCAGCGGCGCGAAGAACTCTTTGTAGGCAGCTTGCGCCTCGGCGACAGGCACCGTCGATTGCGGACGCGGCGTGTATTGATACTGATAAGCGCCGCCAGCGCTGGCGCCGGACGCAGTGTTGAATGCCGGTTGCGCCTGCGGCTGCTCGAGCAGCGCATTGGCGGCCAGACGCATCTCGCCTTGCGGGCCGAATTCGCCCGCCTCGATTCCGCTGGGCCGAACGATTGCCGTGGTGACCGAGCCGGCCAACTGGTCTTCCGGACGCACATCGCCCAGCGCACGGTGCAACGTGCCATACAGGAAATCGTGAACCATGCGCCCGTCACGAAAGCGCACTTCATGCTTGGTCGGGTGCACGTTGACGTCGACCGCTGCAGGGTCTACCTCGAAAAACAGCGCGAAGGTCGGATGCCGGCCGTTGAACAGCACGTCGCGATAAGCCTGGCGCACGGCGTGGGCCACCAATTTGTCGCGCACCGCCCGACCGTTCACAAAGAAATACTGCAAGTCCGCCTGACTGCGGTTGAAAGTCGGCAAACCGACCCAACCCCACAGGTGCAAACCATTGCGCTCGATCTCGATCGGCAACGCCTGCTCAAGGAAACCCGAACCGCAGATCGCCGCCACGCGCCGCGCACGGGCCGCGTCATCGTGGGCCTCGTGCAGGCTGAGAATGGTTTTGCCGTTGTGGCGCAAATGAAACGCTACGTCGAAACGCGCCAGCGCGAGACGCTTGATCACTTCTTGCAGGTGATCGAATTCGGTTTTTTCGGTCTTGAGAAATTTGCGCCGTGCCGGGGTGTTGAAAAACAGGTCGCGGACTTCCACCGAGGTGCCAACCGGGTGTGCAGCCGGCTGCACGCGCGGTGCCATGTCACGCCCTTCGGTTTCCACCTGCCAGGCCTGATCGGCATCGCGGGTGCGCGAGGTCAGGGTCAGACGCGCCACAGAGCTGATCGACGCCAGCGCTTCGCCCCGAAACCCGAGGCTCATCACCTGTTCCAGATCTTCGAGATTGCGAATCTTGCTGGTGGCGTGCCGGGCCAGCGCCAGCGGCAGGTCATCGGCAGAAATACCGCTGCCGTCATCACGCACCCGCAGCAGCTTGACGCCGCCCTGTTCGACATCGACATCGATACGCTTGGCACCGGAATCGAGGCTGTTTTCCAGCAGCTCCTTGATCACCGAAGCCGGGCGCTCGACCACTTCACCGGCGGCGATCTGGTTCGCCAGCCGTGGGCTGAGCAGTTCGATGCGCGCCGTGTTCAATACCTGGTTCATTCTTTCGACGCCAGTTCGGTGCCTGGAATAGTCAGGTGCTGACCCACTTTCAGCTCGTCACTCTTCAGATTGTTGGCGGCACGCAAGGTGGCCGGCGAAACCTGATAGCGCACGCCAATCATCGCCAGGGTTTCCCCCGGGCCGACGCGGTGGTCGCGCGGGCCTTGGGCAATCTTGCCGGAATCACGCAGCCAGGCGATGTAAGTGCCCGGCGGTGGATTCTGCTGGAAGAACTGGCGCACACCGCTGCTGATCGAGCGGGCCAGCGCTTGCTGATGGCTCGAGGCCGACAGTTTGTTGGCTTCGTTGGCGTTGGAGATGAAACCGGTTTCGACCAGGATCGACGGGATATCCGGCGACTTCAGCACCATGAACCCGGCCTGTTCCACGCGCTGTTTGTGCAGCGGTGTGACGCGGCCAATATTGGTCAGAACCTTCTGACCGACGTTGAGGCTGGAGGTCAGCGACGCGGTCATCGACAGGTCGAGCAGCACGCCGGCGAGCATGCGGTCCTTGTCGTCGAGGCTGACGTTGCCGGCACCGCCGATCAGGTCGGAACGGTTTTCACTGTCGGCCAGCCAACGGGCGGTCTCGGACGTAGCGCCACGATCAGACAGGGCGAACACCGAAGCACCGAAAGCGGCTGCGGACGGCGCGGCGTCGGCGTGGATCGAGACGAACAGGTCGGCGCCCTTCTTGCGAGCGATTTCGGTACGCCCGCGCAATGGAATGAAGTAGTCGCCAGTACGGGTCAGTTCAGCGCGGAAGCCTTTCATGCCGTTGACCTGACGCTGCAATTCGCGAGCGATCTGCAGCACCACGTCTTTTTCACGCTGGCCGCGCGAGCCGGACGCGCCCGGGTCTTCGCCACCGTGGCCGGCGTCGATCACAACGATAATGTCGCGTTTGCCGGCCGGGGCAGGCGGCAGTTTGATCGCCGGTTCAGTCGGGGTCACCGGCACTGCCGGCACGGTCGCCACCGATGGCGTTGGCGCAGGCGGCGGCGCGGCATCGGCCGGGTTGTCGAACAGATCGACCACCAGACGGTTGCCATACTGCGCGTTCGGCGCCAGCGAGAAGCTTTTCGGAGTGACGGCTTTTTTCAGGTCGATGACCACCCGCAGGTCGGTCGGCGTGCGCTGGGCCGAGCGCATCGCGGTGATCGGCGTGTTCGCGGTCTGCACGTTCAACGGCGCGCCAAGGGAGGCGCCATTGATGTCGATCACCAGCCGGTCCGGCGCGGTCAGGGTGAAGACGCTGTGCTGCACCGGGCCGCTCAGGTCGAAGACCAGTCGCGTGTTGTCCGGCGCCCGCCACAGGCGCACGCTGTTGACCTTTGAGTCGGCCACAGCGTTGACGGTTACTGCCATCAACATCAGTCCAGCGGCAGCCACCAACGCGCGAAAGCGCATACCAAACCCCATCATTTAATTGGATTCCAATGCCAAAGCGGCACACCAGGCCTCGCCACGCGAGCCCTGGGACAAAATTTTCAGCGAACGCCCGCTGTCTTGCGGGGTAATGGTAATGGTCAGGTCAGGCTTTGGCAAAAAGCCTGCACCTTTATCGGGCCATTCGATCAGGCACAGGGCATCGTCTTCGAAGTAGTCGCGGATGCCGAGAAACTCCAGCTCCTCCGGATCGACCAGGCGATACAGGTCGAAATGGAAGGCGCGAATGTCACCGATCTCGTAAGGCTCGACCAACGTGAAGGTCGGACTTTTCACCGCGCCGACATGCCCCAGCCCGCGAATGATGCCGCGCGACAGGGTGGTTTTGCCCATGCCCAGGTTGCCCTCGAGAAAAATCAGGCCATGGCCCTGGGTGACGCGGGCGATCCGTGCGCCAAAGTCGCTCATCGCCTGTTCATCGGCCAGGTACAGGGTTACTTCAGACACGGTGCTTGCTCCTCGAACAACTGACGAATGGCTGAAATCAGATCACTGGCCGCCAGCCCACGGCCGAATTTGCCTTGTTGCATACCCGCGTTGGCGTGCAGCCAGACGGCCAGGCATGCCGCGTCGAACGCATCCATGCCTTGGGCCAGCAGGGCGCCGATCAATCCGGCCAGCACATCGCCGAGGCCGCCCGTAGCCATCGCCGGATGTCCTTGATGACACAGCGAAAGACGCCCGTCGGGATGGGCGATCAGGCTACCCGAACCTTTGAGCACGACCACCGCTGAGTATTTTTTGCTCAGCGCCAGCGCTGCCGCCGGGCGATCCGCCTGCACCTCGGCGGTGCCGATAGCCAACAACCGCGCCGCTTCGCCCGGATGCGGGGTAATCACACAACCCTTGGGTAATTGAACGAAGCCGCTGGCCAGCAGGTTCAACGCATCGGCGTCCCATACCTGCTGCAAGGATGCGTTGGCTGCGGCGGACAACAATGCGCGCCCCCAACTGGCCTGCCCCAACCCGGGACCGACGACCAGCGTCGAGACCTTTTCCAGCAAACCTACCAACTGATTGGCCGACGAGGTGCCGAGGGCCATGGCTTCCGGCACCCGGGTCAGCGCCGCCGGGACGTGTTCGGGACGCGTCGCCAGCGACACCATGCCCGCGCCGCTGCGCAGGGCCATTTGCGTACTGAGTAAAATCGCCCCGCCAAAGCCGTGATCGCCGCCGATCAGCAGCACATGACCAAAGCGACCCTTGTGCGCCGTCGGTGCGCGCGGCGCTGGTCGCGGAAGATTAGCCTGGCTAAGGCGCCGGGCGCGGACAGCAATGTCACTATAAATGTCGGCGCTGGCCTGCAGATCATTGAATACCAGTTCACCGATGTGATCGGCGGCGTCGCCAGTGAACAGGCCAACTTTCAGGCCGATAAAAGTCACCGTGAGATCAGCATGCACCGCGACGCCCAAGATTCTTCCGGTGTCGGCGCAAAGCCCGGAAGGAATGTCGACTGCCGTTACGGGCAGACCGCTGGCATTGATCGCGTTGATCACAGCCGCATAGGGCTTGCGTACCTCGCCGCTCAAGCCTGTGCCAAGCAAGGCATCGACGAGGACGCCGCGCAGCTCGCTGTCATCTGTCCAGTGCTGCGAGGCAACGCCTGCGGCCAGTGCCTTTGCATGAGCAAGCGCCGCATCCCCTTGCAAGCGCTGTGGATCGCCCACCGCCAGCAGGCGTACAGCCCAACCGGCGCGAAGCGCCAGTACGGCGATGAGATAACCGTCGCCAGCATTGTTGCCATGCCCGACGAGCACCGTCAGTTCGTTCGCGTCCGGCCATTGCCGCACCAGCGCGCGCCAGGTCGCCCGGGCCGCCCGCTGCATCAATTCGAAGCCCGGCGTGCCGGCGGCAATCAGCCGGGCGTCGAGCTCGCGCACCTGGGCGGCGCCGTACAGTGCGTCGGGTAATTCATCTTTCGTCTGCGGCATGCGTCTTCGAGCTCCGATGTCTGGCAGAATTATACGCACCTCAGCTCCGGTTTCTCTCGCCTCATGTCCGCCATCACCACAGACCTGCCCGCCCTCGCCCAATCAATCAAGGAGTGGGGCCGCGAGCTGGGCTTTCAGCAAGTCGGCATCAGCGGCCTGCACCTCGCCGAGCACGAGCAGCACCTGGAGCGCTGGCTCGCGGCCGGCTACCACGGCGAAATGGACTACATGAGCGCCCATGGCAGCAAACGCTCGCACCCCGAGGAACTGGTGCCGGGCACTTTGCGGGTGGTCTCGCTGCGCATGGACTACCTGCCAGGCGATACCGAAATGGCCAAACGTCTGGCGCAACCGGAAAAAGTTTACGTGTCGCGTTATGCCTTGGGCCGCGATTACCACAAATTGATCCGTAAACGTGTGCAGCAATTGGCCGACAAAATTCAGGCCGAGATCGGCCCGTTCGGTTTCCGTGCTTTCGTCGACAGCGCCCCGGTGCTGGAAAAGGCCATCGCCGAACAGGCAGGGCTGGGCTGGATTGGCAAGAACACCCTGGTGCTGAATCGCAAGGCCGGGAGTTATTTCTTTCTAAGCGAGCTATTCGTCGACCTGCCGTTGCCGATGGACCAACCACACAGCATCGAACATTGCGGGCGCTGCACTGCGTGCCTGGATATCTGCCCGACCAATGCCTTCGTCGGCCCGTATGTGCTGGACGCGCGGCGCTGCATTTCCTATCTGACCATCGAACTGAAAACCGCCATCCCTGAAGAGCTGCGCCCGCTGATCGGCAATCGCGTGTTCGGCTGCGATGACTGCCAGATCGTCTGCCCGTGGAACCGTTTCGCCAAACCTTCACAGGAAGGCGATTTCAAGCCACGGCACAACCTCGACAACGCCGAACTGGCCGAGCTGTTTATGTGGGATGAAGACAAGTTCTTGAGCAGCACGGAAGGCTCGCCGTTGCGGCGCGCCGGTTATGAGCGCTGGTTGAGGAATCTGGCGGTGGGACTGGGTAATGCGCCTTCAACGATCCCGGTGCTAGAAGCCTTGAAGGCGCGCCGCGATTTTCCTTCAGATCTGGTGCAGGAACACGTCGAGTGGGCGCTCAGGCAACATGCCGAGCGTCAGGGCGCGTCGTTGTAAACGAACTTGGGCATTTCCCAGTGAAAACGGATCGCCAGCAGGCGTAGCAGAAACCCACCGAACAGCGTAATCAGAATCGCCTGCTCGCCTGGCACGTTCAGGTACAGACAAAGCATGTAGCACCATGCAGCGGCAAACGAGACGCTGGCATAGAGTTCGCGCCGAAAGATCAGCGGAATGTCGTTACAGAAAATGTCGCGCAGGATGCCGCCGAACACCCCGGTAATGACGCCGCTGACCGATGCCACCAGCATGCCGTGGCCCATCTCCAGAGCGGTCATGCAACCGATCAAAGTGAATGCCACCAGCCCTACCGCGTCGAGCACCAGAAACAGTGAGCGCAGATGGCGCATCCAGCGGGCCGTGAATACGGTGAACATCGCGGCCACCGACGTCAGCACCAGATACTCCGGGTGTTTGACCCAGGTCAGCGGGTAATGTCCGAGCAACACGTCGCGCACCGAACCGCCACCCAGCGCGGTGATGCAGGCGATCAGCACCACGCCAAACCAGTCCATGCCGCGTCGTCCGGCGGACAGTGCGCCGGTCATGGCTTCGGCGGTGATGGCGATGAGATAGAGCATCAGCAACATGATGGCAGCCCAGGCAGAAAGGCGCGCAGTCTAGCCACTTCAGCGCCGCACCAGAAGAGGGCGCCTCAGCAAACACAACTCCCTGTAGGAGCCGCCGAAGGCTGCGATCTTCTGATTCTGCTTTTTCAGATTCAAAACAGAGATCAAAAGATCGCAGCCTGCGGCAGCTCCTACACAGGGATCGCGTCAGAACTTGATGAAATGCTTGCGGTAGTGCTGCAGCTCGGCGATCGATTCGCGGATGTCATCCAGCGCCAGGTGCGTGCTGCCCTTCTTGAAGCTGTCGCGCACATCCGGAGCCCAGCGCGCGGCCAGTTCCTTGAGTGTGGAGACGTCGAGGTTGCGGTAGTGGAAGTAGCTTTCCAGCGCTTTCATGTGGGTATAAAGGAAGCGGCGATCCTGGCAGATGCTGTTGCCGCAGATCGGCGACTTGCCCTTCGGCACCCATTGTTCCAGGAAAGCGATGGTTTCGGCCTCGGCCTCGGCCATGCTGATGCGGCTTTCGCGTACACGCTGGGTCAGGCCGGAATTGCCGTGGGTGCGGGTGTTCCACTCATCCATGCGCGCCAGGACTTCGTCGCCGTGATGGATGGCGATCACCGGGCCTTCGGCCAATGTGTTGAGCTCACTGTCGGTGACGATGGTGGCCATTTCGATGATCACATCGTTGTCCGGGTCCAGACCGGTCATTTCCAGGTCGATCCAGATCAGGTTTTGCGGGTTTTGCATATTCGGGCTCCTAGGCAATGCTGCGCAGTTTAGCCTAGGCCGCTGGCCGGGCGTGCTAAACTCGCGGCCGTTTTACCTAATCGCTGCATTCTTCAGACGGAACACCCATGGCCAAACGCCAACTCAATCGTCGTCAAAACTGGCGCATCGAAAAGATTCAGGGCGAGCGCGCCGCCCGCGCCGCCAAACGCGAGTCCTCGGCGGTCGAGGCCCTAGAGGGCGGCGATCTTGGCCCTGAGCAACACGGCCTGGTCATCGCGCACTTCGGCGTGCAGGTTGAAGTCGAGGCCGCTGAAGGCGAACTCGCCGGGCAAGTGTTCCGCTGCCACCTGCGCGCCAACCTGCCGGCACTGGTAACCGGCGACAAAGTCGTCTGGCGCGCCGGCAACCAGGGCATCGGCGTGATCGTCGCGCAATTGCCGCGCAGCACCGAACTGTGCCGCCCCGACAGCCGCGGCCAGCTCAAACCGGTTGCCGCCAACGTCGACATGATCGTCATCGTCTTCGCCCCGCTGCCCGAGCCGCACGCCAACCTGATCGACCGCTACCTGGTCGCCGCCGAACACGCCGGCATCCGCCCTCTGCTGCTGCTGAACAAATTCGACCTGATCGACGAGCAGAACGCCCCGGCGCTGAACGCGCTGCTGGCGGTGTACCGCACGCTGGGTTATCCGGTGCTGGAAGTTTCCGCGCACCACGGCGACGGCATGGAGCAGTTGCAAAAGCAGCTCGACGGACGCATCAGCGTGTTCGTCGGCCAGTCCGGCGTTGGCAAGTCATCGCTGGTCAACAGCTTGCTGCCGGAAGTCGAAACTCGCGTCGGGCCGTTGTCCGAGCTGTCCGGCCAGGGCACGCACACCACGACCACCGCGCGCCTGTTCCACTTCCCGGGCGGCGGCGAACTGATCGACTCCCCGGGCATCCGCGAATTCGGTCTGGGCCACGTCAGCCGCGCCGACGTTGAAGCCGGTTTCATCGAGTTCGACGACCTGCTCGGCACCTGCCGCTTCCGCGACTGCAAGCACGACCGCGAACCAGGTTGCGCGCTGCTCAAGGCGCTCGAAGACGGGCGCATCCAGCAGCAACGCATGAACAGCTACCGCTCGATCATCGCCAGCCTGCCTGAAAACGGCTACTGACCGTCGCGCCGGCAGCACCTCGCCCGAGGGCTGCCGGATGTCAGACCGCGCCTGACAAATCCCCCATCCCGTTAAACGTCAGACCTTTCTGACAGGTCCGCCCACGCCTGCCTGCAGGACATTTCTCTTTCTCCACCCAGCCCTTGTAGGCTCGCGTCAGATGCCTAGATTGAGGTCCTCCTTCGCACCTTTGCGACCTTCGAGGTACCCCATGCAGACCTATCACCTGTTCATCAGCCATTCGTGGAACTACTCCCACGCCCACGACAACCTGGTGCGACTACTGGGCGCGCAACCGGATTTCACCTTCAAGAATTTTTCCGTGCCGCCGCACAACCCGATCATGGGCGCGCAAACCGACAAGCAACTGGAAGCAGCCATCGAAAACAAGATTCGCCCCTGTTCGGCAGTACTGATCATGGCCGGCATGTATTCGACGTACAGCAAGTGGATCAACAAGGAAATAGAGATCGCCCAGCGCATGGGCAAGGTGATCATCGCCGTCAAACCGTTTGGCGCCGAGCGCATTTCCACTGTGGTGCGTAATGCCGCGCACGCCGAATGCGCGTGGAGCACTAAAAGCATTGTCAGCGCCATTCGCCTGCATACGGCGGTGTAACCATGCGCAAGGGACTGTTTATCGGCATCAACCACTACGCCCATGTCGCCCCTTTGAGCGGCTGCAACAACGATGCAATGGCCATGGCATCCGTTCTCGAGCGCCACGCCAGCGGGCGCCCGAATTTCAGCAGTAAAGTGCTGACCTCGTCCGAGGAGAACCTGACGCTCAATGTCATGAAGCAACAGATCCAGAGCCTGTTTTCCGGCGACTGCGATGTAGCGCTGCTTTACTTCGCTGGCCACGGGCAGTTCGACACCAGCATCGACGAAGGGCTGCTGATTCCGCAGGACTTCAAACACGGTGGGGAAGGCATCCGCATCAGCGACATCCTGCTGTGGGCTGATCAGGCGTCGCAGATCAAAAACAAGATCATCATTCTCGATTGCTGCCAGGCCGGCGCAGCGGGGGCCATGCGTAATTTACGCGGCGGCAGCAGCGTGATCGGCGAAGGCATGACCATTCTCACTGCCTGCAAAAAAGAACAGTCAGCCCTTGAAAGTCGCGGCCACGGCGTGTTCACCGACCTGCTGTTACAGGCTCTGCACGGTGGCGCCGCCAATGTGCTCGGCAAGGTCACTCCGGGCAGCGTTTACTCGTTCGTCGACAACGCGCTGGGGGCCTGGGAGCAGCGCCCGGTGTTCAAGACCAACGTGTCGCAGTTCGTGCCATTGCGCGAAGTGGCTCCACTGATCGCCGAAGAAACCCTGCGCAAACTCAAGGACTGGTTCCCCGAGCCGAGCTTCGTCTTCAGGCTCGACCCAAGCTATGAGCCCACCGAGCCCTCATTCGAAGTCGACCACGGTGAAGTCTTCAAACAACTGCAAACCTGCAACCGCCATAGCCTGATCGAACCGGTGGACGCCGAGCACATGTACTACGCCGCCCTCAACTCGACCGGCTGCCGCCTCACCGCCCTTGGCGCCTACTA
This sequence comes from Pseudomonas sp. TSRC2-2, assembly GCF_049897785.1. NCBI lineage: Bacteria > Pseudomonadati > Pseudomonadota > Gammaproteobacteria > Pseudomonadales > Pseudomonadaceae > Pseudomonas > Pseudomonas sp. TSRC2-2. Next base: position 204,428 of record NZ_JAFCWZ010000013.1, read on the forward strand.
CCGCGAACTCGCCATTAAAGGACACTTCTGATGCCTGTCTTCATCAGCTACCGCCACGTGGATCGTATGCAGGCCATGGCGATCAACAGTCGCCTGAAACAGGCCAACATCAAAACCTACCTGGATGTGCTCGACCCGGAATCGCAGACCACCGATGACATCACCGGCGTCATCACCCGCAATATCACCGAATGCACGCACTTGCTCGCGGTGGTGTCGGAGCGGACCGCGTCGTCGTGGTGGGTGCCGTTCGAGATTGGTGAGGCGACGATCAGCAACCGCCGGATCTGCTCGTTCAAGACCGGCCCTGCGGAATTGCCGTTGTACCTGGACAAGTGGCCGAAGCTGAGCACGGACAGTGATCTGAATTTCTTTATCGACGCGTATCGTGAAGAGGCGTCGAGCAAGCGCTCGATGACGCTGGATTCGAGTAACGAATCCTTCAGTGGCACCTATAAACGCAATGCCGAAATGTTCCACGAGCAACTGAAGAATCGTATCCGGCGCGGGTTCTGACAGATGTAAAAAAGCCGCGACACAATCGCGGCTTTTTACTTTCAAAGTCCGGGCGCGACTCTAGGTTTATGAATATTCCATCTTGTTTCGACCGACTAAGATCGGTCATCGATTGGTCGGTGACGGGGCGAACCATAGGCAAACAACCGGGTGAAGTAATCCGATTTATACGTCCAGGCACCGTCCTACATAAGTCAGGGAAACGTACTAATAAAAGTACTATTTTTTGAGAGAACCCTACCCCCGCCTGAAAAACCACCGCATGCTGATATGCTTTAACGCGTGGCTTTCCTCGCGCGACTGAGGTAATAACGTTTGATTCAGTATCCCGAAAAATGAGAAGCAAGGAAACTAACTCATTTAACAATACGAGCACGCGCTTGCGCAACAAACTCATCGGGCAACATCACGTTACTTAAAGAGAATTTTTGGTTCTGCTCTTTTAGATCAACAATAAGCGTTTTGAAAAATGGATTACGCCGCAATCGCACTGACTTTATATCTTCATTACGAATCAAGTCCTCACGCTTGTACCCCACAGCGTCGTCACGAAATACAAGGCCTTCGGGCACTATTGTAATACTGACTTTTTGGTCGCGTCTTGCGAACACTGAGATAACAAAAAAAATAATGCTCAGTAAAATCGACATCGCGAACGGCCACCCCGCCAAATAGGGTTCCAGCGGAAAAAGCGGAAAAAGCAAATGCAGCGTCACAGTCAAGATGAAGGTCGCAATCGCCCACAACATGACCCCTAGCCCAACACCTAAATTCCAGACAGCCTTCATTACTACTCCCGATTTATTACGCAGATCACAATATTTGGCTTCTCAACGGCTGCTCCGAATTCTAGTTACCAACCGTAAGCATCCCTTGCTTCCCGACTATTCAGTCAGTATTACCTGCAACTCCAAATCCGCTAGCCGTGTGGTTGGCCCGCAGGCTTTCAGCCGCTCAGTGACCACTTTTGGCCACAGATTTCGGGAACGGCGCTTAGCAACGCTGTAGGTAAACTCTTTAATCCGATCGGTGGGATAGAGCATGGGCTCGAAGATCAGTTTCGCCATATCGCTGCCGCTTAAATAATTCTTCCCCCCCGCGTCTTTTCTGGCTTGTTTGATGTCTGCCAGTGTTTGTTTGAAGCTGTCGCTCATTTTAAATCGGGCCGCGAGTTGGCTTTTTACAAAAGCATCAGACTCACTGTGATTACCGTGTTCATCAAAGTAAGGACCGTTGTTCATGTAGGAGCGGATGTACTCCCAAAAGCCTTTTTGCATCTCCAGGTTTTTACCGAAGGGTGACCCAAGGCTGACCATCAGGGCCGTTTGCGGTTCTTCAAATTTCCACATCCGGATTTCCAGCGAAGCGCTTTGCATAGCACCGATATGGGTGCCGACGAGTTGGAACTCGCTAGCTACAGCTGAGATGTCATCCCATGGTGCGTGGAATAGGTCACCGTCATGATCGAAATAGACTTCGCGGGTGCGGCGATTAAACAGAATGGGGAGCGGAAGCGGGCGCAGAGTTTCCCATAGGAAAGGAACCAAAAAAAGTGGAACGCATATAGAAAGCATGATGAAGATCCCTTCTAAATCACCACTCTGTATAAGGCTAATAAGTCCGAGCCCCAATCCGGTAACTGCCCCCATTCCACCAAACACCCCCGTCCACAGACCTCGATCCGAATCACCTCCTGATTGCAGCGCCAGGTAATACTCAGTGTGTTCATCGGTAATGAACAACTCCATTGGCTGCTCGCCCGTGGATTTATTAGCTTCAAGGATTACGGTGGATGAAGCACTGCCTTTTGGCTGATCCAGTTTGTTCATATCCATGCTCGTTCCATGATGGTGACCGCTGGTAACGTCAGTCCTTCTTGCGGGGAATAAACCAACTCGCCCTCGATTCGCATCAAGTCCCGCACGCCGTCCTCATGGTACACACGGCGATACGCAGTCGTGCCCTGTGATACAGGAATGCGGCTGCCGATATGCAGAGCAAAGTCGTTACCCGTCCATTCGACCTTTTTGGTTTTCTCTGGATGGCAACCAAGGGTATCGCCCCAGACTTCGATGCCCTTGAAATGAATCATTCGTTCAGTCAGCGATACATTTTCCCCGGGCAGTCTCAGCAACAGGTACGTGGATGTGGCTTGCCCTTGATATGGGTTCATTTCCGACAGCCGCCGAGCTTCAAAACTGATGGGGAAGAGAATCGGATACAACTTGTCCATGGACTGGGCATAGCTGCTCGACCAGGTCTCGTCCGGGCGGATGCCAAAACGACTGTGTTTTACCCACTGCTCCAAGGGCGTGTCTGTTGTGTAGAGTCGGGCCAAGACACCTGCGACAACTACTACAGTAAAGCCAAGTATTTTTATGGCGATATGCGGTGCAACATTCATCCCCGCTGCAATGGCTGACATCTCGCCGGCCAACACGGCCGCTTGGGCGGCACGGTAAATTCGGAAAAGCTGTACATGGAGCACAACGTTTGCCACCTCGGCACCGATAATTGTCAGATTCGCCACCATGGTGTCGAAATCGCCTTTTTGGTAAGCCTCAAAGGCTTCTATTCCGTAGAAAATGACGTCAAAAGCGAGTACGGCAACTTGAAATCCAGAAGCAATGGCTGCACGCCCCAACGCGTTGACCAAAAGCAGACGAGACGAAATTGAGGTGCTACCACTCTGTCGAACCGCCGAAGCCCAATTGACTTCAGCGACTCGCTGAACGATAGCAGCACCTGCCGCCGCCACCCCGAAACCTGCCCCGATTGCAACGAGGCCATTTTTGATCGTTTTTTTGTCGAGAAACGTACTTCCCGTCCAAACAAAATTCCCCCCCGCCACCAACGTCACCAAAACTTTCAGCGGCGCCTTAATCAACGCCCCCTTCAAATCAAACACACCACTCAACTCCCCCCCAGCCGCCAGATTCACCGGCAACGGCGCCAATTTGGTACTGGCCGGCACCAGATGCATGAACGGAATCCCCGCCGACACGCCACTGGCCAGCGACGCAACATTCAGATGCGCGGGCGATGTCTGCCGAGTGCCCATCAAGTCGCTGTACCACTCACCCAATTGACGCGACGTAACAGCCAACGTCTGAATGCGTTGATCGCTGCGGGCCAATGCTGCCGCCATGTACAGGCGCCCGGCGTTGCTGGCGGCATTGTCGGCTTGATGCAGTTGCAGCGCGGCGACGGGGGCGAGGGACAAGAACAATGCTTCGAGACTGGCTGCAGGGTTGTGTTGTTTGAGTTTGTCGGCGGCTTTGTTCAGCCCTTCGGCATGGGCAAAGGCTCTGGCCAGTTTGTCGGCGCTCTCTTGAACAGCCGCTTTGTTGTCGCGCGTCAGGTCGCCGAAGTCCACGATGTATTTGATTTCGCCAATGCTCAGCCGCGACGGTAGTCCGAGTAACGCCCAGAGCAGCCATGGCTTGCCGGCCTTGTCACCTTCCAGCTGGCGGGTGATGGCCTCAGCGCCAATGCTAGTGCTAGCCGGCCCGAGACAGGCTTCGGCGAAATGCAGCTCGAAGGCTTCTCGGGCAATCGCCTGGGTAATGTCGAAGTGGCCGCAAGCTGTGTTTATGCTCGACGGGCCGGTCGCTTGCAGGGTGTTGAACCATGCCACCCAGAGTTGAGCCAGATGCCGAACATCAGCGGTATATCGCTCGTTTTGTACCTCTTGATCCTTCCATGTCCGCTGGAGTTCGTCGTAGCGAGTAATGGACGGCAGTTGCGCATTCAACTGACGGTCGCTTTCGCTCAGGGACTTGAGAACACCGGCTATCGCCCATTCTTCGGCGTGATGCTCCTGATAGCTGTCGAACGCGGTTTTGCGTGCACGGATCAGTGCAGCGAGGTCAAACAGCACGCCCCACGGATCATCGATGACGGCAAAGGTCTGTTGCTCGCATGCCGACATCTGTCGCTGCATGTTCAACCAGTCAGGCGCGTGCTCCGTTTCAGGCTGAGCGCTCCAGCCGTACCGTGTTGCATCGACATATTCGCCGATCTGTTTGGCGATGGTTTCGACCGGGCCGCTGAACGGTGCCACGCCCGGGACAAGACTGCGCATGATGCGCTTACGCACGGCGGCATCGGTTTTGGCTGAAAGATATTGCGGCTCGCTCCAGCGCACGGGCGACCACACCAATGCGGCAAGATCACCGGCCCGCAACAGTAGATGCGGTTTGACCCGCGTGTCGATCACGGTGCCCGCGCGCGGGGTTTGGGTGAGCAATGCCTTTTCGACTTGATACTCCACCAGTTGGGCTGGCTTGCATTCCCAGACGTAAAGCCAGCCATCACGCAACAAACGGGCGGTGTAGTTGAGTGGATGTTCAGTCAGGTCAGGCTGGCGTGGCCCAAGCTCGGGGAATTGCCCAGCCAGCGCAGGCAAACCATGAGCATCGATGGCAACAGAGGCCGTCGGGCCAATTGCGTAACGCAATGGCAGAACGGCGGCGAACAGCGGGCAAGTGCCAAAGCGTTTCTTGTGGCCGGCGCTCATGGGTTTGTCTCCGGATTGGCCGGCAGACTGAGCGCCAGCAGCAGTGACTCAGACAAGGTTATTTGCGCGACCAGCGCTTTTTCCTCTGGTGCTGAATCGTATTCAGGATGCTGGTTTTCCCATGCGCAGACAGGCCCGTTTCCGTGCCTCAGCCAGACACTGTCGACACCAAACCAGAAGCCTTTCGGCCATTGCGCACTTGCCATCCAAGCGCGGGTCAGCGCCGGGCCGTCGGCCAGGCGCAACCAGAATTCTTGTTGTTGCTCGTCAACGATCCGTAAGCGGCGCTGCATAATCGACAGCAACTGCCGGGTGGTTTTAGACGTTGCCAGCCATACGCCGTGTTGCAGATCCGCGCCGCTCCACCACGCGGTATGGGTCGCACTGCCGATTGAGGCGTTAAGCAAAAACGGCCCGCAAGCGCTGATTGGCTCGTAAGCGGTGCGGTTGAGCAGCGACTGCGGGTGGTCAGAACCGTAGTGCTCGTGAAGCCAACCCGTGCCGTCCTTATATTGAGATCCGTCGATCAGGAGCAATCCCTTTTTCGGGCTATCTGACTTCATGCTTCAGCCCTCTCGGCGGCATCGCATACCGGACAAATGCCGGTATCCGCCTCACGAAAGACGATGGCTTGTTTGAGCAGGGCCTCCATTGGGATGGATTCAACGACAACATCCTCGGCTGCTGCCGCCAACGCCGTCTGCGCCGCCACACCGGCCAATGGCGCCCCGCCCTCGACGATGGCGACACTGCTGAAGATCCCGCCAGAATTGATGACTATGTGATGGCCACCAGCAGTCAGCGTCAGGCTCGTGCCGGCATCAATCACCACCTGGCTGGCCGTAACACGCGCATGCGGGCCGGCCTGAATCACCAGCGTGCCTTCCGCCGTGACGCTGCTGTTGCCGCTGATGCTGAGCAGGTCGTCGGTGCCGATCACGGTGTTGCGCGTACCGTCGGTGGTGTGTCGTTCGTCAGCCTTGATCAGGCTGGTGCTGTGGTTGTCGACTTGTTCGAAGCGGTCGTGACGGATCAGGCTGTGGCTGTCATTGAGGATCAGTTGCACGAAATCACGCTCGGCGCGCAGGTAGATTTTTTCCTGGCCGGCGCGGTCTTCGATCATCAGCTCGTTGTAGCCGCCGGTGTGCGGTGAACTGTGGCTGCGCAGCACGGTTCTGGTCTTGTGCTCGGGCAAGGCGTAGGGCGGGGACTTGACCTTGTTGGGCACGCACCCGGTGATCAACGGTTTGTCCGGGTCGCCCTCAAGAAAGGTCACCACCACTTCCATGCCAATGCGCGGCACGGTCACCGAACCGAAACCTTCCCCGGCCCAACTCGACGACACCCGAATCCAGCAACTGCTGCGTTCACTGCTGAGTTCGGCGCGGTCCCAATTGAACTCGCACTTAATGCGACCGAATTCATCACAATGCGTCTCTTCATGGACCGGCCCGGTGACCCGTGCGGTCTGGCTGACCAGCGGGCGGCGAAGTGCGGGCAACGGTGGGCGAAACACCACCTCGGCGGGTATCACGGTGAAAGTGTTGCGATAGCCTTGGGTGAAGCCATCGGCGGCTTGCGTGTCGCTGATGACTGACTCTTCAAGTACTTGCGGCTGGCGACCGAGGTGCCGAACGCTGAGCAATAACCACAGGTCGTTGCAGCTTTTGCGCGGGTGTCCGGTGAGTTCGAACAGATGGCCACAGCGCAGATTTGCCTGATCGCTTTGCCCTTCGCCCAATTCATAGTCGGCGCGATGGCGCTCCAGTGCCTGCCGAGCCATTCGCTTGCCGGACTTTTCATTCTCGATCAACAGCGGGTAGCGATAGTCCTCCAGCACCGGCGTGAACTCGGCGGTGAAGTGGCTTTCGAGCAGCAGACTTGGGCGCTCCAGGTCATAGTCGCGGCGGGTGACGGTGCTGGTGCGGGTGCTGGTTCGCACACTGAAGCGGCTGACCACCGAGTGCTCGGCGACCATGCCGGAGTCTTGTTGATAGGGCGTGGCACCGAGTGTGGGCAGGAACACCTGATCATCGGTGAACACCAACAGGTGCCCGTCCGCCGAGTGCTGGTGATGCCAGGCAATACCGTCCTCGGCGCATAACCTCTGGATGAATTCAAAATCTGATTCCGCGTACTGAGTGCAGTAATCACGAGGCGGGTTCGCAGTAACGTGAAAGGTGAATGCATCACCTTGAATGCCATGCTTCTTGAGCACCTGCGCAATGATCTGCGGCACCGTGTGCTGCTGAAAAATCCGCTGATCGTGGCTGAACTGCAAGTAATGCAGTGCTGGCACCAGTGTCAGGTGATAACGGGTCAGGCGTTTGCCGGCCTCACCGACCAGAACGTCTTCGATACGCCCATGAATGCCTTCGCCGTTGTGGCCAAACTGCAAAAATGCGGGCTGGCTGAGCAAACTCTCCAGATCGAAATCCGGGTGCTCGCTGACCAGTTCGACATGGATACCGTAGAGGGTGCTGATCGCTTCGGTGCCGCTGAAGGCCAGCACCTTGAAGTCGTGACGGATAGCAGGAATCTGCAACGCAAAATGCGCCGCATTGGCCGACCGGAACATACGCTTATCCTTAAGCAAAGAGGAAAAGAGCGCGATGTCCAAACCGTCCGTGGTTTGTGCTCGCGAAGACTGGCGGGCACGCTAACAAAGCAAAAAAAAGATAGATGTAAGGAGATTCTTCAAAGCAGGAAGGATGTTTCCTATACAGCAACCTGTTGTTCTACAGGCACAAAAAAACCGACATCACTGTCGGCTTTTTTGTCGGTCACTGCTTCGGCGCTGGGGCCGGGGCAGTGGCTGGCGGAGTGGCTGGCGCTGGCGCCGCACTCCCCGGTTCCGCCGGTTTCGGTGCGGCGTCGTCGAACAGGTTCAAGCGTTCGCGCAACTCGTGTGCAGGCACCGGTTGCTGATCCGCCGGCAGTGCGTTCGGGTCAACCGGCGTCGCCGGAGCGGCACCGTTCTGGCCTTGATCCGCCGGCTTCGCAGCATCTGCGCCTTGCGCACCTTCGATCGCCGCCTGGGCCTTTTTGGTCAGTACGACAATGTCGATCCGCCGGTTGACCGGGTTGAACGGGTTTTTCCGGTCGAACAGTGCCGACGAGGCATAACCGACCACCCGCGCCACCTGCGCATCCGGATAACTGCCAGCGACCAAGGCACGGCGAGCCGCGTTGGCACGGTTGGCCGAGAGCTCCCAGTTACCGTAATCGCCGGTGCCGATGTACGGCTTGGCGTCAGTGTGACCGCTGATGCTGATCTTGTTCGGCACCGCTTTGATGGTGTCGGCCATGGCCAGCAGGATGTCTTCGAAGTACGGTTTCAGGCGCGCGGAACCTGAGTCGAACATCGGCCGGTTCTCGGCGTCCATGATCTGAATGCGCAAGCCGTTCGGCGTGATTTCGAAGAGGATCTGATCCTTGAATTTCTGCAGTTGCGGGTTTTCGTCGACCTTGTTCTGCAGTTCCTGCAGCAGCAGCTCAAGACGCTCCTTCTCGACCTGCTCGGCCATGCCCTCAACCTGATCGGTGTCGACCGTGACCTTGTCCGGCTGCGGCTGCGACTTCACTTCCGGATTAAGAGTGTTTTCCGGCGCCAGAGTCGGCGTGCCACCGAGATCGATGATGTACGGCGTGCCGCTTTCGGAGAAGCCGACCGGATCCTTGAAATAACCGGCGATGGCGATCTTCTGTTCCGGCGTGGCGGTGGACAGCAGCCACAGCACCAGGAAGAACGCCATCATCGCCGTGGCAAAGTCGGCGAAGGCGATTTTCCACGCCCCGCCATGGTGCCCGGCGGCAATGCGCTTGACGCGCTTGACGATGATCGGCTGATTATTTTCCATGACTTAACGACCGCGAACCGCTTGTTCCAGCTCGGCGAAGCTCGGACGGTGCGCCGGGTACAGAACCTTGCGCCCGAACTCGACCGCCAGCGACGGCGGCATGCCGGACGCCGAAGCCACCAGCGAGGCCTTGATGGCTTCGTAGACGTTCAGCTCTTCCTTGGCGTCGTGAGCAAGAGAATGCGCCAGCGGGCCGAAGAAACCATACGCCGCGAGAATACCGAAGAAGGTACCGACCAGTGCCGCGCCCACGTGCAGACCGATCGATGCCTGGTCGCCCTCGCCCAGCGAGGCCATGGTCACCACGATACCGAGTACCGCCGCGACGATACCGAAACCAGGCATGCCGTCGGCAATGCCATTGACCGCGTGCGATGGGTGCTCGAGGTCTTCCTTGAGGCTGTACAGCTCCATGTCGAACAGGCCTTCGAGTTCGTGCGGAGCCATGTTGCCGGAGGACATGATGCGCAGATAGTCGCAGACAAACGCAGTCATGCGTTCATCCTTGAGCACGGCCGGGTACTTGGCAAAAATCGGGCTCGCGGCGGCATCTTCAATGTCGCCCTCGATAGCCATCATGCCTTCGCGGCGGCTCTTGTTGAGGATCTCGTAGATCAGCCCGAGCACTTCCAGATAGAACGTGTGGGTGAAACGCGAACCGAACATGCTCAAGGACTTCTTGAGCACGTGCATCGTCATGTAACCGGGGTTGGCCTGGAGGAAAGCGCCGAGGGCCGCACCGCCGATGATCATCACCTCGAAGGGCTGGATCAGGGCGGCAATCTTGCCGTGGGAGAGCACGTATCCGCCGAGCACGCTCGCGAATACGACGATGATGCCGATAATTTTAGCCATAGGTAGAAAGTACTTACTGAGTCGGGTTCAAGGTCATATTCGGAAGTTAAAAAATCTCTTCTTCTACTTATCGGCAAAACTGCGCCAGACTATAGCCAGTTCAGGCGAAAAGCCAATTTAGCCCATGCCGGGCGCGTCTACAGTCAGTGAAGATCTCGTCCAGACATGGCTAATGAAACGAACATTCCATCGGTAAAACCGAGCACCCTCCAGGCTTGGGTCAAGCTGCTCGACAGCGTCCCCCTGCCCGTACCGCAAGAGGCTCACGACAAAGTCTGCCGGGCGATCCGCGACAATCGCAGCTCGCTGCGCGACATCGCCGATCTGATGCAGGACAGCCCGGCGCTGGCCTTGAGCATCATCCGTGAGGCGAATCGTCACACCCACGGCACCATGGCCGCGCCAGCGGAAAATCTTGAGGTGGCAATCAATCGCCTGGGCCTTGCGCGTACCGAAGAATTGCTCGCGCGCCTGCCTGCGCAACCGCACCGGCAGATCCCCAGGGCCTTGCGCCAATTGCAACTGATCAGCCAACACGCGACACAGCAGGCGAACGGTTTTTTTGCCAGTCGCCTGGCGCGGTTGTGGCAGGACATCCATTGGGGCAGCCTGCTGTTCCTGTCGCCGCTGTGGCCGTTGGCACTGACCTATCCGCAGTTGCTCGAAGAGTGGGAGCTGCGGGTGATTCACAAGGGCGAATCGGCGCGTGTGGTCGAAAAGCAATTGTTCGGCGTGCGCCTGTTGAAGATTGCCGAAGCACTGGTCCAGGCCTGGCACCTGCCGATCTGGGTCGAGCAAGGCTACAAATTGCTGCTCAGCGAGCAACGCGAACTGGTCAAGGTATTGCGCATCGCCCGCGACAGCGAACACCCTTTGCGGCAGCAAAACCGCCTCGACGACGACCCGACGCTACGGCGTTGGCTCAACCAGCCGGCCAACACTGTGCTGCTGGCCAACGGCCTGGCACTGTCGGCGCAACAGGCCTGGGACAGTCCGCACAGCAACCGCTGGCAGTACCTGACGAGCCTGTATCTGCAGATTTCCATGGATCAAGTGCAGCAGCAGTTGCACCAGCAAGCGGCGAGCAGCGCACGTCAGCACGCAATGCCTGATTTGTGGCACCCGGCGGTTTCGCTGATCTGGCCGTGGGGCACTCGTCGCTTGCCGGCCGGTATGCTCCCGGCAGCAGCGCCGAATGCAGATGATCTGGGCCAATGGCGTCGGCAATGTGCCGAGCTGCTCGCCGAGCCCAGCCGTTTCACCAATGCCATGAGCCTGACCGTCGCCGCCCGCGAGGCTCTGGTAGCGAGCGGCATGCGCCGGGTGATGATTCTGATGGCTGACCGCACGCACACGACCCTGCGTGTCCATCAAACTGCCGGCCTGCCGAAGGATGCAGCGGCGTTGAGCTTTGTCGTCAGCCAAAGCAAGGTCCTGCAGCGCCTGCTCGCTCAGCAGGCGCAGGTGCGCATCACGCCAGAAAACAACGCCCAATTCTCTGCCTTGTTGCCCGCGAGCCTGCGCACGCTGTTTCGCGGTGAACACCTGTTTCTGCGTTCATTGGTCAACAATGGCCGGGTGATCATGATCGTCGTCGCCGATCAGGGCGGCGGGCCGTTCGCCGACATCACCGTGCAGGCCTTCGGCAAAACCGCGCAGTGCGTCGAAAAAGCCCTGCACAGCTTTAGCAGCCGCGGCCAATGAGCCTGCGCTACAATCCTCCCCTTTGTGCTCTGGAGACCTCACATGTCTGACTTCTCTGGCTTGCCGCTCGTCATTGAGCCGAGCGATCTGCTGCCGCGCCTGGAGTCGCCGGAACTGATTCTGGTGGATCTGACCAGCCCTGCCCGGTATGCCGAAGGTCACTTGCCCGGCGCACGTTTTGTCGACCCGAAACGCACCCAGCTCGGCCAGCCGCCGGCGCCCGGGCTGATGCCGGCGAAGGCCGATCTGGAAGCATTGTTCGGCGAGCTCGGTCATCGCAAAGACGCGGTCTACGTGTTGTATGACGATGAAGGCGGCGGTTGGGCCGGACGGTTCATCTGGCTGCTCGATGTCATCGGCCACAATAAATACCACTATATAGATGGTGGCCTGCCGGCCTGGCTGGCGGACGGTATGCCCATGTCGATTCAGGTGCCCGCCGCGGTCGGTGGCCCGGTTTCGCTGACCCTGCACGATGAACCGACCGCCACCCGCGAATACCTGCAAAGCCGTCTCGGCGCCGCCGATCTGGCGATCTGGGACGCGCGCGGGCCGCTGGAATACTCCGGCGAGAAAGTCCTTGCAGCCAAGGGCGGCCACATCCCCGGCGCGGTCAATTTCGAATGGACCGCCGGCATGGACCAGACTCGTCAGCTGCGTATCCGCAGCGACATGCCGCAGATCCTCGAAAACCTCGGGATCACCAAGGACAAAGAAATCATTACCCACTGCCAGACCCATCACCGGTCGGGCTTCACTTATCTGGTGGCCAAATCCCTCGGTTATCCGCGGGTCAAGGGCTACGCCGGTTCCTGGGGCGAATGGGGCAACCACCCCGACACGCCTGTCGAGATTCAAGCTTCCAAGGAAAATCAATGAAAGAGCGTCTGTTTATCCTCAGCCAGTACCTGCTGCCGCATCACCTGCTGTCGCGTCTGGCTGGCTGCATTGCCGAGTGCCGCGTGCGCTGGTTCAAGAATGCTTTCACCCAGTGGTTCGCCAAACGTTATCAAGTGGACATGTCCCAGGCACTGGTCGAAGACCTGACCGCTTACGAGCACTTCAACGCGTTTTTCACTCGCGCCCTGAAAGACGGCGCGCGGCCGCTGGACGAAACCCCGGGCGCAATCCTCAGCCCGGCCGACGGTGCGGTCAGCCAGCTTGGCCCGATCGAACATGGTCGGGTGTTCCAGGCCAAGGGCCACAGCTTCAGCGTGCTCGAATTGCTCGGCGGTGATGCAGCCAACGCGGCGCCGTTCATGGGCGGCGACTTCGCCACCATTTACCTGTCGCCGAAGGATTACCACCGCGTGCACATGCCGCTGGCCGGCACCCTGCGCGAAATGGTCTACATTCCGGGCCGTATTTTTTCGGTGAACCAGACCACTGCCGAAAACGTCCCGGAGCTGTTCGCCCGCAACGAGCGCGTGGCGTGCATTTTCGATACAGAGCGCGGGCCGATGGCCGTGGTGCTGGTTGGCGCGATGATTGTCGCTTCGATTGAAACCGTGTGGGCCGGCTTGGTGACCCCACCGAAGCGTGAGCTGAAAACCTTCCGCTACGACGAAGCCGCACGCGCACCGATTCACTTGGAAAAAGGCGCTGAACTGGGACGCTTCAAGCTCGGTTCAACGGCGATCGTGCTGTTTGGCCCGGACCAGGTGAAGTGGGCCGAAGAGCTGGTGGCCGGTTCGCCAGTGCAGATGGGCCAAGGCCTGGCACTACCAAAAGCGTGACCCTGTTCGCGGAAGCAGCCGACGCTGCTTCCGCAAACTGCGGCATTTGCTGCTATGGTTTTGCTCATGAGCCAGACCAACTTTTCTCCCAAGCTGCGCGCTCCGACTCCCACGCAAACGCGCCTGTCGTTCTGCGACGCCAGCCCGCGTGATCTCAAGCGCTGGATCGCCGGCCTGCCCAAGGCCAACATCGGCGAAACCGCCCGCCTGCTCTATCAAGGCCTCGGCGAACTGAACCTGTTGCTCACTCCCAGCGACAATCGCCTGCAACTCTTGGAACTGCTGCGGCCCGAGGTGTATTTCGTCTGCCAGCATCTGGAACGGCACTTTCTCCATCAGGCGATCATGCTCGACGAGCGCTCGCGCAAGGTCAGCAACCTGTGTCAGGCGCTGCAAGGTCAGTTGGCCATCGGCTATAAACAGATCGTTCTGCGCATCCTGCCCAAATACAGCAAGGACCGCGCGACGCTGATCAGTACCGCCTTGCAACGCGCGGCGCATGCCCTCAAGGCGCAACTGGTGCGCGCCACGCAGTTGTACAGTTCACCGCCGGAACACGTGTGGTTTGAGTTGCATCAGTTGTATCGCAGCGCTGCGCAATTGCAGTTGCAACAACGGCGGCTGCGCGATGATCTCGCCTTTTTGACCAGCGAATTGAGCGTCGAACAGACCTACATCGCCGCAGTGCTATTGGGCAGCGCCCGTTGCAATCAATTGCGTCAGAGCCAGATTGCCCGGCTGGCCGAGGTGATCGAGCCGTGGAGCGCCCTGCTCAAGCCGCATCCGGGCCGCGCCGACGAGGGTTTGTTCGCCATCAGCCCGGAACTGGATGTTGGTCCACGCTATCGCAAAATGTTTCGCAGCGAACAACAAAACGCACTGCTGGGCTTCGACCCGCAAGCACTGGTCAAACAGCTCGAAACGCATTTGCTGCAGCAGCCGACGTCGACACCACTGCCTGTCTCTGCGGGTCTTAGCCTCGATACCCTGCAGCATCTGCATGCGACCTGGGGCCAAGCGGCGGAACGCAGCTTTCAGCGTATCGCCGGTCAAGGCACATTGACTGTGTGCGTCGGCATGAGCGCCCTGCACTTCCACCTCGGCGGCGAGCGCACCTTCAGCGAACTGCTCAAACATCCCGAGGCCCGCGCGGCGAATTTCAGCAGCGTGGTCGACCGAGGTGAAAAAGACAGCTGGAGCCAGGCCTTCGACGCCGCGCCGCAAGGCAACGAAGAGCTGTTGCCGTACGAGGAAATCCAGTACGACCAGTTGCCCGCAGACGAAGGCCCCGGCGAGGCGCCGAACTACCCGACTTACGCCTTGCCGGTGATCAACCATAGCCCCGGCGGTTATTGCCTGGCTTGGCCGAGCGAGGTGCCGGCCCAATTGCAGGCCGGCGAAATGCTCGGCATTCAGGACAGCGAGAATAAAGGCTGGAGCATTGCGGTGATTCGCTGGATCCGCCAGGTGCGCGGCAGCGGCACGCAGATGGGCATTGAACTGGTCGCGCCCCACGCGCAGCCGTGCGGACTGCAACTGGTTCGTAGCAAAGACGATCACAGCCAATATCTGCGCGGTTTACTACTGCCGGAAATCAGCGCGATCGACTTGCCGGCGACCGTGCTTGCGCCGCGCCTGCCGTTTCAGGAAGGCAACAAGGTGTTGATCAACACCCAGGGCGAGGAACACCGCGCCGGGCTGGATCGGCGGGTGGCGAGTACGCACAGTTTCAACCAGTTCGCCTATCGCTCGCTGGATCCTGCGCAGAATGGCGGGGGTGAAGAGGATTTCGATTCGTTGTGGAATTCGCTTTAAAGCAAAAGATCGCAGCCTTCGGCAGCTCCTACATTTGGAATGCATTTCCCTGTAGGAGCTGCCGAAGGCTGCGATCTTTGTGCTTTGTCAGTTACAACTGCCCGTCACGATCCCGGAAGCCCAGCAGATACAGCACACCATCCAGCCCAAGGGTGGAAATCGCCTGCTTCGCCGACTGCTTGACCAACGGCTTGGCGCGGAACGCCACGCCCAGCCCGGCGATCGCCAGCATCGGCAGATCATTGGCACCGTCGCCAACGGCAATGGTCTGTTCCAGGCGCAGACCTTCCTTGTGCGCCAGCTCCTTGAGCAAGTCAGCCTTGCGCTGTGCATCGACAATCGGCTCGATCGCCACGCCGGTGCATTTGCCGTCGACCACTTCCAGCTCGTTGGCAAACACGTAGTCGATACCGAGCCTGGCTTGCAGTTGCTTGGCGAAATAAGTGAAGCCGCCGGACAGAATCGCGGTTTTGTAGCCCAGGCGCTTGAGTTCGGCGAACAGGGTTTCGGCGCCTTCGGTCAGGCGCAGCGAAGCGCCGATCGAGTCGAGCACGTTGACGTCGAGACCCTTGAGCAGCGCCAGACGCTCCTTGAAGCTGGCGCGGAAATCCAGTTCACCGGCCATGGCGCGCTCGGTGATTTCGGAGACTCGATCACCCACGCCGGCCGCTTTCGCCAACTCGTCGATGACTTCTGCTTCGATCAGCGTCGAGTCCATGTCGAACACGGCCAGACGCCGGTTACGGCGGAACAGCGAGTCTTCCTGAAAGGCGATGTCGACGTTCAGTTCCTGCGCAACGCTGAGGAATTCGGCGCGCAGGGCCTGCGGATCGGCAGCTTCGCCGCGCACGGAAAACTCGATGCAGCCCTTGCCCTTGTCGGCCGGCGTATCCAGCGGCATGCGCCCTGACAGACGGTCGATATGGTCGATATTCAGGCCATATTTAGCGGTAATCGCGCTGACAGCTTGCAATTGGCCGGCGGTGACTTTGCGCGTCAGCAGGGTGACGATATGGCGTTTCTTGCCCTGATTGTCCACCCACTGCTGATAATCCTCTTCGGACACCGGGGTGAAACGCACTTGCTGATCCAGTTCGTAACCCTTGAACAGGATGTCCTTGAGCACCGACTTGCCTTGTTCGGAATCGGGAATTTCAACCAGGATGCCGAACGACAGGGTGTCGTGGATCACCGCCTGACCGATGTCGAGAATGTTCACACCACCTTGTGCCAGAACACCGGTGATGGCCGCCGTCAGACCCGGACGGTCGACTCCCGTGATGTTAATCAGGACGATTTCGCGCAACGCGCACCCCCGCAACTGGAAAAAAACCGCATTCTACCCACTTTCAGTGACCATCGGGCACCGCGAGCGCTTTGCCGGTCTGGGGCCTGTCGCTATACTGCGCGTCAACTTCACGGACAAAGAGCCGAGCTCAAGTGAACCGGCCCACGCCAGTCAAAACCGATAACTTCTTCCTGCTGATCTTTCGTGCACTGCGCCATCGCCGTGTACCGATTGCATTGCGCATTGCCAGCCACAACGTGATCCTGGTCGCTCTGGCCCTGGTGATCTATGCCGGGGTGATGGGGCTGCAATTCAAGCAGGCCATGCACGAGCAGGCCGATGCGCTGGGCGAAAGCCTGACCACGCAGACCGCCACCTCCGCCACCGAGCTGCTGGTGTCCAACGACATCCTCAGCCTCAACGTGCTGCTCAACAACCTGACCAAGAACAAACTGGTCGCCCACGCGGCGATCTACAGCGTGGACAACCGCATCCTCGCAGAGTCCGGTCAGCGCCCCAAGCACAGCCTGCTGGGCGAAGCCGAGGGCATGTACGAGAGCAAGATCACTTTCCAGGACGTGACCGCCGGGCAACTGCGCATCAGCCTCGATATGGATCAGTTCCAGCAACCGATGACCATCAGCCTGCAGAGCATGGGCATTTTGAGCGCGATTCTGCTGGCGCTGTCACTGGCCCTGAGCCTGCGCATGGGTCGTCATCTGTCGACACCGCTGCTTCAACTGCGCGTGTGGCTGCGCCGGATCGACGCCTACACCCCGGGCATTGATCGTCAGGATGAAATTGGCGATCTGGCGCGCCAGCTGCACGCCAGCTACGCCCCGGAACCTGAGCCTGAACCTGAACCCGAGCCGGAATTTGTCGAGGAAGAAGACGAACCGGAATTCGAGGTGCGTAACCTGCGCGATCCAAGCTTCGACGAAAGCCGCCCGCTGGCCGCGAAGAAACCGGCACCGCGCCACTTGGTCAGCACCGTCGAAGACGATGATGACGATGACGCCTTCGCCGACCTTCGCGACGAATCGCTCAACGACGCCGCACAACCGCTCACGCGCAAACCGACTCCTGACGTGCCACAGCACACCGCCGTACTGGCCGTGCAACTCGGCTCGCAAGAGCAACTGCGACGTCTGCCTCGCGCACGCCTGGAAGAATTGCAGGAACGCTATCGCGACTGCCTCGAGCAGGCCGCTTCGCTGTATCAGGGCGAAATCGAAACCCTCAACGATGGCAGCACGCTGCTGCTGTTCCACACCGAAGACTGCGGCGACGATTACCTGACCAATGCCATCTGCTGCGGCGAACTGCTGCGCGCACTCGGTCACCAGTTGCAGATCGAAGTCGCGGACAGCGGCATCACCCTGCAATTGCAGCTGGGCCTGACACTGGGCGATGAGTTGTTTGGTTTGAGCCAGATCGACCTGCTGCTGACCGATTCGGCTCAGGATGCACTGGCCTTGTCGCAGCACAGCCGCAATCTGCTGCTGGTCGAGCGCAAGATCAGTGATGACGCGCTGATTCGCCAACGTGCGCGGATCCGGCCGATCGCCAGCCCCGAGGGCGCCTGCTGTGTGGAGCGGTTGATGGAGCCTTATCCATCGATGCTGGAGCGGCAATTGGCGCGGATGCATGAGCGCCGGGCGTAAGGCTTAGGCCCGATACGCAAAAGCCCGCAGACGAGTAATTGTCTGCGGGCTTTTTATTGCCTGTGCGGCCCCCTTCGCGAGCAAGCTCGCTCCCACATGTAATCGGCAGCGTGCAGACTCTGGAGCGAACCTGCTCGCGAAGGAGTCAGCGCTGACGACGAATAATCTGTGCCCCAGACACAACAAAGCCCGCACAAGGCGGGCTCTGTTCTGACTCGTTCCAGACTTAGAAGCGGAACACTTCCATGTCCGTACGAATCGGCGAGGCCATCGGGATCTTCGGTTGTTTCTCGGCTTCGGCCGCCGGTGCTGCCGGTTTGGCGTCCCGTTTACGCGGAGCCTCAGCCACAGGAGGCTGATTGGCCAACGGCTTGAGCGCGACCGACAACTGCTCGGCCAGACGCTGCAGCAGCATTCCCTGTGCCTGCACTTGCGAAGCGGTGCTGCCGGCGTGCAATTCCTGCAGATGAATGATGCGGTTATCGCGCACCTTGCCGCGGCGATCAATCAAGCGCCATTGCGCATCGAGAATCGCCGGTTGTTTCGCTCCGGAATCCAGACGGGTGATGGTCAGCAGCACCTGCACATCCGGAGTGAACCCGGCGGTAGCGGGCGCCAGCACCACACGCTGGCTGTCGAGGTGACCGGCGACCTGACGCATCAGCAATTGATCGATATCCGACGAAAGGCTGCCGGCCCAACGACCGTCGGTCGCCGCTTGCAGGCTGCCGTCCGGTTGACGTTGCAGCAGGGTTTCACGCTGAAGGTAATCGGCAACCACTACCGGCCCCAGCAAAACCGCCATGCCCGCGCTTTGCGCAGGCTGAACCGGACTTCCGCTGTCCAGTTGGTACAGCGACACCGGCTGGTGAACGCTGCAACCCGCCAGGCCAAGAACGCCGGCGAGCAACAAAATAAGGGGGCGTAGCGCAGTCATCATCCCGTCCAGGTGGCCGCCACAAGGCTGACCACAGTGAAAATACTCAATAAATATGAAGAACGCTCGGCCACGCCGGCGCTTGAAAGGCCATATCATCCGTGAATATGCGTTCCGACTCCAGCGCCAAAGCGTCGATCTACGTGTTTAATCGCAGATCGAGCGCTCTAGGAAGGCGTTCTCGTCTAATTGAGGTTTTCGACGAGCAGCGCATCGACCCGCTGAAAGCCCCTCGGAAGTTTATTTCCGCGACGACCACGCTCACCTTTGTAGTGTTCGAGGTCGTCGGCCTTCAGTGACAGGGTGCGCTTTCCGGCCTGCAATACCAGGGTGGCGCCCTCCGGCAAGACGGCAATGTCCGTCACGTATTCCTCGCGGCTGGCGACGCGTTCACCGGAAATACCGATGATCTTGTTGCCTTTGCCCTTACCCAATTGTGGCAGATCGCTGATCTTGAAGATCAGCAGGCGACCTTCGGTCGTGACCGAGGCCAGCCAGTTTTGCTCGCGATCGGCGACCGGACGCGGCGCGATGACCTTGGCATTGTTCGGCAAGCTCAGCAGCGCCTTGCCGGCCTTGTTCTTGGCTTGCAGGTCTTCGCCCTTGACCACGAAGCCGTAACCGGCATCGGATGCGATCACGTACAGCGAATCGTCTTCGGGCATCAGCACGCATTCAAACGTAGCGCCTGGCGGCGGCGTCAGACGCCCGGTCAACGGTTCGCCCTGGCCACGGGCCGACGGCAAGGTGTGCGCGGCGACCGAATAACTGCGGCCGGTGGAGTCGATGAACACGGCAAACTGGTTGGAGCGCCCCGCCGCCGAGGTCTTGAAGCCGTCACCCGCCTTGTACGACAGACCAGTGGCGTCGATGTCATGGCCCTTGGCCGAACGCACCCAGCCTTTTTCCGACAGCACTACGGTAACCTTTTCGTTCGGCAGCAGGTCGTGCTCGGTCAGCGCCTTGGCTTCAGCGCGCTCGACGATCGGCGAGCGACGGTCGTCGCCGTAGGTTTCGGCGTCTTTGAGCAGCTCGGTGCGCACCAGTTTCTTCAACTTCGCTTCGCTGCCCAGCAGGGCCTGCAGCCTGGCTTGCTCCTTGAGCAGCTCGTCCTGCTCGTCGCGCAGCTTCATCTCTTCCAGTCGCGCCAACTGACGCAGGCGGGTGTCGAGAATGTAGTCGGCCTGAATCTCGCTGAGGGCGAAACGCTCGATCAGTTTGGCTTTCGGGTGCTCCTCGGTGCGGATGATGTGGATCACTTCATCCAGATTGAGGTAGGCGATCAGCAAACCGTCCAACAGGTGCAGGCGACGCTCGACCTTGTCGAGGCGAAATTGCAGGCGACGACGCACGGTCTGAACGCGGAATTCCAGCCATTCGACCAGCAGCGCACGGAGGTTTTTCAGCTGCGGCTTGCCGTCCAGCCCGATGATGTTGACGTTGACCCGGTAGGTCGACTCCAGCTCGGTGCTGGCGAACAGATGCTGCATCAGCGCTTCATGATCGACGCGGCTGTTGACCGGGATGATCACGATGCGGCACGGGTTTTCGTGGTCGGATTCGTCGCGCAGATCAGCGATCTGCGGCGCTTTCGACGGTTTGGCCTGCATCAGCGCGGCGATCTGCTCCAGCACCTTGGCCCCGGAGACCTGATGCGGCAGCGCGGTGACGATGATGTCGCCATCCTCGACATGGTACACGGCGCGCATGCGCACCGAGCCCTTGCCGGTTTCGTACATTTTCAGCAGGTCGGCACGCGGCGTGATGATTTCCGCTTCGGTCGGATAATCCGGCCCTTGAATATGCTCGCAGAGCTGCTCGACCGTGGCTTTCGGCTCATCGAGCAGGCGCACGCAGGCGGTGGCGACTTCGCGCAGGTTATGCGGCGGTACGTCGGTGGCCATGCCCACGGCGATACCGGTGGTGCCGTTGAGCAGAATGTTCGGCAGGCGCGCCGGCAGTACCAGCGGCTCCTGCAGGGTGCCGTCGAAGTTCGGGCCCCAGTCGGCAGTGCCCTGGCCCAGTTCGCTGAGCAGCACTTCGGAATAACGCGACAAACGCGCTTCGGTGTAACGCATGGCGGCAAAAGACTTCGGATCGTCCGGCGCACCCCAGTTGCCCTGGCCATCGACCAGCGTGTAGCGATAGCTGAACGGCTGCGCCATCAGCACCATCGCTTCGTAGCACGCCGAGTCGCCGTGCGGGTGGAACTTGCCGAGCACGTCACCGACGGTACGCGCCGATTTCTTGTGCTTGGAATCGGCGTCCAGCCCCAGTTCGCTCATGGCGTAGACAATACGCCGCTGTACCGGTTTCAGGCCGTCGCCAATATGTGGCAAGGCGCGGTCCATGATCACGTACATGGAGTAGTTGAGGTAGGCATTTTCGGTGAAGTCAGCCAGCGAGCGGCGTTCTACACCGTCCAGGCTGAGATCAAGGGAGTCGCTCATGCGGGCCTCATCGGTTCGTTGTCTGGCGCAGCAGCATGGTGCCACCGCGCTGGGTAAATTCAAGTTTGTTCAGGGCGCTCATGCCGAGCAGCACCTGATCGCCATGCAGCCCCGGCGCCACCAGTGCGCGAACGTCACGCAAAACAATGTCGCCCAGTTGCAGACGGGCAATCTTTGTTCGGTAGCCCTGGCTCAGGCCATTGGCCGTGCTCAGGGTCACGCCGAAACCTTCTTGCAGCTTCAAACGCTTGGCCAGATCCGCCGGTATCGCCACATCGGTCGCGCCGGTGTCGAGCATGAACTCCACCGGTTCGCCGTTGATCTGGCCGCTGGCGACAAAATGTCCCTGAGCATTGCTCGCCAGTCTCACCTCGATAAACCCTTCGCCCTGCTCCGAGGTGACGACAATGTTCGGATTCTGCTGACGCTGCTCCCACTGACCGAAAAATCGCGTCGCGAGAAACAGCGCCGCGCACCAGGCGAGAATCATCAACACCCGACCGGCACGTTTGCCCGGCGGTTGCTGGCTCATGGCCTGGCGCTCCAGCCACCGTCCGGTGCGGCAAAGCGCCAGACCACCGGGCGGACCTCACCGTCGGCACGCGGGCCGAAATTGTTGTCGACGCCGATCCAGGCACCCTCGGCATCAATGATCAGCGCTTCTTCCAGCCCATAGTTCTGCGCGTAACGGCGATTTTCCTGCAACAGCTCGCTGGCATACGACCAGCAAAGCTCGACTTTGGCCGTCTGCGCATCGCGACGACAAATCTCGAAAGCGTTGCGTTCAAGGGTGAACAGCTTGCCGTTGAACAATGAAATGTCGGAAAAGTCGCGATGAACCGCTTTCGCCTTCGGAAACTGCGCTGGCTGCATCTCTTTGCCGCCCTCACTGAGCAGCACGCAGCGACCATCGCAATCCCACACCGTCTGCTGGCGCTTGATCAGCAGCAGGCCGCGCTTCTGCCGTTCGGCGGCCAGCCACATCTGATCGCCCGCCGGGTTGATTGCCAAGCCCTCGAAGATCGAATTGAACTTCAGCAGCATGCCGCTCGCCCGCGCTTCGCGAACCAGCAGCGGCGAAATCTTCAGCCAGTACGGCGGGCCACTGACCGGCACCTGCAACACCGCCGCATGGGCCTCACTGACGATGTAGCGATTGCCAGCGCTGTCGCAACTGATGCCTTCGAAATCCAGATCGCCGCCGCGAATGAACGACGCCGCCCAGGTGCGCGAACTCAAGCCCCACGGCAAGCCGCTCTCGGGCACGGGCGGCACGTCGATGTGCACGGTTTGCGCCTGCCAGACCGGATCGCGGGTATCGAGGCGGTAGATCTGCTCGTCATCGCGATCGGAAACCGTCCACAGCTCATTGCCGCACATGGCCAGCCCCGACAGGTTGCCGCCGCGCATGCCTTCGACCGGGTGTTCGGAAAGCAGCCGCAATTGTTGCAGCGGCTCGGCCGACACGCTCAGCGCACTCAGCAGCAACGCACCCGCCAGGGCCCAGCCAAACTGCATCAGGCCAGCACCTCGGCGAGGTTGCCTTTGGATTCCAGCCAGGATTTGCGGTCGCCGGCGCGTTTCTTCGCCAGCAGCATGTCCATCATTTCCGAGGTTTCGGCGAAGTCTTCGCCCAGCGTCAACTGCACCAGACGCCGGGTGTTCGGGTCCATGGTGGTTTCGCGCAGTTGCGGCGGGTTCATTTCGCCCAGACCCTTGAATCGGGTGACCTGCGGCTTGCCGCGTTTTTTCTCGGCCACCAGGCGATCGAGAATACCGTCGCGCTCGGCTTCGTCGAGGGCGTAGTAGATCTCTTTGCCGAGGTCGATGCGATACAGCGGCGGCATCGCCACGTAGACGTGACCGGCATCCACCAGCGGACGGAAGTGCTGGACGAACAGTGCGCACAGCAGCGTGGCGATGTGCAGACCGTCGGAGTCGGCGTCGGCGAGGATGCAGATCTTGCCGTAGCGCAGCTGGCTCATGTCCGCCGCGCCCGGATCGACGCCGATGGCCACGGCGATGTTGTGCACTTCCTGGCTGGCGAGCACTTCGCTGCCGTCGACTTCCCAAGTGTTGAGGATCTTGCCGCGTAACGGCAGGATCGCCTGGAATTCCTTGTCCCGCGCTTGCTTGGCCGAGCCGCCGGCAGAGTCACCCTCGACCAGGAACAGCTCGGAGCGCATCGGGTCCTGCCCGGCGCAGTCAGCCAGTTTGCCCGGCAATGCCGGGCCTTGGGTGACGCGTTTGCGCTCGACTTTCTTGCTCGCCTTGAGACGACGGCCGGCGTTATTGATAGCCAGCTCGGCCAGGGCCAGACCGGTCTCCGGGTTGGCATTGAGCCACAGGCTGAACGCATCCTTGACCACACCGGAGACAAACGCCGCCGCTTCACGCGATGACAGACGTTCTTTGGTCTGACCGGAGAATTGCGGTTCCTGCATTTTCATCGACAGGACGAAAGCGATGCGCTCCCAGACGTCTTCCGGCGCCAGCTTCACGCCGCGCGGCAGCAGACTGCGGAATTCGCAGAATTCGCGCATGGCATCAAGCAGGCCCTGACGCAAACCGTTGACGTGAGTGCCGCCCTGCGCGGTCGGGATCAGGTTGACGTAGCTTTCCTGCACCGCGTCGCCACCTTCCGGCAGCCACAGCAGTGCCCAGTCGACCGCTTCTTTATTACCGGCGAAGGCGCCGCAGAACGGCTCGTCCGGCAGGCGTTCGAACTCGCTGACCGCGTCAACCAGATACGAGCGCAGGCCGTCTTCGTAATGCCACTCGACCTTCTCGCCGGTGCCTTTGTCTTCGAAGCTGACCAACAAGCCCGGGCACAACACAGCCTTGGCCTTGAGCACATGCTTGAGGCGGCTGATGGAGAATTTCGGTGAATCGAAGTATTTCGGGTCCGGCGCGAAGTACACGCTGGTACCGGTGTTGCGCTTACCGACGGTGCCGACGATTTCCAGCTCGGAGGCCTTAAAGCCATCCTTGAAGGTCATTTGGTATTCGTTGCCGTCACGTTTGACCCGCACGCGCACTTCGGTCGACAGCGCGTTGACCACGGAAATACCCACGCCGTGCAAACCGCCGGAGAACTGGTAGTTCTTGTTGGAAAACTTGCCGCCCGCGTGCAGTTTGGTAAGGATCAGTTCGACGCCGGACACACCCTCTTCCGGGTGAATGTCTACCGGCATGCCACGGCCGTCGTCGCTGACTTCCAACGAATGGTCGGCGTGCAGGATGACCTGCACCGATCTGGCGTGGCCGGCCAGGGCTTCGTCGACGCTGTTGTCGATGACTTCCTGGGCGAGGTGGTTCGGCCGACTGGTGTCGGTGTACATGCCGGGGCGTTTGCGCACCGGGTCGAGGCCCGAGAGGACTTCGATGGCGTCGGCGTTATAAGAACTAGCGCTGGGAGTGGCCATAAGGTCTCGTCGTCAGTCATTCATGAAAGAGGGGCAAGACTTCACAGCGTGGTGAAATCGATTGCCTGATACATATCGGCAGCCATGCCGGCAAAACTCAGCAACGCCGGCAATTGCCCGGCAAAGCCCTGAAAACTGTGGTCGCCGCCAGCCTGAATGCGCAAGGCACAGGCGCGGTAATACTGTTGGGCGAGGCGATAATCCAGCGTTTCGTCGCCGGTTTGCAACCAGACCTGATAACGCTGCGGATCCTGCGGTGGTGGCACTTCCAGTTCGGCCAGCGCCGTGACGTGGTCGTGGGTCAGTTCCCAGGTTTCATCGGTGTAGAGGTTTTTCTGCGTGCCCAGATAACCATCGAACATCCGGTGCGGGCTGACCGCCGGATTGACCAGCAGGGCTTTCAGGCCATGGCGCTCGGCCAGGTGAGTCGCATAGTAGCCGCCGAGCGAACTTCCCACCAGCAACGGCCGGCCCAGCTCGGCGATTGCCTGCTCGAGCTGACCGATGGCTTCGCGCGGATGATGATGCAGCGCCGGCACGCGCAATTGCTCGCTCAACCCCAGCCGCTCCATGACCGCGACCAGCTGACAGGCCTTCTTTGAGGCCGGCGCGCTGTTGAAACCGTGGATATAGAGGATCGAACCGGACATTTGAGCTCCCTGGCTGTCGGCGAAAGATAGCGGAGTTTACAGGGAGTCAGGGGAATCGTGGGTGTTTGTGCGGACGCCTTCGCGAGCAAGCCCGCTCCCACAGGGGAACGCATTCCAACGTGGGAGCGGGCTTGCTCGCGAAGAGGCCCTTATGGCCTCAGTAACCTTCAGAACCGTAATCAATCTGAAAGGCGAATCCAGTCACGCGCTCAACCCCGGTTTCCAGCCGCCCGTCCGGCATCAGCCGCAGCCATCGATACCCCGGCGCCTGCTCGCCCACCTTGAAATCCACACTCTGCGGTTCGAACTGAATGCACGTCGACGGCGATGCCATCAAGCGTACGCCGTGGCGCTCGCGATCAAGCTCCTGATGCACGTGCCCCCACAACACCGCGCGAACCTGCGGAAAGCGATCCAGCACTTCAAAAAACGCTTCAGGGTTACGCAGGCCGATCGGCTCCATCCACGCACAGCCAATCGACACCGGATGATGATGCAGGCACACCAGATGATGGCGCTCCGGCGCTTCGCTCAACGACCGCGCCAGCAACTGCAACTGATCATCCTGCAGATACCCGGGCACCGAACCCGGCACCGCCGAATCGAGCATCGTCACCCGCCAATTGCCGATATCGACTACCGGCTCGAGCAACGTGCTCTGCACCGCCGCCTCGGCCATGATCATCGGCTCGTCGTGATTGCCGGGGATCCAGCGTGCCGGCGCGGCGATCTGCGCGCTCAGTTGGCGGAATGCCTGATAGGACTGCAGCGTGCCGTCCTGAGAAATATCACCGGTGGCCAGCACCAGGTCGATCTGCGCCTGTTGTGCCAACACCAGGTCGAGGACCTTCTGCAGGCTCTCGCGGGTTTTCATGCCCAGCAACTTGCCGTCCGCTTCGGCGAACAGGTGGCTGTCGGACAACTGCACCAGCAGCGCCGGGTCGGCGCTGGTCAATGTCGATACGCTGGGCAAGGCGCTCTCCCGGGGCTAGGCACGCAATGGATGGGTGCGGCAATTATGCTGGGGGATGACACAAAGGGGAAACCGCCGAAGCGGACGCAGTTCACAACTAGCGAACGACTTCGTACTCGTGCCCCAACGCCAGGCAGTGACTCAGCCATTCGCCCAGAAACACATTGAGCTGGGCCTTTTCATCGGGCTGGTGCATGGCGGCGTTCGGATAAGGATAGATGCCGCGAAAGCGTCGTGCATGTTCGGCGCTGACCACTTCGGCCATGCGCGCGTCGTGATAGACCTGCACTTCCAATTGCGGCACCGGCAACCAGGGCAGGCTGTGCTCCTGGCGCACCTGCAAAGTCGTGGTGTACGGGCAGGTCTGCAGCACTTCGAGGGCGAGCACGCCGAGCATCTGTTCGCCCTGGGTTACGGCGATGCGCCGCGCCTCGGGTTCGTTGCGCATGTCCGGCAGCAGTCGCATCAGGCGCGCGTAGTTGGCCTCGCAGGCGGCTTGCAGCCCCACGAGGTCAACCCGATAACGATCGCGCAGCTTGTTTACGACCATAGCCCCCTCACTTCGGCGCGGTTGAGCGCCAGCCACTGCAAAGCGATGATGCTCGCCGCGTTGGCAATCCGACCGTCACGTACAGCCTGCAAGGCATCTTCAAATGCCCAGACCGTTACGCGGATGTCTTCGGCCTCTTCTTCCAGCCCGTGCAGACCGCCGACGCCGTCGGTGCTGCAACGCCCCAGATACAAATGCACGAATTCGTTGCTGCCACCCGGCGACGGAAAGTACTTGGTCATTGGCCACAACGCCTTGATGTCCAGCCCAGCTTCCTCCTGCGCCTCGCGGTGAGCAACTTCTTCCGGTTGCTCGTCCTTGTCGATCAGACCGGCGACCAGTTCGACCAGCCACGGGTTGTCGGCCTTGCCCATCGCGCCGACACGAAACTGTTCGATCAGCACCACTTCATCGCGCTGCGGATCGTAAGGCAGGACGCACACGGCATCGTGGCGCACGAAGATTTCACGGTTGATCTCGCGGCTCATGCCACCGGCGAACAACTCATGGCGCAGGTGCACACGGTCGAGCTTGTAGAAGCCCTCGTAGCATTTTTCGCGCCGCACGATATCGACGGCGGTCGGAATGGCGTTGGCAAAGTCAGTCATGAGCATCCTCTTTACTGCATATCCGTTACGAGATTGTTTGCTGTTACCGGCAACCTCGACTTCGCGCCATCCTAACGCGCCCGCACCGTTTGATGCAGCCCCTTTACCGTCAGCGGGATGGACGGTGACGGTGAAACCCACTCTAATTAGCTTAGTGGCGAACTGACTGCTTCGTTGAGAGTCGAAGCGGTAACTTTTCGCCTTCCCCTGCTTTCGAAAGGACGCCCATGTCGCTTTTCAAAATTGCCTCTGTGGCCGCTATTGCCCTGACTCTGGGCGCCTGTGCCAGCCTGTTCCAGCCCAACTATCGCACGCCGCTGGAAACCACCCGCGACGCCTCGGAACAGTTGAAACCCGGCTGTTCCAACCCCGATTGCCCGCTGGTGAACATCGACACCCTGCGCTTCCCTGATGAGCCGGCACTGGACGGCATCATCGAAAAGCGTCTGCTGCAAATGACCCGCACCGAGAAGAACGCACCGGTCGCGCCCAGCCTGGCCGCCTACCGCGAGCAGTTCCTGGCCAGCGCCGGCCCGCGCAACAGCAGCTACCTGCAAGCGAAAGTACGCGAGCAGCATGACGGACTGGTGATCATCGAGCTGTCGAGCTACCTCGACACCGGCGGCGCCCATGGCACTCCGGGTCGCGGTTTCATCAACTATTCGCGCCAGCAGCACAAGGTGCTGAACCTGTCCGACATGCTGCTGCCGGGTCAGGAAGAGGCGTTCTGGAAAGCCGCGCAGGTCGCGCACAACAGCTGGCTGATCAGCACCAAGCTCGATCAGGAGGCGGAATTCGTCGCGAACTGGCCGTTCGTGAAAACCCCGCACGTGGCGCTGACCTACGGCGGCGTGATCCTCAAGTACGACGTGACCACCATCGCGCCTTACGCGCTGGGCCACGTCGAATTGAAGATTCCTTATCCGCGCCTGAACGGCATTCTCAAGCCTGAGCTGTTTCCCGGCCGTAACTGAAGGCCCGGCCCAGCACCAGCTGTAGCAACCCTGCCAGCACCAGCGCCGGCAGGGTTGCGCCGACATCCGGATACAGATTCGCCAGCAAGTGGTAAGTGCTCACGCCACCCAGCCAGGCCAGCAACGCCGGCCAGCGCAATGCGGCTGACGCGACCTGAGCACTGCGCTTGCGCAGAATGAAGTGATCGACCAGCACCACGCCGAACAGCGGCGCAAACACCGAGCCGATCAGCAACAGAAAATTCTGGTACTGCGCCAATGGCGCCAGCAGTGCGATCAGCGTGCAGACCGCGCCGATGGCCAAGGCCAGATGCTCGACTTTCAGACGCAACACAATCCCGCTCGAAACCGCTGCCGAATGTATATCGGCAAAAGCGTTTTCCGACTCATCCAACAGAATCAACAGCAACGGAATCCCTAGACCGGCACCCGCCAGAGCCAGCAGCAGTGCGTTGACTTCGCCGCTGGGTGCGAACGCCAGGGTGTAAGCGACGCCGAGGCTCATCAGCCAGAAGTTGCCGATGAAGAAACCCACCGCCGTGCCGCCGAAAACATTCTTCGCACGCTTGCCGAAACGCGAGTAATCGGCAATCAGTGGCAGCCACGACAGCGGCATGGCGATGGCAATGTCGAAGCCCACGGCGAACGACATCGAACCGTCACCGGCGCGCGCCCACAGCGCGGCGAGATCAGCTTTGGCGAACAGGTTCCAGGTCAGCCACAGGCACGCCGCGAGCAACAGCCAGATGCCCCACTTGCGCAGAATCTGCCGCACGAACGTCAACGGGCCGCTCACTGCCAGCAAGGTCGCCAGTGCGCCGAAAAACACTGTCCACAGGATCGGATTGGCCCACAGCGAGCCTTCGCTGAAGGCGCGGGTGCCGAGCAGGCTGGCGGCATCACGCATGACGATGATTTCGAACGAGCCCCAGCCGATCAGTTGCAGCACGTTCAGCAACGCCGGCAGGCTCGCGCCTTTGCGGCCGAGGCTGAGCTTCAGCGCGGCCATTGATGACAGGCCGGTGTCGCTGCCAATCACGCCGACCGCAGCCAGCAGCACCACGCCCACCAGTGTGCCAAGGAAAATCGCCAGCAACGCACCGGACAGGCCCAGCCCCGGCGCGAGCAATGCGCCGGTCTGCAGGACCATCAGGCCGATGCCGAGGGAGAACCACAGGGAAAACAGATCGCGGCCGCCGAAGACACGCTTTTCAGCGGGTACGGCCAGATCGGGGGAATAAGTGCCGGGTTGAATGCTCAAGGGTGTTATCTCAAAGGGACATTTGTTGTGATCGTTCCCACGCTCTGCGTGGGAATGCCTCTCGGGACGCTCCGCGTCCAGTGACGCGGAGCGTCACGGGCTGCATTCCCACGCGGAGCGTGGGAACGATCAGTACGGGGTCAAACTTTCTTGTACAGCTGACTGCCTTCCTGTTTGAACCGCTCGGCCTGCTCAGCTAGCCCCTTGGCGACGTCCACGTCGACCGCGTCGATGCGCTGGTTGGCCGCGTACTCACGGACTTCCTGGGTGATTTTCATCGAGCAGAATTTCGGCCCGCACATCGAGCAGAAATGCGCGACTTTCGCCGAGTCTTTCGGCAGTGTTTCATCGTGGTAGGAACGCGCAGTGTCCGGATCCAGACCCAGGTTGAACTGGTCTTCCCAACGAAATTCGAAACGCGCCTTGCTCAAGGCATTGTCGCGAATCTGCGCGCCCGGATGCCCTTTGGCCAGGTCCGCTGCATGCGCGGCGATCTTGTAAGTAATGATCCCGGTTTTCACATCATCCTTGTTCGGCAGGCCCAAGTGCTCCTTCGGCGTCACGTAACAGAGCATCGCGCAACCGAACCAGCCGATCATTGCCGCACCGATGCCCGAAGTGATGTGGTCATAACCCGGGGCGATGTCGGTGGTCAGTGGGCCGAGGGTATAAAACGGCGCTTCGTCGCAGCACTCAAGCTGCTTGTCCATGTTCTCTTTGATCAACTGCATCGGCACGTGGCCGGGGCCTTCGATCATGGTTTGCACGTCGTGCTTCCAGGCGATCTTGGTCAGCTCGCCGAGGGTTTCCAGCTCACCGAATTGCGCGGCGTCGTTGGCGTCGGCAATCGAGCCCGGGCGCAGGCCGTCGCCGAGCGAGAAGCTGACGTCGTAGGCCTTCATGATTTCGCAGATTTCTTCGAAATGGGTGTAGGCGAAGTTTTCCTTGTGATGCGCCAGACACCACTTGGCCATGATCGAACCGCCACGGGAAACGATGCCGGTGACGCGTTTGGCGGTCAGCGGCACATAACGCAGGAGTACGCCGGCGTGGATGGTGAAGTAATCGACGCCCTGCTCGGCCTGCTCGATCAGCGTGTCGCGGAACAACTCCCAGGTCAGGTCTTCGGCAACACCGCCGACTTTTTCGAGCGCCTGATAAATCGGCACAGTGCCGATCGGCACGGGCGAGTTGCGGATGATCCATTCGCGGGTTTCGTGAATGTGCTTGCCGGTGGACAAGTCCATGATGTTGTCCGCGCCCCAGCGGATGCCCCAGGTCAGTTTCGCCACTTCTTCTTCGATGGACGAACCCAGCGCACTGTTGCCGATGTTGCCGTTGATCTTCACCAAAAAGTTACGGCCGATGATCATCGGTTCCAGTTCGGTGTGGTTGATGTTGGCCGGGATGATTGCACGGCCACGCGCGATCTCGTCACGGACAAATTCCGGGGTGATGATTTTCGGCACGCTGGCGCCGAAGCTGTGGCCGGGATGTTGTTGATCGAGCAGGCCTGCGGCGCGAGCCACTTCCAGCTTCATGTTTTCGCGGATGGCAACGAACTCCATCTCGGGGGTGATGATGCCCTGACGCGCGTAGTGCATCTGCGTGACGTTATGCCCGGCCTTGGCGCGACGCGGGTTGTTTACATGGGCAAAACGCAGCTTGGTCAGCTCCGGGTCGGCCAGGCGTTCGCGGCCGAAGTTGGAGCTCAGACCGGCAAGGCGCTCAGTGTCGCCGCGATCATCGATCCACGCCGAGCGCACATCGGCCAGGCCTTTGCGCACATCGATCACTACGTCCGGATCGGTGTACGGGCCGGAGGTGTCGTAGACGGTGACCGGCGCGTTGATCTCGCCGCCGAAGTCGGTCGGCGTCACGTCGAGGCTGATTTCACGCATCGGCACACGGATGTCCGGACGCGAGCCCTGAACGTAGATTTTTTGCGAACGGGTGAACGGCTTGACCGATTGCTCGTCGACCTTGGCCGAGTCACTCAGGTTGATCGCGTTTTTTTCTTTTGTTGTCATCACGGGCTCTCCAGACAGCATCCAGCAGTGGATTGTCGGAGCAGAACCTGAAAGGCACGGACGCACCAGGACCGGTGCTGTGCATTCGTCGAGCGTTCGATTGTCGAACAATATCCCGGACGAAGCACAAGAGGACTCGCCGGGTGACGAGAAATCTTGTTCCCTACGCAGGCGCTAACCTGATCAGGTTCAACGGGATCCGAAATTATTCGATCTCAGCCTCATAGCAAGGCACCCCGACAAGAACCCGGCCAGTCTAGACACAACTGGCAAAGAACGCCAACACCGCGGCAAACGCCATGATCAATGGCACAAATACAAGGGCTCGGCCGATTGTTGTGATGCGTTTGCGCAACTACACTCGCCTTTGCCCCGCCTTGACGCTGTGCAGGCCGCGCCTTACCTTTGGCGCCCGGATTATTTCCATAATATTAATGCTAGGGATCGCCTCATGCTGCGCAAACTCTCACTGGCTGTGGCCGTGTCTTGTGCGTCCAACGCAATGGCCTGGGCGGCCGAAGCGCCCTTGTCGACCAAAACCGATCTGGTCAGCGTCTATCAGGAAGCGGTCGATAACAATGCCGATCTGGCCGCCGCCCGCGCCCAGTACGGCGCGCAGAAAGAAGTGGTGCCGCAGGCCCGCGCCGGCTTGCTGCCGAACCTGTCCGGTGGCGCCGAAGTCGCCGACGTGCGCACCTCGATCGACCAGCCTTCGGCGATTGCCAATCGCAGCGCGCACTCCTATCAAGCGACCCTCGCCCAACCGCTGTTCCGCGCCGATCGCTGGTTCCAGTATCAAGCGGCCAAGGACGTCAACGAACAGGCCGCCCTGCAACTCTCGGCCACCGAGCAGAACCTGATCCTGCAATCGGCCGAAAGCTACTTCAACGTGCTGCGCAGCCAGGACAATCTGGCCTCGACCAAGGCTGAAGAAGCGGCGTTCAAACGTCAGCTCGACCAGTCCAACGAGCGCTTCGATGTCGGCCTCTCGGACAAGACCGACGTTCTGCAATCGCAAGCCAGTTACGACACCGCGCGAGCCAACCGCATCGTCGCCCAGCGTCAGGTCGATGATGCGTTCCAGGCGTTGATCACCTTGACCAACCGTCAGTACAACTCGATTCAGGGCATCGTCCATACGCTGCCGATCCTGCCGCCAGCGCCGAACGACGCGAAATCCTGGGTCGACACCGCGGCGCGGCAAAACCTCAATCTGCTCGCCAGCAACTACGCGGTCAGCTCCGCCGAGCAGACGCTCAAGCAGCGCAAGGCCGGCCACTTGCCGACCCTCGACGCCGTGGCGAAATACGAGAAAGGCGACAACGACGCCCTCGGCTTCGCCAACCCCAACTCGTTCGGCGCGCCTTATGGCGGCAACGTCGAGCAGAGCACCCTGGGCCTGCAACTGAATATCCCGATCTACAGCGGCGGGCTGACCAGTTCGCAAGTGCGTCAGTCCTACGCGCAACTGGATCAGAGCGAACAGCAGCGCGAATCCCTGCGCCGGCAAGTGGTGGAAAATACCCGCAACCTGCACCGCGCGGTGAACACCGACGTCGAGCAGGTGCAGGCGCGCCGCCAGTCGATCATCTCCAACCAGAGCGCGGTGGAGGCCACGGAAATCGGTTATCAGGTCGGCACGCGCAACATCGTCGACGTGCTCGACGCCCAGCGTCAGCTGTACACCTCGGTGCGCAACTACAACAACACCCGCTACGACTACATCCTCGACAACCTGCGCCTGAAACAGGCAGCGGGCACGTTGAACCCGGGGGATCTGCAAGACCTGCGGCGTTATCTGAAAGCCGACTACAACCCGGACAAGGATTTCCTGCCACCGGATCTGGCGTCGGCGGCCGAGGCGCAGCTCAAGGCCCGGCCTTGAAATGGAAACCCGCAGCGATGCGGGTTTTTTATTACCTGATCATTGCCCGCAACCAAAACCTGCCCTTGCGCGATCCTTGCGGGTAGAGGGAGCGCGAAGCATCGCAAATAACGGATCAGCCGACTGACATCGGCCCGCAGGTGCGCCGGAAGGCGGACGTCGTAGTCGGTAGTTCGTCGTGTCCCGGGATGGGCAAACCCGCAAGTGGATTCACGACGTTCAAGGCCGATTCATGAGCAATGCTCGCTCGGCTTGATGGGCGAGTTCCGCCTCGCGCAACGCGATAGCTGCTTCCAGTTCAGGGGAACGTTTGGCCCATTGTTCCGGCGGGAGTGGTTTTGACCATTCGATGATGTCGGGACAGAGCAAATCGGGAGGGGGCGACAACTTCCATTCCTGCAGCATCATTGCCAGTGGAGCGCCCAAGAGTACTGCTGCGATGACCAGCCACGCTGCCTTGCCAACTTCCTGCGCGACTAAATGGTGTCGGATGCCGTCCACATATTCACAACAAATACCCCAGAAGACACTTCTACCTCGCAGCTTATCTCGCCCGCCTTCAAAGTCGTTTGTCTGTGGCAAAACTTGCAGCCCGATCTCCATATAACTGCGCATGCATTCCCACAGCGCCATCGCAGTTGTGCAGCCGCCGCAATTGAAGCCCCATGAAAAATGCTTGTTGTCTTCGGCAGCGTGCGGGTCTGGGTTTTCGAAACCGACGACCAGCAGACCCATCGTGGCTTTACCGGCCTGACTGACTGATGAATGCTGCGTGGCGGCGGCGGTTACGGATTCCCAGGGGACGATCCAGTACTCGCCGTTTTCGCGGGGGACGCAGACTTCGCGGCGTTGGCGGTTGAAGCGTATGGGTAAGGGGACTTCGCGGAAGAGGCCTTGGATCACAAATAAAACTGGAACCCCGACAATGATTAATCCACTGCCCCATATCAGTGGATCGGGAGTTATGTAATTCAACAGTACGAACAGTAATGCCATCGGCCACAAGACCATGACTGCAGATCCGATGCTGTAGTTACCTATATCGAGAAACACCTCGTTTTTGCGCCAGATGGTGTTGAGTGCATCGCAAGGTCTTTCACCCGTAGGAACAGGTAATGGCGCCAGATAATCGTTGCGCGAAAATATCCGTTTTTTTGTGGTGCCTGCCATTGGCGTGCTCATACCTGAGCCTCCGCTCGCCCGGTCAACTCCGCCTCGCGTTTGGCAATGGCGGCTTCCAACTCTGGAGAACGTTTGGCCCATTGTTCCGGCGGGAGTGGTTTTGACCATTCGATGATGTCGGGATGGAGCAAATCAGGTGGCGGATTTAATTTCCAGCGTTCAAGTACGTCTATCAGTAGCGTGTTGAATATGAAAATCCCACAGAACCCTTCCCAAAGAATGGTGACAAACCAGCCTCGCAACTTCGCAGCCTTGATCAGATCGTCGAGATAAGTTGCCCAGATTCCTTTTGATCTGTCGAAACGAGCAGTTGCATCCTCAACGGCTTCTGGCCCGATCTCCATGTAACTGCGCATGCATTCCCACAGCGCCATCGCGGTTGTACCGCCGCCGCAACTGAAGCCCCATGAAAAATGCTTGTTGTCTTCGCTAGCGTCTGGGTCTGGGTTTTCGAAACCGATGACCAGCAGACCCATCGTGGCTTTACCGCCCTGACTGACTGATGAATGCTGCGTGGCGGCGGCGGTTACGGATTCCCAAGGGACGATCCAGTACTCGCCGTTTTCGCGGGGGACGCAGACTTCCCGGCGTTGGCGGTTGAAGCGTATGGGTAGAGGGACTTCGCGAAACAGTCCCTGGATTAGAAAGAAGGCTGGCACTCCAATAATGAACGCGGTCATTACTGCGAAAATATGCATTTCATCGTGATCATTCCTGAACAGATATCCCATGAACGCAAACAACACCACCATCGGCCAAAGCACCATTACCGCCGAGCCGATGCTGTAGTTACCTATATCGAGAAACACATCGTTTTTTCGCCAAATGATGTTGAGCACGTCAGAAGGTTTTCTACCGGTGGGAATCGGCAACGGCGCTAAATAGTCATTACGCGAAAACACCCCTTTCTTCGTGGAGCCTGCCGCTGGCGTACTCATACCTGTGCCTCCGCTCGCCCGGTCAACTCGGCCTCGCGTTTGGCAATGGCGGCTTCCAACTCAGGGGAACGTTTGGCCCATTGTTCCGGCGGGAGTGGTTTTGACCATTCGATGATGTCGGGATAGTGTAAATCGGGTGGCGGATACAGCTTCTTCCGTTGCAGGTAGGTAGCAAGAGGAGCATTGAAGATGAATATGCCAAACACACCTTCCCATACCAGGGTCAAAAACCAGCCACGCTGTTTGGCTTTGTCCTTCATGTAATCAATGTAATAACGAAGGTTGGCGCCTGAGTTCAGCGCCGCGGCATCCGGTGCAGCCTCTGGCCCGATCTCCATGTAACTGCGCATGCATTCCCACAGCGCCATCGCGGTCGTGCCGCCGCCGCAGTTGAAGCCCCATGAAAAATGCTTGTTGTCTTCGGTAGCGTGTGGGTCTGGGTTTTCGAAACCGATGACCAGCAGCCCCATTGTGGCTTTACCGGCCTGACTGACCGATGAACGCTGCGTGGCAGCGGCGGTTACGGATTCCCAGGGGACGATCCAGTACTCGCCATTGTCGCGGGGGACGCAGACTGTTCTGCGTTGGCGATTGAAGCGTATTGGTAAAGGAACTTCGCGAAAGAGCCCTTGGATCAAAAACAATGTTGGAAGGGCCAGAATAATTGCACCCAAGATCAAAACATCACGGCTGTAATCAGGGTCTAGATTTCGAGTAAAAAAAGAAATAGCTAAAAACACCATCATCATCGGCCACATCACCATCACTGCCGAACCAATGCTGTAGTTACCAATATCGAGAAACACCTCGTTTTTGCGCCAGATGATGTTAAGTACATCAGAAGGTTTTCTACCGGTGGGGATCGGCAACGGCGCTAAATAGTCATTGCGCGAAAACATCCCTTTTTCCGTGGTGCCTGCCGCTGGCGTACTCATACCTCAGCCTCCGCTCGCTCGGTCAACTCGGCCTCGCGTTTGGCAATGGCGGCTTCCAACTCTGGGGAACGTTTGGCCCATTGTTCCGGCGGGAGTGGTTTTGACCATTCGATGATGTCGGGATGGAGCAAATCAGGTGGCGGATTTAATTTCCAGCGTTCAAGTACGTCTATCAGTAGCGTGTT
>NZ_JAFCWZ010000014.1:0-240452 GCF_049897785.1 Pseudomonas sp. TSRC2-2
ACGCCGTCGAGCACCGCATCGGTGAGCGTCAGCAGTTCTTCGCCGGTGACCATCGACACCGGACAGCCGTTTTTGCAAGTTTTGGGTACGCAGTCGGCGGGGTCGCCGTTGGGGTTTTTCGACTGGTCGGGGACGTCGTCGTGGGGCTCGTGACGCTCAAGGCGCGCCTTGCTTTGGGATTTTTCCCGCGCGAGTGACGCCGGATTCGGCACGCTCAACACCACCGCGTCTGCCTGGCGAATGTTCAGCGGAATCGAAGGTGTCGGCTTCAGCGCAACTTCGCGGGCATGCAACATAAGCGGCTTCAACGTACTCGCGTGCTGCTTGAGTTCCGGCGTTGAAGTGAGTTCAGCCAGTCGCAAGGCTGACGCGGCCAGCCACTCCCGCGCCCGTGGCGACTTGATCTTCGCCAGCACCTTGCTGCTCAGGCGCAGCGATACGCCGGCACCGCCTGCCACGCGCATCAACAGAAAACTGATGAGCAACTCGGTGCGAACTTCGGCCACCACCTCGGCGAGGTATTGCGGCGGCAGCATTTTCAGCCAACTGGTGAACGCGGCCAGATGAATGAACAACAACGGCTCGTCGCTGAGCATCAACAAGGCGTTGGCAATCGCCTCGTTTGAAGCCGCAAGCAGCGCCTCAAGTTCGACCTCGCTCAGATATTCGAGAAGTTTTTCGCTGTGCTCCTGCAGATCGGCGAGGAGAGCAAACAGTTGCTGGATGTCGTCCCAAACCCGTTCAGGGCTTTTTCCAGACCGCGCCAGTCGGCCCGTTGCAACTGCCCGTAACGATCAAGAAAACCGGCGCTGGAAAACTCCGTCCACTGCGGCTCAAAGCCTGTCCACTCGGCGCGCAGCCAGGTTTCCAGGCCGGCGATGACGCTTTCATAAGAGGCATATAGCGCGCGCACATGGGCGCTGGAAACATCGGGAAAGAAGGTGATGCGATAGCGCTGGCCCCGTTCGCAGTCGGTCACTTGCAGAATTCCGCTCGGGCCGATCGTATGGCGCAGTGGTTCGCCCAAGGTCAGTACGCCGTCGACGTCGCTCAGCACCGGTTCGAGGGTCACGGGGGTGTTGCCGATTGGCACGAAGCGCGCAGCTTCGAACAGATGCACCAGCGTCAGCGGACCGTTGGCCTGACACATGACCACCGATGTACTGACAGGTGCGCGCGAGTTGATCGGCGCGCTTAGTTGCACGTCATTGCCAACCTTGAACACCTGCTCGATGTCCAGCGCCGTCCCGGTCCAGAATTGCTCGGCCCAGACGTCGTAGTTGTTCAGGCAAAGGCGGAACTCATCAATCAGCGCTTCAAAATCTGGCTGCTTGGGATTCAGAGCGGCCACTACCAGCAGTCCGATGCTGTTGTTCAGGGCCAATAGCCGATCGGGTTGAAACATTCGCAGTCGCTCGCGCATATGAAAAAACGGAGCGCGGACTTTGAGGGGGATCAAAGAAGAAAGAAGTCGGGGAAATAGGCGCTGTCTGTAGGAGGTTTCGCTAAATGCGCGAGAGGGGTCAGGCGCGTCGATCGGATTGCCCGTTGCTCAATGTCCATCGGCCTCGCTATGCTGCTGAACCCATTAATCAGATCCGCGCTGCGGCACGTTGCCTGTCGCCCGGGATGTCTTTGTTAACGGATCCGATGATGAATGCACCGCTGAAGACGTTCGGCCCGATCAAGGCCGTGATTTTCGATATGGACGGTTTGCTGCTCGACACTGAGGGCATTTACACCGAGGTCACCTCGCTGATTGCCGGGCGCTACGGGAAAACCTTCGACTGGAGCGTCAAGCAGAACATCATTGGTCGCGGTGCCAATGACCTGGCCAATTACGTGGTGCAGGCGCTGAAGTTACCGATCAGCCCGGAAGAGTTCCTTGAGATTCGCGAACCGCTGATGCGTGAGCGGTTCCCCAAGGCGCAGGCGATGCCGGGTGCCGAAGCGCTGGTGCGGCATCTCAAGGCGCATGAGATTCCGATTGCGGTCGGCACCAGCTCGTCGCGCCAGTCGTTCGGGCAGAAAACCACGTTGCACCGTGACTGGTTCGCGCTGTTCGACTTTATCGTCACGGCAGATGATCCGGAAGTTGGCGCGGCCAAACCGGCACCGGATATCTTCCTTACAGCGGCCCGACGTCTGGGCGTCGCGCCCAAGGATTGTCTGGTGTTTGAGGATTCGCCGTTTGGCGTCACTGCGGCGAAAGCCGCAGGCATGACGGCAATCGCCATTCCTGACGCGGCGATGGCCGATGAAAAATATGCCCACGCTGACGGCATTATCCGCTCGCTGAAAGACTTCAGGCCGAGCGTTTTTGGCCTGCCGACGCTGGAATTTACTTGAGCGCTAAATCGCAAAGGCCGCCCTTGCTATAAAGAAGGGCGGCGTTTTTTTGCAGGTCTGTCAGGCGCCGAAACCACCATCGATGGTCAGGCTGGCACCGGTGATGTAACCGGCTTCCGGCCCGGCCAGGTAGGCGACGAAACTGGCGATTTCATCGGCGGTGCCGTAACGACCCACGGCCATCAACGGGATAAGGCTGTCGGCGAAGTCGCCGTGGGCCGGGTTCATATCGGTGTCGACCGGGCCAGGTTGCACGTTGTTGATGGTGATGCCCCGTGGGCCGAGGTCGCGGGCCAGACCCTTGGTCAGGCCGACCAGCGCTGATTTGCTCATCGCGTAGACGCCGCCACCGCCGAAGGGCATGCGGTCGGCGTTGGTGCTGCCGATGTTGATGATCCGCGACCCTTCACCCATGTGCTTCGCCGCTTCCTGCGAGGCGATGAACACGCTGCGCACGTTGATGGCCAGGGTCTGATCGAAGTCTTCCAGTTTGAAATCCTCCAGCGGCGCGATGGCCAGCACGCCGGCGTTATTCACCAGAATATCCAGACGCCCGAATGCTTCGACGGTGGCGCTGACTGCTTGGCGAATGGCACCCGCATCGGCGCTGTCGGCCTTGATGGCCAAGGCTTTGCCACCGTTGCCAGTGATGCTGTTCTGCAATTCTTCAGCCTTGGCGGCGGAGCTGACGTAGGTGAAAGCGACGGCGGCGCCTTCAGCGGCCAGACGTTTGACGATAGCCGCGCCGATGCCGCGCGAACCGCCTTGAATCAGAGCGACTTTGCCGCTGAGGTGTTGAGTGGTCATGTTCGATCTCCAAATGTTCAAGGCGAAATGCCTTGCTGTTGGTGCCGAGTATCGGCGTCGTATCGACCACCGTGTAGACCCTGATTGCTATAGTCTGTGTAAACCAGAAGTTTATAGTGGCGATCATGGAAACGTTCAGCAGTATCGAATGCTTTGTGCGCAGCGCCGAAGTCGGCAGCTTTGCCGAGGCCGCACGGCGCTTGAGTCTGACCCCGGCGGCGGTTGGCAAAAGCGTGGCGAAGCTGGAAGCGCGGCTCGGCGTGCGGCTGTTCCAGCGTAGTACACGCCGGCTGACGCTGACCGAAGCGGGCCAGTTGTTTTTAAGTGAGGTCAGCGCCAGCCTGACCACCATCCAGAATGCCGTGGCCAATCTGGCCAGTGCCGGAGGGCAGCCGGCCGGCACGCTGAAGGTCAGCATGGGCACGGTGTTCGGCAGTCTGTATATCGTGCCGCTGCTGGGTGAGTTCTTGCGGCGTTATCCGGCAATCAACCCGGACTGGCATTTCGATAACCGGCAGGTCGACCTGATCGGGCAGGGTTTCGATGCCGCGATTGGCGGCGGCTTTGAACTGCCACAAGGTGTGGTTGCGCGCAGACTGACGCCGGCGCATCGGGTATTGGTGGCATCGCAGGATTACTTGCACAAGCATGCGCCGATCAGCCACCCCGATGACCTCAAGCTGCACGACGGCATTTTGATTCGCTCGCCGCAGACTGGACGTGTGCGTTCGTGGCAACTGACTCACCGCGATCAGCAACACAGCCCGCTGATGCTGCGAGCGCGGATGACCCTGAGCGATTCCGAGGCGGCTTGTGCAACGGCGGCGCAAGGGTTGGGCATTGCGCTGGTGAGCATGCCGTTTGCGGTGGGTTATTTGGAGGCGGGAACGTTGCAGCGGGTGCTGCCGGACTGGTTTGTCGATGACGGCAACATTTCGATCTATTACGCCGAGCACAAATTGTTGCCCGGCAAGACGCGGGCGTTTGTGGATTTTGTGATTGAGCAGTTTGCTGAGCAAGGGCTTGGGCGCCGCTTTAGTGCCGTCTGATTGATAGTCGAGACCGAGTTGCGACCATCGCGGGCTTGCCCGCGATGAGCGATAACCTGGTCTATCGAGCAAAGCGCTGCGCCCAGCCAATGATGTTCTTCGGCCGTGGCGTTGCATACGTGCGCACCTTGGACGTCGACAACTTCAAGCGCACCAGTGATTCGGCAATCGTCACCGCCGCCGTCACGCCATCCACCACCGGCACACCCGTGCGTCGGCGAATCTGCTCGTCCAGCCCGGCCATGCCGCCGCAGCCCAGGCAAATCACCTCGGCCTTGTCCTGGATCACAGCCAGTTCGGCCTGATGCACGATCGCCTCCAGCGCGCGCTGCGGTTCATGTTCCAGTTCCAGAACCGCCAGACCACTGGCGCGCACCGAGGCACAGCGATCCCACAGACCCGATAGTTTCAGCCGATCCTCGATCAGCGGCACGGTGCGATCCAGCGTGGTCACCACCGAGTAGGCATGGCCGAGAAACATGGCGGTGCTGGCCGCCGCGTCAGTGATGTCCACCACCGGCACGTTGAGCAGTTCCTGTAACCCTTCACGACCATGCTCGCCGTAACCGGCCTGGATTACCGCGTCGAACGGTTGATCGTAAGCCATCACCCGGTCCATCACGGCGATGGCGGCGAGGTAGCTTTCGAAATTGCCTTCAATCGATTCGGCGCCGAAGTACGGCGTCAGGCCGACGATTTCCGTACCGGGCGAAGCGACGGTCTGCGCCGAGCGGGCGATGGCGTCGGTGATGGATTCGGTGGTGTTGACGTTGACCACGAGAATACGCATGGAAAATCCTTATTGCGGGCAGTGGTGCGGCCCGAAACCGGGCCGCGAAGGGATTAATGGCTGACGTTGTCCACAGCGATGCATTCGCCGCTGACTTCAGCGTAATGCGCTTGGCGTTTGGCGATGATCAGGTAAAGCATGCCGGCGATACCGGCGCCGATCAGCCAGGAGAACGGCGAAACGCTGTGGAAACCGGGCACCAGCGCCAGGACGATCGCGATCAGCGCTGCAGGAATAAACGCCGCCACGGCGCGGAAATTGATACCGCAGCTGTAGTAGTAGGCGCCGTTGGGGTCTTCGCTGTAGAGCTGCGGCACGTTGATCCGGCCTTTGCGGATCAGCCAGTAGTCGACCATGATCACCCCGTACAGTGGGCCGAGCAGGGCGCCGAGTCCTGAGAGGAAGTACACGATCACCAGCGGACTGTTGTAGAGATTCCACGGCAGGATCAGCACAGCGATGGTCGCGCTGATCAGCCCGGCGCGGCGGAACGTCAGGTATTTCGGCGCCAGGTTGCTCAGCACGAAGGCCGGGGCGACGAAGTTGGCCATGATGTTCACCGCGACGGTGACGATCAGAAAGGCCAGGCAGCCGAGCACCAGAAAGAAGGTGTTGGGGATAGAGGCGATGATCTCGGTCGGGCTTTCGATGATTCGCCCGTTGATCTGAAACTGCGCGCCGCAGAGCAGCACGGTAATCGCGGCGAATACCAGAATATTCACCGGCAAGCCCCAGAAGTTTCCCACCTTGATGGTCTTGCGGCACGGCGAAGAACGAGCGAAGTCGCAGAAGTTGAGAATCAGCGTGCCGTAAATTGCCAGCCATAACGCGCCGCCGGCAAAAATATTGCGCCACATCTCGGCGCCGGTCAGCGGCTCGCGGATCGACCAGGCGATGGTCGCGTTGGCCTGGAAATACATCCACCCGGCGAGGGCGGCGACGGTCAGCAGAATCACCGGCCCGGCAAATGCCTCGTAACGGCGCACCATTTCCATGCCGTAGGCGAGGATCGCCAGTTGCACCAGCCAGATCGCCACGAAGCACACCCAGCCCAGGCTCGACAGGCCCAGAATCGAGTTGTGATCGTAATCGGCGAAGCCGGGATGCACAGCGGTGAGCAAGACGCGCAATACCACCGAGGCGAGGTACGTCTGAATACCGAACCAGGCGATGGCGATAACCGCCCTGATCAATGCAGGAATTTGCGCACCGTGGATGCCGAAACTGATCCGGCTGATCACCGGAAACGGCACCCCTGTTTTCTGCCCCATGTACCCGGACAGGTTCATGAAGAAATACACCAGTGCTGCGCCAATCCCCAGCGACAACAGTATCTGCCAGCCGCCCAGGCCCAATGCATACAGGCCGATGGCGAACGAGTAGTTGGCGATGTTGTGCACGTCATTCGTCCACAGGGCGAAGATGCTGTACTGACCCCAGCGCCGGCCCTCGGCTTTGGTTGGCGCCAGATCGCTGTTGTGCAGACGCGGGCTCAGTTGCAGCGGCTCGCTCAGTCCGGCATCGGGCAACGGTTGATCAAGCGTGGAGGAGGGCAGATTCAGCGTGATGTTATTCGAAAGACTTGTACGCATTCCGGCAGGCTCCTGACGTTCAACGCCGCGATGACTGTGCATGAGCACTCAGGCTCGACAAATCTTCGTCGCGGCGGTGAAGACATCACTGGTTACGGGGCATCTGCAGCCTGTACGGGATAGGGCGCTTCAGGCTTGCGGATCGAAAGTGTGCATGTTTTGCATTTTTGTATACAAAACATGTATGCGATAAAGCCAGATCTATGCCAGTTGCCGGTCTATCAGCAGCCTGGCTCATTTCGAATAGTTATCGATGTGCCATAAGTGGCTGAAAAACTGGCGATATAAATTGATCAGTCGGACAGGAATATTTTTATCGAGGAGATTTTGCGCAGTTGCGAGCCGTAGGCGACTCTGGAGGGGAATGTAACTTTTCAGGGCGTAAAAACGTAAATGCACACATAAATGGCACCAATGGTGACATTCCTGTGTACACATTGATGGGCCGGGCAGATGCCCCCTGTGGGAGCAAGTTTGCTCCCACAGGTATTTACATCACCCGTAAATCAAGCCTTGCTCTTGCTGATGATGTTTCCGGCATGCAGCCCGCATTCTTTCTGCGTGGCTTCTTCCCACCACCAGCGACCTTCGCGCTCGTGCTGGTTCGGCAGCACCGGGCGGGTGCAGGGTTCGCAGCCGATGCTGATGAAACCGCGCTCGTGCAGGCTGTTGTACGGCAACTCAAGCATGCGGATGTAACCCCAGATCTCTTCGCTGGTCATCTGCGCCAACGGGTTGAACTTGTACAGGGTGCGTTCCGGGGTCGAGAAGGCGGTGTCGATTTCCAGCACCGCTACCGCGCTGCGGGTACCCGGGCTCTGGTCGCGGCGCTGGCCGGTGGCCCAGGCTTTGACGCCGGCGAGTTTGCGCCGCAGCGGTTCGATCTTGCGGATGCCACAGCATTCGCCGTGGCCGTCGCGGTAGAAGCTGAACAGGCCTTTTTCCTTGACGAACGGTTCAAGTTTCGCGTGGTCCGGCGAGAC
This sequence comes from Pseudomonas sp. TSRC2-2, assembly GCF_049897785.1. NCBI lineage: Bacteria > Pseudomonadati > Pseudomonadota > Gammaproteobacteria > Pseudomonadales > Pseudomonadaceae > Pseudomonas > Pseudomonas sp. TSRC2-2. The sequence goes on from NZ_JAFCWZ010000014.1 coordinate 7,571, forward strand.
AATTTCGATGTCGATCTTGTAATGCTCGCGTACCTGCTCGATGAAGCGATAGGTTTCCGGGTGCAGGCGGCCGGTATCGAGACTGAATACTTTGACGTTCTTGTTGAGCTTCCAGGCCATGTCCACCAGCACCACATCCTCGGCGCCGCTGAAAGATATCCACAGCTCATCGCCGAACTCGGCGAAGGCGAGTTTGAGAATGTCTTGCGCGGATTTGTTGGCATAGGTCGTGGCGAGTTCCACGACATCGAACGTTGGGCTCATCAGGCGGCTTCCTACAGGTCAGTGGCGCTCGGGCGCTCTATAGGGAGCCGATGGTAACAAAAAGCTGCCACGCTCGGGGCGCCCTCTGCGTTGCGCACCTCAGATGCAGACGCTAGAGTTCGGCCTCGCTCGACTCAATAATCACTACAAACGGGAGTGTCTTGTGGAAATTGCTTGCCTGGATCTTGAAGGGGTGCTGGTACCGGAAATCTGGATCGCCTTCGCCGAAAAAACCGGAATCGACTCCCTCAAGGCCACCACCCGGGACATTCCCGATTACGACGTCTTGATGAAGCAGCGTCTGCGCATCCTCGATGAGCACGGCCTCAAGCTTTCGGACATTCAGGAAGTGATCGCCACGCTGAAACCGCTGGATGGCGCGGTCGAGTTCGTCAACTGGCTGCGCGAGCGCTTTCAGGTAGTGATTCTCTCGGACACCTTTTATGAATTTTCGCAGCCGCTGATGCGCCAGCTGGGCTTTCCGACGCTGCTTTGTCATCGCTTGATTACTGACGAGAGCGGGCGCGTGACCAGCTATCAGTTGCGTCAAAAAGACCCGAAGCGCCAGTCGGTGCTGGCGTTCAAGAGCCTGTATTACCGGGTGATTGCGGCGGGGGATTCGTACAACGACACGAGCATGTTGGGTGAGGCGGATGCCGGGATTCTGTTCCATGCGCCGGACAATGTGATTCGCGAGTTTCCGCAGTTCCCGGCGGTGCACACCTTTGCCGAGCTGAAGCAGGAATTTCTCAAAGCCTCAAACCGCGATCTCAGCCTGTAAGCCTGGCTACCTGATGATCGTTCCCACGCTCTGCGTGGGAATGCCTCAACGGACGCTCCGCGTTCGGCTTTGGATGGGACGCGGAGCGTCCCGGGCTGCATTCCTTTGCTGCGCGTGGGAACGATCATTCCTCAGAGGTTTTGCAGGGTTTCGAGGAGGATTCTGACTTTGGTCATCGATTCCTGATACTCCGCCTGCCAGTCCGAATCGGCGACGATCCCGCCGCCGCCCCAGCAGCACACCTGTCCATCCTTGACCAACAGACTGCGAATGGCGATGGAACTGTCCATCTCACCGCGCACGTCCAGGTACAGCAACGATCCGCAATACAAACCGCGCCGGGTCGGCTCCAGCTCATCAATGATCTGCATCGCCCGGATTTTCGGTGCGCCAGTAATCGAGCCTCCGGGGAAACTGCCGGCGATCAGGTCCAGCGCATCACGATCCGGCGCCAGTTCTCCGGTCACGCTGCTGACCAGGTGATGAACATTCGGATAACTCTCCAGACTGAACAATTCCGGCACCCGCACCGAGCCGATGCGGCAGGTGCGCCCGAGGTCGTTGCGCAGCAGGTCAACGATCATCAGGTTTTCCGCACGGTCCTTGGGGCTGGCCAGCAGTTCGGCGGCGTTGGCAGCGTCCTCGGCTGGGGTGACGCCACGGGGGCGGGTGCCCTTGATCGGACGGGTTTCGACCTGACGCTGGCTGACTTTGACGAAACGTTCCGGCGACAGGCTCAACACCGCGCCGCCGTCGGGCAGGCTCTGGAAACCGGAGAACGGCGTCGGGCAGGCCTCGCGCAATTCGCAGTAAGCCAGCCACGGATCGCCCTGGCATTCAGCACGAAAGCGTTGCGCGAAATTGACCTGATAACAGTCGCCGGCCTGGATGTATTCCTGAATGCGTTCGAAGGCCTGACGATAATCGTCGGCCGAGAGATCAGCGGCCATCGGGGCGTTCAGTTTGAAGGACGCCAGCGCGGCAATTTGAGGCTGAGTGAACAGCGCGACCAGTCGCTGCCGTTCACTGTCAGCAAGCGAAGGATGAAAGACCAATTGGCTGGTTTGCGCGTGGTGATCGCTGATCAGCGCCCAGTCGTACAGGCCAAAACGCGCATCGGGCAGTTGCAGATCATCCCGCGCCTGACTCGGCAGATGTTCCAGATGCCGGCCGAAGTCGTAGCTCAAATAGCCGATCAGTCCGCCGGCGAAGGGTAATTCGTATTCGACCGGCAACTGCGCTTCGCCCAAGCGGCTGAGGTTGTCGCGCAGGCGCTGCAGGAAATGCGCACCGCTTTCGTCCGGCAACACCGCCAGTTGTTCCAGCGGCCAGGCGCTGAGCAAGTCATAACGGCCGCGTTCGGCGCTCGGCTGGCCACTGTCGAGCAGCACGGCTCCCGGGGCATTGCGAATGGCCGCGAAATAGACGGCGGGATTGGCGCGGTAGGGCAGAGGGTGTACGGAGCAGGTCAACATGGGCGGGGCAGATCGGCCGTTGAGGCGGGGTGGGGATTGTAGTCCTCTGCGGGACTTGCTCCTAGAGGCTATGTCGGGGATTGGCAGATTGGCGGCAGGGTTGAGGCTTGTGTTGGCAGGAAGTCCGCCTTCGCGAGCAAGCCCGCTCCCACAGGGAAGTGCATTCCAAAGTGGGAGCGGGCTTGCTCGCGAACGCCGCGACTCGGTTTCGGATCAGCCCTCGACCGCAGGAATATGCCCAAACATTTCCTGGGTAAACGCCACCCGCTCTTCAACCGATTCCTTAACGCCCCGCGCCTTCAGCTCTTCCAGCCGCGCTTCAACCGCATGGGTACGCAAGGTCAGGCCGCAATCGTTGGCGATCTGGATATTCAGCCCCGGCCGCGCATTGAGCTCGAGAATCAGCGGGCCTTTTTCCTGGTCGAGCACCATGTCCACGCCGATATAACCCAGCCCGCACAGCTCATAGCAGCCAGCGGCAAGTTTCATGAAACCGTCCCAGTAGGGCAGTTGCACGCCATCCACGGCGTTGGTGGTGTCGGGGTGTTTGGTGATGATGTTGTTCAGCCAGGTGCCGCGCAGGGTCAGGCCTGTGGCCAGATCGACACCGACACCGATGGCGCCCTGGTGCAGGTTGGCCTTGCCGCCGGACTGGCGTGTCGGCAGCCGCAGCATTGCCATCACCGGGTAACCCATCAGCACGATGATGCGGATGTCCGGCACGCCCTCGTAGCTGATGCTCTTGAAGATCTGGTCCGGGGTCACGCGGTATTCGATCAGTGCGCGGTCACGGTGGCCGCCCAGCGAGTACAGGCCGGTGAGGATGCTCGAGATGTGATGCTCGAGCTCTTCATGGGCGACGATCTTGCCCGACACCGTGCGATAGCGACCCTCGAAGCGGTCGGCGATGACGATGATGCCGTCACCGCCGGCGCCCTGCGCCGGTTTGATCACAAAATCGTTGCGCCCTCCGATGATCTCGTCGAGCTTGTCGATTTCCTTCTCGGTCGAGATCACCCCGTACAGCTCTGGCACGTGGATGCCGGCGGCGATGGCGCGTTCCTTGGTGAGGATCTTGTCATCGACGATCGGGTACAGGCTGCGCTTGTTGTACTTGAGCACGTAGTCCGCGTTGCGGCGGTTGATGCCCATGATGCCGCGCGCCTCCAGGGCCTTCCAGGTCTTCCAGAAACCGAACATCAGGCGTCAGCCTTCTTCAGGAAAGCCTTGAAACGCACCAGCTCGGTCAGGCGGTAGCCGCGATAGCGACCCATTGCCAGCATGAAGCCGACCAGAATCAGCAGGATTGCCGGGAAGGTGAAGACGAAGTACACCAGCTCTGGCACGGTCATGATCAGGTGCGCCAGGGAGGCGGCGAACAGGGTACCGATCGCGACTTTAAGCGCGTGGTTGGCGCCGCGCTCTTCCCAGGTGATCGACAGGCGTTCGATGGTCATGGTCAGAATCACCATCGGGAACAGCGCCACCGAAAGACCACGCTCAAGGCCAAGCTTGTGGCTGAACAGACTGATCGCCGCGATCAACACCACGACAAACGTCAGCACCACCGAAAGACGCGGCAGCATCTGCAATTTCAGATGTTCGAGATACGAGCGCAGTGACAGCCCCAGTGCGGTAATCACGGTAAACAGCAGAATGCCGAAGCCCAACTGCGTTTCGCGGAAGGCGAGGGCAATCAGCACCGGAGTGAACGTGCCCAGCGTCTGCAGGCCGATCAGGTTGCGCAGGATCAGGATCACCAGCACGCCGATCGGGATCATCACCATGATCATGAAGGTCTGCTGGGTCTGCAGCGGCAGGCCGTACAGCGAGTAATCGAGGAAGTTGGCATCAGTGTTTTCGTCGGTCAGCTTGGCCAGACGAATTGCGTTCATCTCGCTGTTGTTCAGGCTGAAAGTCACATTGGCTTTCTTGCCGCCGTCGACGGTGATCAGGTTTTCGTCGCCGGTCCACCACAGCAGGCGGTCGGTCGGCAGGCCTTGTTCACCGGTTTCCGGATTGAAATACAGCCAGTCGTTGCCGTTGAAACTGCGCAGCCACAGCTCGGGTGTCTGTGGCTGATCGGCGACGAGGCGGATGGTGTGGACTTTTTCTACCGGCACGTGGGCGATGGACAGCAGCAATTCGACGATCTTGGCTTTGTGCGCAGTCGACGGGTCGCCGGCCAGCAGCAATTTCACGTTGTCGTCGTTGAGGTTGTTGACCCGTTTGATCGCCTCGCCAATAAAGGTTTCGACGTCAGCCGAGTGTTGGCGGATCGGCGCGAGCAGGGCTTCGGCGGCGATCTTCTCCGGGCCTTCGATGACCATGCTGTCGCGGAAGGTCGGGCCTTTGACCTTGGATTTTTCTGCGGTGTAGCGCTTGGTCAGCACCAGACGGTAATACAACGTCTGGTTGCCCTTGGCGCGGCGGGCCGACCAGGTCACCTTGCGGTTGCCGTCGACGCGATTGACCGCGACGCCATAGTTATTGGAGATAAAGCTTTCGTTGAGGCTGACGTAATCGCGGCTCAATGGCGGCACGAACATCTGGATCTTCACCGGATCCTTGGTGCTGGCGACGAATTCGACTTTGGCGTCGATGTTCCAGAGGTCGTCGGTGGCGTCTTCGGTCACCGGAATGCCGAGCACGAAAATCTGATAGGCCGTAACCGAAACGCCCAGCAGCACCAGCACGGCGATCAGGATTTTCAGGTGGAAGGTTAGAGAACGCATGGAAATTACCCGGCGGTATGAGCGGCGATGGTGCAGGCAGGTTTGCCGGCAGCGTATTTAAGACTGGGGTCGACCAGCGCGTCGAAGCGTTTCAACGCCTCGGAGCCGATCAAAAGCGGGTATTGGAACGCACTTCGGTCGGTGAGGTTCACTTCGATGCTGCGCAATGCCGAACCCATGCAGATATCCAGCTCGATCACCGGACGGGCGGTGTACTGCTTGCCTTCTTCCGGGTCGTAGTCGCCGGCGCGGCGCTTGATCTTGCTGACCCGCGCCAGCGGCCGTTCGATGGGGTGCGAATGCGCGGCGTCGATCGCCAGGTAGAAACGTACCCAGGACTCACCGTTGCGTTTGAAGCGTTTGATGTCGCGAGCGCTCAGCGAGGCGGTCTTCGCCCCGGTGTCCAGTTTGGCCGCGACTTCGAGATTGATGCCGTCAAGCGAAGCGTATTCGTTGAGGCCGTACACGGTTTTTTCCCCCGCGGCGGCGAGGCCGGGCAGGCAAAACAGAGCAAAAAAGGTGGGGAAAGGCTTGAGTCTCATAAATCCTGGTGCGCAGCGTTCCGTTATCGGTTCAGGTGCCCGCACAACCGTGCGCAAGCCCCCGCGTGTGCTTATCAGCTTTTTATGGCAAGCCGTACAAAGACCCGCAAATGCGGGCGGCATTCTAGCACGGTGGTTTTATGGCGCCAGCGCTTGGGGCGGCCAGCAAAAAGCAAGAGATCGCAGCCTTCGGCAGCTCCTGCAAGGGATTTGCATACCTCCTGTAGGAGCTGTCGGAGGCTCGGGCCGCGATCGGACGATCTTTTTTAGGTTATTAGACGATTGTCGACAATACCTATTTATCCTTTGACTGATGCGGTCTTATTGGCTAGTTTTTGCGGCATTGGATTTGAAGGTGTCGACAATCATGCTGGATCAGCTCGATTCCCCGGTCATCAGCGGCGACGATTCCGAGACGCTGTCGGAAAATGTCTTCCGGCGCATCCAGGCCGCTATCGTCAAAGGCGAGATAGCCCCGGGCAGCAAGATCTCCGAGCCGGAACTGGCGCGTACCTATGGCATCAGCCGCGGTCCGCTGCGAGAGGCGATCCATCGTCTGGAAGGCCAGCGCCTGCTGGTGCGTGTGCCGCATGTCGGAGCGCGGGTGGTGTCGCTCAGCCATGCCGAATTGATCGAACTCTACGAAATCCGTGAATCCCTTGAAGGCATGGCCTGCCGCCTCGCCGCCGAGCGCATGAGCGTCGCGGAGATCGACGAGTTGCGCCGGGTCCTGGAAACCCATGAGCGCGATGCGGCGTTTCAGGCCGGCGTCGGTTACTACCAGCAGGAAGGCGATTTCGACTTCCACTACCGAATCATCCAGGGCAGCGGCAATCGCACACTGACGCAGATGCTCTGCGGCGAGCTCTATCAGCTGGTGCGCATGTATCGCATCCAGTTTTCCACTACGCCCAATCGCCCGCACCAGGCCTTTGCCGAACACCACCGCATTCTCGATGCCATCGCCGACCGTGACGGCGAGCTCGCAGAACTGTTGATGCGCCGCCACATCGGCGCCTCGAAACGCAACATCGCCCGTCACTACGAGGACGGCGCCCACAACCAGACAGCCACTGAACGAGGTGATGCATGACTTCCAACCTGAACACGCCGGGCCAGCGCTTCCGCGATGCGGTCGCCAGCGAGCATCCTTTGCAAGTGGTCGGCGCGATCAACGCCAACCACGCGCTGCTGGCCAAGCGCGCCGGTTTCAAGGCGATCTACCTGTCCGGTGGCGGCGTGGCCGCAGGCTCGCTCGGCGTGCCGGACCTGGGGATCACCGGTCTGGATGACGTGCTGACCGATGTGCGCCGCATCACCGACGTCTGCGATCTGCCGCTGCTGGTCGATGTGGATACCGGTTTCGGTTCCTCGGCGTTCAACGTCGCGCGCACTGTCAAATCGATGATCAAGTTCGGCGCGGCGGCGATTCACATCGAGGATCAGGTCGGCGCCAAGCGCTGCGGCCATCGCCCCAATAAAGAAATCGTCAGCCAGCAGGAAATGGTCGATCGCATCAAAGCCGCCGTCGATGCACGCACCGACGACAGCTTCGTGATCATGGCGCGCACCGATGCGCTGGCAGTCGAAGGGCTGGAATCGGCGCTGGATCGCGCCGCCGCGTGCATCGAGGCCGGTGCCGACATGATTTTCCCCGAAGCCATTACCGAGCTGGACATGTACAAGCTGTTCGCCAACCGCGTGAAAGCGCCGATCCTGGCCAATATCACCGAATTCGGCGCAACGCCGCTGTACACCACCGAGCAACTGGCCGCTGCCGACGTGTCGCTGGTGCTGTACCCGTTGTCGGCGTTCCGCGCGATGAACAAGGCTGCGGAAAACGTCTACACCGCGATCCGCCGCGACGGCACGCAACAGAATGTCATCGACACCATGCAGACTCGCATGGAGCTCTACGATCGTATCGACTACCACACGTTCGAGCAGAAGCTCGACGCGTTGTTTGCTGCGAAAAAATGAAGATCAAGAGATCGCAGCCTGCGGCAGCTTCTACATGAACCGCATTCCCCTGTAGGAGCTGACGAGTGCAACGAGGCTGCGATCTTTTTGCCGCACTCCCTAACAAATTCAAGATTGGAGGCAACAATGGCCGAAGCAAAAGTACTCAGTGGCGCCGGGCTCCGGGGTCAGGTCGCCGGGCAAACCGCACTGTCCACCGTGGGCCAGGCCGGTGCCGGGCTGACCTATCGCGGCTACGACGTGCGTGAACTGGCCGCCGACGCGCAATTTGAAGAAGTCGCCTATCTGCTGCTGTACGGCGAACTGCCGACCCAGGCGCAGCTCACCGATTACCAGCAAAAATTGAGCAAGCTGCGCGATCTGCCGCAAGCGCTCAAGGAGGTGCTGGAGCGCATTCCCGCCGACGCTCATCCGATGGACGTGATGCGCACCGGTTGCTCGTTCCTCGGCAACATCGAGCCGGAAAAAGACTTCTCCGAGCAGCGTGACAAGACCGATCGTCTGCTCGCCGCGTTCCCGGCCATCATGTGCTACTGGTATCGCTTCAGCCACGACGGCAAACGCATCGACTGCGTCAGCGACGAACCGACCATTGGCGGCCACTTCCTGCATTTGCTGCACGGCAAGAAACCGAGCGAGCTGCACGTCAAAGTCATGAACGTGTCGCTGATCCTTTACGCCGAACACGAATTCAATGCCTCGACGTTCACGGCACGCGTTTGTGCCTCGACTCTGTCCGATTTGTACTCCTGCGTAACGGCGGCGATCGGTTCGCTGCGCGGTCCGTTGCACGGCGGCGCCAACGAAGCGGCGATGGAAATGATCGAGCGCTTTTCATCGCCGGAAGAGGCGGTCAAAGGCACCCTCGGCATGCTCGAGCGCAAGGACAAGATCATGGGCTTCGGCCACGCGATCTATAAGGACAGCGACCCGCGCAACGAGGTGATCAAGGGCTGGTCGAAAAAACTCGCTGACGAGGTCGGCGACACGGTGCTGTTCCCGGTTTCCGAGGCCATCGACAAGACCATGTGGGAGCAGAAGAAGCTGTTCCCCAACGCCGACTTCTACCATGCCTCGGCGTATCACTTCATGGGCATCCCGACCAAGCTGTTCACGCCGATCTTCGTCTGCTCGCGCCTGACCGGCTGGGCCGCGCACGTGTTCGAACAACGCGCCAACAACCGCATCATCCGCCCAAGCGCCGAGTACACCGGCGTCGAACAGCGCAAGTTCGTGCCAATCGAACGTCGCTGAAATGGTGACGCTGCCACCCAGGTAACTGGATAAACCGGAAACCCATGTGGGAGCGGGCTTGCTCGCGAAAGCGGTGTATCAGTCGACACATTCGTTGAATGACCTCCGCATTCGGGAGCAAGCCCCCTCCCACAGTTGACCGAGTTGAATTCACTACCGGTGTCCCGCCCGCCCTTTGTAACCACCGTGACCCGAGTCCTGACCCGATGAACACAGAATTGCGCAAGAACCTGCCCGGCACGCCGCTGGACTATTTCGACACCCGCGCGGCGGTCGAGGCGATTGCGCCCGGCAGCTACGACACCCTGCCGTATACCTCCCGCGTGCTGGCGGAAAACCTCGTGCGGCGCTGCGACCCGGCCACGCTGACCGATTCGCTCAAGCAACTGATCGAACGCAAGCGCGATCTGGATTTCCCGTGGTTCCCGGCGCGGGTGGTTTGCCATGACATCCTCGGCCAGACCGCGCTGGTCGACCTCGCCGGCCTGCGTGACGCCATCGCTTTGCAGGGCGGCGACCCGGCGCAGGTCAACCCGGTAGTGCCGACGCAACTGATCGTGGACCACTCGCTGGCCGTCGAGGCGGGCGGTTTCGATGCTCAGGCGTTCGAAAAGAACCGCGCCATCGAAGACCGCCGCAACGAAGACCGTTTCCACTTCATCAACTGGACCAAAAAGGCCTTCAAGAACGTCGACGTAATCCCGCCGGGCAACGGCATCATGCACCAGATCAACCTGGAGAAAATGTCGCCGGTGATTCAGGTGCGCGAAGGCGTGGCCTTCCCCGACACCTGCGTTGGCACCGACAGCCACACCCCGCACGTCGATGCGCTAGGCGTGATCGCCATCGGCGTCGGCGGCCTCGAAGCCGAGAGCGTGATGCTTGGCCGCGCGTCCTGGATGCGCCTGCCGGAAAGCGTCGGCGTCGAACTGACCGGCAAGCTGCAACCGGGCATCACCGCCACCGACATGGTCCTGGCGCTGACCGAATACCTGCGCAAGCAGAAAGTTGTTGGCGCCTGGCTGGAGTTCTTCGGCGAAGGCGCCGCGGCGCTGACCCTCGGCGACCGTGCGACCATCTCCAACATGGCTCCGGAGTACGGGGCTACGGCGGCGATGTTCTACATCGATCAGCAGACCATCGATTACCTGAAACTGACCGGTCGTGAAGATCAGCAGGTTCAATTGGTCGAGCAGTACGCCAAGCTCACCGGCCTGTGGGCCGACAGCCTGAAAGGTGCGCAATACGAGCGCGGCCTGACTTTCGACCTGTCTTCGGTGGTGCGCAACATGGCCGGCCCGAGCAATCCGCACGCCCGCGTTGCGGTATCGGATCTGGCCGCCAAAGGCATTTCCGGGCAGTGGGATGACGTGCCGGGGCAAATGCCCGACGGCGCGGTGATCATTGCCGCCATCACCAGTTGCACCAACACCAGCAACCCGCGCAACGTCATCGCCGCAGGCCTCTTGGCGCGCAATGCCAACAAGCTTGGCCTGACGCGCAAGCCGTGGGTGAAATCGTCGCTGGCGCCGGGCTCGAAAACCGTGGCGCTGTACCTCGACGAAGCGGGGCTGACCACTGAATTGGAGCAGCTCGGCTTTGGCGTTGTGGCGTTCGCTTGCACCACTTGCAACGGCATGTCCGGCGCCCTCGACCCGGTCATCCAGCAAGAGATCATCGACCGCGATTTGTATGCGACCGCCGTGCTTTCCGGCAACCGCAACTTCGACGGCCGCATCCACCCGTACGCCAAGCAAGCATTCCTCGCGTCGCCGCCGCTGGTGGTCGCTTATGCCATCGCCGGGACCATCCGTTTCGATATCGAGAAAGACGTGCTGGGCGTGGTCGATGGCAAGGAAATCCGCCTGAAAGATATCTGGCCGAGCGACGAAGAAATCGATGCGGTGGTGAAGTCTTCGGTCAAGCCTGAGCAGTTCCGTCAAGTCTACATCCCGATGTTTGCCGTCCACGAAGACACCGGCCCGAAAGTCGCGCCGCTGTACGAATGGCGCGAGATGAGCACCTACATCCGCCGTCCGCCGTACTGGGAAGGTGCGCTGGCTGGCGCGCGTCCGCTTAAAGGCATGCGCCCGCTGGCGGTGCTGCCGGACAACATCACCACCGATCACCTGACGCCGTCGAACGCGATCATGCTCGACAGCGCCGCCGGCGAATACCTGGCGAAAATGGGCCTGCCGGAAGAGGACTTCAACTCCTACGCCACCCACCGTGGCGACCACCTGACCGCGCAGCGCGCAACGTTTGCCAACCCGAAACTGTTCAATGAAATGGTCGTGGAAAACGGCCAGGTCAAACAGGGTTCGCTGGCCCGCGTCGAGCCGGAAGGCAAAGTGATGCGCATGTGGGAGGCCATCGAAACCTATATGGAACGCAAGCAGCCGCTGATCATCATTGCCGGCGCCGATTACGGTCAGGGTTCGTCCCGCGACTGGGCGGCGAAAGGCGTGCGTCTGGCCGGTGTCGAGGCGATTGCTGCCGAAGGGTTTGAGCGTATTCACCGCACCAACCTGGTAGGCATGGGCGTGTTGCCGCTGGAGTTCAAACCCGGCACCAACCGCCACACACTGGCCATTGATGGCAGCGAAACCTATGACGTGATCGGCGAGCGCAAACCGCGCGCGGACCTGACGCTAGTGATCAACCGCAAGAATGGAGAGCGTATCGAAGTGCCGGTGACCTGTCGTCTCGATACCGCTGAAGAAGTGTCGATCTACGAAGCCGGCGGCGTATTGCAGCGCTTCGCTCAGGACTTCCTTGAAGGGTCGGCGGTGGCTGTTTAAATCGGTTCAGCGGCCAGAGATGAGTTTTTGGCCGCTTTGAAGGAGCAATCATGGCTCACGCACCACAGATCAAAATCCCTGCCACCTATATGCGCGGCGGCACCAGCAAAGGCGTGTTTTTCAGCCTCACCGACCTGCCCAAAGCAGCGCAGGTGCCTGGCCCCGCTCGCGACGCATTGCTGCTGCGGGTCATCGGCAGCCCCGATCCGTATGACAAGCAAATCGACGGCATGGGGGGCGCGACGTCGAGCACCAGCAAAACCGTGATCCTGTCGAAAAGCACCCGCGCCGATCACGACGTCGATTACCTGTTCGGCCAAGTGTCCATCGACAAGCCGTTCGTCGACTGGAGCGGCAACTGCGGCAACCTCTCGGCGGCGGTCGGTTCGTTCGCCATCAGCAACGGTCTGGTCGATGCCAGCCGCATTCCGAACAACGGCGTGGCGGTGGTGCGCGTGTGGCAGGCCAACATCGGCAAGACCATCATCGCCCATGTGCCGATCACCAACGGCGAAGTGCAGGAAACCGGTGATTTCGAACTCGACGGCGTGACCTTTCCGGCGGCCGAAGTGCAGGTCGAATTCATGGATCCGGCGGCGGAAGAAGAGGGCGGGGGTGGCTCGATGTTCCCTACCGGCAATCTGGTTGATGAGCTGGAAGTACCGGGTGTCGGCACGTTCAAGGCGACCATGATCAATGCCGGGATTCCAACGATTTTCGTCAACGCCCAAGACATCGGTTACACCGGCACCGAACTGCAGGGTGCGATCAATGGCGACCCGAAAGCGCTGCTGATGTTCGAGACGATTCGTGCCTACGGCGCGGTGCGCATGGGCCTGATCGCCAATCTGGAAGATGCTGCCAAGCGTCAGCACACGCCAAAAGTTGCGTTTGTGGCCAAGCCTGCGGATTACGTCGCGTCGAGCGGTAAAGCGATTGCCGCCGGTGATGTGGATCTGCTGGTGCGGGCGTTGTCGATGGGCAAGCTGCACCACGCGATGATGGGCACGGCGGCGGTGGCGATTGGTACGGCAGCGGCGATTTCCGGCACGCTGGTCAATCTTGCTGCGGGTGGCGTCGAGCGCAATGCGGTGCGTTTCGGACATCCGTCGGGGACATTGCGCGTGGGCGCCGAGGCGACGCTGGAGAATGGCGAGTGGGTGGTGAAGAAAGCCATCATGAGCCGCAGTGCACGGGTACTCATGGAAGGTTACGTGCGCGTGCCCGGAGATTCTTTCTGACATTACACAAAACCAGGTAGGAGCTGCCGAAGGCTGCGATCTTTTGATCTTGATCGCGAAAAAACAGAATCAAAAGATCGCAGCCTTCGGCAGCTCCTACAGGAGTGAATCGAACATGAGCGCCAACGTCGACCTGAACAACCGCCCCGATTACGACGCAGTCCTGCAGGACATCGCCGACTACGTCCTGACCTTCAAGCCCGAATCCAGCGAAGCGCTGAACACCGCCCGCAACTGCCTGATGGACACGTTGGGCTGCGGTTTGCTGGCGCTGCGTTTCCCCGAATGTACGAAGCACCTCGGCCCGATCGTCGAGGGCACGGTGGTGCCGTTCGGCGCTCGGGTTCCCGGCACCCCTTATTGCCTCGACCCGGTCAAGGCCGCGTGGGATATCGGCTGCGTCGTCCGCTGGCTCGATTACAACGACACCTGGCTCGCCGCCGAGTGGGGCCACCCGTCGGACAACCTCGGCGCTATCCTCGCCGTGGCCGACCACTTGTCGCAGAAACGCATCGCCAACGGTGAAACGCCGTTGACCCTGCGCGATGTGCTGGAAGCAATGATCATGGCCCATGAGATTCAAGGCGTGATCGCTCTGGAAAACTCCTTCAATCGCGTAGGACTCGATCACGTCATTCTGGTGAAAGTCGCTTCAACTGCCGTCAGCGCCAGATTCATGGGCGCCAACCGCGAGCAGCTGCTGTCGGCGCTGTCCCATGCCTTCGTCGACGGTCAGGCGCTGCGCACCTATCGCCACGCACCTAATGCCGGCTCGCGCAAATCCTGGGCGGCGGGGGATGCGGCGAGTCGTGGCGTGCGTCTGGCCGACATCGCCATGCGCGGTGAGATGGGCATTCCCGGCGTGTTGAGCGCGAAACAGTGGGGCTTTTATGACGTGTCGTTCAGCCACACCAACAACGATCTGGCGCTCAAGCCCGAGGACAAGCGCGCTTTCAGCGTTTCCCGGCCATTGGGCAGTTACGTGATGGAAAACGTGCTATTCAAGATCAGCTTCCCTGCCGAATTCCACGCGCAGACGGCGTGCGAGGCGGCGGTGACCTTGCATCCGCAGGTGCGTAATCGCCTGCATGAAATCGACCGGATCGTCATCACCACCCATGAGTCGGCGATCCGCATCATTTCCAAGGTTGGCCCGCTGGCTAACGCCGCCGACCGCGATCATTGCCTGCAATACATGACGGCTGTGCCGCTGGCGTTCGGCAATCTGGTGGCCGAGCAGTACGAAGACGATTTCCACAAGGCGCATCCGATCATCGACGTGTTGCGCGAGAAAATGGTCATCGTTGAAGAACCGCGTTTCAGCCGCGAATACCTCGAGCCCGATAAACGCTCGATTGCCAATGCCGTGCAGGTGTTTTTCAAGGACGGCAGCAGCACCGAGAACGTCGTGGTGGAGTACCCGATCGGCCATCGCCGTCGCCGCGCCGAAGGCATTCCGTTGCTGGAAGACAAGTTCAAGGCCAACCTGGCCACGCGGTTTGCCGGGCAGCGTTGCGCTGAGATATTCGCGCTCTGTGAGGATCAGGCGCGGCTGGAAGCCACAGCGGTGAATCGATTCATTGATATGTTGGTGATCTGACAGACCGCGTTATCGTTCTTCGCGGGCAAGCCCGCTCCCACAGGGATTTGTGATGAACACAGACATTGTGAACGCCTTCAGAACCTGTGGGAGCGGGCTTGCCCGCGAAGGCGTCAGATCAGCCTACGCCGGACTACTTGAACCGCCGCTCGACGCCTTTTTCCACCAAGATCTTCGCCGAAATCTCTTCCACGGAAAAATGCGTGGAGTTGATGTGCGGGATGTTCTCGCGGCGGAACAGATTTTCCACTTCGCGCACTTCGAACTCGCACTGGGCATAGCTCGAATAGCGGCTGTTGGGCTTGCGCTCGTTGCGGATGGCGGTGAGGCGGTCGGGGTCGATGGTCAGGCCGAACAACTTGTGCTGATGGGCGCGCAGGGCGGTCGGCAGGGTCAGGCGCTCCATGTCGTCTTCGGTCAACGGATAGTTGGCCGCGCGGATGCCGAATTGCATGGCCATGTACAAACACGTCGGCGTTTTGCCGCATCGCGACACGCCGACTAGTATCAGATCGGCTTTGTCGTAATAGTGAGTGCGGGCGCCGTCGTCGTTGTCGAGGGCGAAGTTCACCGCCTCGATGCGCTCCATGTAATTGGAGTTGTGCCCGATCGAATGCGACTTGCCGACGGTGTACGACGAATGCTCGGTCAGCTCCTGTTCGAGCGGGGCGAGGAAGGTCGAGAAAATGTCGATCATGAAACCATTGGACGTTGCGAGAATCTCACGAATGTCCTGATTGACGATGGTGTCGAAGATGATCGGCCGAAAGCCGTCGGTTTCAGCGGCTTTGTTGATTTGTTGTACCATGGCCCGCGCTTTTTCAACGCTGTCGATGTACGGCCGCGTGAACTTGCTGAAGGTAATGTTTTCGAACTGCGCCAACAGGCTTTGACCCAGGGTTTCGGCGGTAATGCCGGTGCCATCGGAGATGAAGAAAGCGGATCGTTTCATTTGCACCTGGGGCCTTAAGTTAATTGACGCTCTTGGATATGATAGGCGCGATTTGTCGGCCGCGATTGGCCCGCATTCTCACTTATTTTCCAGGTCCAGGCCATACAGCCGGCCAAGGCTCCCCCGGGCCGCCGGCTTCTGAGCTTTTCCAACACAGTTAGTGGAGAGATCACCTTGGTAGAGTACGTAGTTTCCCTCGATAAGCTCGGCAAACACGATGTTGAGCATGTGGGGGGCAAGAACGCATCCCTGGGCGAGATGATCAGTAACCTGGCAGGCGCCGGTGTTTCGGTCCCCGGCGGCTTCGCCACGACGGCTCAGGCCTATCGTGACTTCCTCGAACTGAGCGGCCTGAACGAGCAGATTCACAAGGCCCTCGACGCGCTCGACGTCGACGACGTCAATGCCCTGGCCAAGACCGGCGCACAGATCCGTCAATGGATCATGGACGCCGAATTCCCCGAAAAACTGAATGCCGAGATTCGCACCGCATTTGCTGCTCTGTCGGCCGGCAATCCTGATGTCGCCGTGGCCGTGCGTTCCTCCGCCACCGCCGAAGACTTGCCGGACGCGTCCTTCGCCGGTCAGCAGGAAACCTTCCTGAACATCCGTGGCGTGGAAAACGTTATCCGCGCCGCCAAAGAGGTGTTCGCTTCGCTGTTCAACGACCGCGCGATTTCCTATCGCGTGCACCAGGGCTTCGACCACAAACTGGTCGCCCTGTCGGCCGGTGTGCAGCGCATGGTGCGTTCGGAAACCGGCACCGCCGGCGTGATGTTCACGCTGGACACCGAATCCGGCTTCCGTGACGTGGTGTTCATCACCGGCGCCTACGGTCTGGGCGAAACCGTCGTACAAGGCGCGGTCAACCCGGATGAATTCTACGTACACAAAGGCACGCTGGAGGCCGGTCGTCCGGCAATCCTGCGTCGCAACCTCGGCAGCAAAGCGATCAAGATGATCTACGGCGACGAGGCCAAGGCCGGTCGTTCGGTCAAGACCGTCGATGTCGACAAGGCCGAGCGCGCGCGTTTCTGCCTGACCGACGCCGAAGTCAGCGAGCTGGCCAAGCAAGCGATGATCATCGAGAAGCACTACGGCTGCCCGATGGACATCGAGTGGGCCAAGGACGGTGACGACGGCAAGCTGTACATCGTACAAGCGCGTCCGGAAACCGTGAAAAGCCGTACCCAGGCCAACGTCATGGAACGTTATCTGTTGAAGGAAACCGGCACTGTGCTGGTGGAAGGCCGCGCCATCGGCCAACGCATCGGCGCCGGTAAAGTGCGGATCATCAAAGACGTCTCCGAGATGGACAAAGTCCAGCCGGGCGACGTGCTGGTCTCCGACATGACCGACCCGGACTGGGAACCGGTAATGAAGCGCGCCAGCGCCATCGTCACCAACCGTGGCGGGCGTACCTGCCACGCGGCGATCATCGCCCGTGAGCTGGGCATCCCGGCGGTGGTCGGTTGCGGCAACGCCACCCAGCTGCTGAAGGATGGCCAAGGCGTGACCGTGTCTTGTGCCGAAGGCGACACCGGTTATATTTTCGAGGGCGAACTGGGCTTCGACATCAAGAAGAACTCCGTCGACGCCATGCCGGAGCTGCCGTTCA
The DNA here is from genome assembly GCF_049897785.1 of Pseudomonas sp. TSRC2-2. Lineage (NCBI taxonomy): Bacteria > Pseudomonadati > Pseudomonadota > Gammaproteobacteria > Pseudomonadales > Pseudomonadaceae > Pseudomonas > Pseudomonas sp. TSRC2-2. The sequence goes on from NZ_JAFCWZ010000014.1 coordinate 24,814, forward strand.
AAATCATGATGAACGTCGGCAACCCGGACCGCGCCTTTGACTTCGCGCAACTGCCGAATGCCGGTGTGGGCCTGGCCCGTCTGGAATTCATCATCAACCGCATGATCGGCGTCCACCCGAAAGCGCTGTTGAACTACGACGGTCTGCCGCAGGAAATCAAGGATAGCGTCGACAAGCGCATTGCCGGTTACAGCGACCCGGTCGACTTCTACGTCGACAAACTGGTAGAAGGCATCAGCACCCTGGCTGCAGCGTTTACGCCGAAAAAAGTCATCGTGCGTCTGTCGGACTTCAAGTCCAACGAATACGCCAACCTGATCGGCGGCAAGCTCTACGAGCCTGAAGAAGAAAACCCGATGCTGGGCTTCCGTGGCGCTTCGCGTTACATCAGCGAATCGTTCCGCGATTGCTTCGAGCTCGAATGCCGTGCGTTGAAGCGCGTGCGCAACGAGATGGGCCTGACCAACGTAGAAATCATGGTGCCGTTCGTCCGTACTCTCGGCGAAGCCAGCCAGGTGGTCGACCTGCTCGCCGAAAACGGCTTGAAGCGCGGCGAGAACGGTCTGCGCGTGATCATGATGTGCGAGTTGCCATCCAACGCGATTCTGGCTGATGAATTCCTTGAATTCTTCGACGGCTTCTCGATCGGCTCCAATGACCTGACCCAACTGACGCTGGGTCTGGACCGTGACTCGGGGATCATTGCTCACTTGTTCGATGAGCGTAATCCGGCAGTCAAGAAGCTGTTGGCCAACGCCATTCAGGCGTGCAACAAGGCCGGCAAGTACATCGGCATCTGCGGTCAGGGCCCTTCGGACCACCCGGACCTGGCCAAGTGGCTGATGGAGCAGGGCATCGAAAGCGTGTCGCTGAACCCGGACACCGTGCTGGAAACCTGGTTCTTCCTCGCCGAAGGCCAGGCGCAGGCTTGATGGAAATGTAACGGCCCGTTCCCCTTGTGGGAGCGAGCTTGCTGGCGAAGACGGACTGACATTCGACACTGATGTGACGAATGTGCCGTTTTCGCGAGCAAACTCGCTCTCACAGGGGGCGGGCCTTTTGATTGAAGTAGGGCGGGCTCTTGTAGATGCCGCCCTTTTTTGTGCAAGAGCATTATGCAAAGCAGTAGCAATCTGTTTCCTGTCGCGCTGATCAGCGCCGAGCGGCGCGGCGATCTGAGCGAAGACGTCTATCGATTGAAACCCGGCAACAGCCCGGACTGGTCCGTGGAGATCGCCGTCACGCGCCTGGGCATGGCCGATGACACGGCGCCACGCGGCGTGCCGGTGATTCTGTTGCATGGCAGCTTTTCCAATCGGCGCTTCTGGTTTTCCCCCAAAGGCCTCGGACTTGGCGCGTATCTGACGCGGCAGGGCTTCGACGTGTGGATTCCGGAAATGCGTGGCCACGGGTTGTCGCAACGCAACGAGGACTATAGGCGCAATCGGGTGGCCGACTACGCGCGCTACGATCTGCCGGCAATTGCCGCGTTCGTGCGAGAGCAGAGCGGGCAGATTCCGCACTGGATCGGTCATTCGCTGGGCGGCATCACCCTCGCTGCCGCCCTGGGAGGCGAGTATCTGGGTGAGCCTGCGGTGGCGTCGGCGGCGTTTTTCGGCACCCAGGTCAGCCGCACTTATTGGCCGCTGAAGATCCCGCCGCTGGAGTGGGGCAGTCGCTTCATTCTCAAGCGTTTTGCGCAGTTGTCCGGTTCACGCCTCAAACGCGGTCCGGAAGATGAGCCGATCGGGCTCGCCATCGAAAGCATGCGCTGGTACGGCTTGTTCGGCCGCTTCGGCGATAAGGACAAGGACTGGTGGGCCGGGCTTGCCGAGGTCAAGGTGCCGGTGCTCGCCGTGACGGCAGCGGGGGATCATCAGGATCCGGCGTGGGCCTGTCGCAAACTGTTCGAGCAGTTCGGCTCTGAGCACAAGCAATTCATCAATCTGGGCCGCGAGCAGGGCTTCTCGGATAATTTCGGTCATGTCGAAATGTTGGTGAGCAAAGCAGCGCAGGCTGAGGTGTGGCCGCTGGTGGCGCGCTGGTTGAACGATCAGCAGACGCCATTGCTGGCACAGACAGCGGATTTGGCTGCAGCGGTATAAAGGGCGTTCCGTTCAGCCTGGCTAGCGGCTAAGATATGACGCATCGCGCCATTCTGGTCACATTTCGTGACTGTTTAGCGATAACGTTTTAGCGATAACGTTTCAGCGGCGGTTCAGGTTCGCTCAGCGACCATGGCATGGACTAAGGTAAACAGCGACCGCCGGAACTCGTCTCATCAGAATGCGGCATCCTTGATCGTCTTCCTTGTTACAGGAGTTTTTCGATGGAACATTACCTTACGCCTGACCTGTGCGACGCCTACCCGGAGCTGGTGCAGGTGCTGGAACCGATGTTCAGCAATTTCGGCGGCCGTGATTCGTTCGGCGGCGAAATCGTCACCATCAAGTGCTTCGAAGACAACTCGCTGGTCAAGGAGCAAGCCGAACTCAACGGCAAAGGCAAAGTGCTGGTGGTTGATGGTGGCGGCTCGCTGCGCCGTGCACTGCTGGGCGACATGATCGCCGCCAAGGCCGCGCAGAACGGGTGGGAAGGGCTTGTGATCTACGGTTGCATCCGTGACGTTGATGTCATCGCTCAGACCGACCTCGGCGTGCAGGCGCTGGCGAGCCATCCGATGAAAACCGACAAACGCGGCATTGGCGACCTCAACGTTGCGGTGACTTTTGCCGGCGTGACGTTCCAGCCGGGCCAGTACATTTATGCGGACAACAACGGCGTGATCGTTTCGCCGAGTCCGCTGAAAATGCCTGAATAAGATTTCGACAAGGGATGCGGATGTTCGAGGAAGAAAACGCGCAATGGGGGCTGGTGCATGCCCTGGTGCTGGACGGCAAGGGTGGTGCGCGTTCGATAGCCCGGACTGAGCTTGACGATTTGCAGTTGCAGGCCCATGAAAGCCTGTGGCTGCACTGGGATCGTAGCCATCCGCAGACCCAGACCTGGCTGCGCAAATCCAGCGGGCTCAACGAATTCACCTGCGATCTGCTGCTGGAAGAGAACACCCGCCCGCGTCTGTTGCCATTGCCCGACTCCGAGCTGCTGCTGTTTCTGCGCGGGGTCAATCTCAACCCTGGCGCCGAACCGGAAGACATGGTCTCTGTACGGATTTTCGCCTCCGCTCATCGCGTGATTTCCCTGCGCTTGCGGCCGTTGCGCGCTACGGATGAGTTGCTGGCGTTGCTGGCCGAGGGCAAAGGTCCGAAAACTTCTTCCGAATTGATGCTGTATCTGGCGCAGTTCCTCACCAATAAAGTGCAGGATCTGGTCACGTGTCTCTCGGAAGTGGTCGATGAAGAGGAAGAAAAACTCGACGCCGACGAACGGTACACCCCCGAGCATGGTGCCATTTTGCATATCCGTCGCAGAGCGGCCGGGCTGAAGCGTTTTCTTGCGCCGCAGCGCGATATTTTCGGACAGCTGACGCGGATAAAACTGCCGTGGTTCGTCGAAGACGATGCCGACTACTGGAACGAATTGAACAACAGCCTGACCCGCTATCTCGAAGAGCTCGAATTGACCCGAGAGCGCGTGGGGCTTGTGCTCGAGGCTGAAGACCGGCGTTTGAGCGTGCACATGAATCGCACCATGTACCGCTTCGGCATCATTACCTGCATCTTTTTACCGATGAGTTTCATCACCGGTTTGCTCGGCATCAATGTCGGCGGTATTCCGTTTGCCGAAAGTCCGTATGGTTTTCTGATTGCCTGCCTGACGGTACTCGCCCTGGCATTCGGCCAGTGGTGGTTATTCCGCCGTTTGCGCTGGGTGTGAACATGGCGCATGTGACCCGAGCAAATCTGCCCGCGTCTTTCACAGACATCACGAGAGGTGCGTATGCACGATCCGTTTGAACAGTCTTTGCGCGACATGCTCAACGCTTCGCCGTCCAGCCGCGACGACGATGCGTGCCTGGGCCGCGTACTCAAAACCGCCAACCGCCAGGTCGGCGCCGGTGATCTGTTCAGCCTGCTGGGCCGCTGGCTGCCCGCGCTGATGATCGCCCTGAACAATGGCTCGGCGCATGTCTCGCCGGTTTCCCGTCTTCGTAAAACCACTGCTCGCACTGCTGATAAGGCTGATTGAATATGGAACTTGATCTCTGGACTCAGAGCCTCGTCACTGCAATGACTGCGTTGTGGACCAAAGTCGCTAATTTCATTCCGAACCTGTTCGGCGCACTGGTTGTGCTGCTGTTGGGTTTCGTCGTGGCCAAGCTGCTCGACACCTTGCTCTCCAAATTGCTTGCCAAACTGGGCCTTGATCGCCTGATGGGCGGTACCGGGCTGACCAAGCTGATGTCGCGAGCCGGGCTGCAGGTGCCGATCTCGACGCTGATCGGTAAAATCGTTTACTGGTTCGTTCTGCTGATTTTTCTGGTTTCTGCGGCAGAATCCCTTGGCCTTGAGCGAGTTTCAGCTACGCTGGACATGCTGGCGTTGTATTTACCGAAGGTTTTCGGCGCGGCGCTGGTATTGCTGGTCGGTGTCCTGCTGGCGCAACTGGCCAACGGGCTGGTGCGCGGGGCGGCAGAAGGCGTAGGCCTGGACTACGCTTCCGGGGTGGGGCGGATCGCGCAGGGGCTGGTAATCATCATCAGCATCTCGGTTGCGATCAGCCAGCTTGAGGTCAAGACTGACCTGCTGAACCATGTGATTGTCATCGTATTGATTACCGTTGGTCTGGCAGTTGCGCTGGCCATGGGTTTGGGAAGCCGGGAAATCGCCGGTCAGATTCTTGCGGGAATCTATGTGCGTGAGCTGTACGAGGTTGGGCAACAAGTGCGTGTTGGCGAGGTCGAAGGCCAGATCGAAGAGATCGGCACGGTTAAAACCACATTGCTGACCGATGAGGGTGAGCTAGTCTCTCTCTCCAATCGGATCCTGCTGGAACAGCATGTGAGTAGCCGCTAAACCGGCAAACCCTGCTAATGTATGCCGCCGCAAAATGCCAGCCGAGGCTGGTTGTGGCGGACATTGACCTGACTGTCGGCACGACTTGTTTTGAATAAAGCCCAACCGCTATCCACGCGCTACGACCCCCGCGAGCTCTCTGATGAGGAGTTGGTCGCGCGCTCGCATACCGAGCTGTTTCACGTAACGCGCGCCTACGAAGAGTTGATGCGGCGTTACCAGCGAACATTATTTAACGTCTGCGCGAGATATCTTGGGAACGATCGCGACGCAGACGATGTCTGTCAGGAAGTGATGCTGAAGGTGCTGTACGGCCTGAAGAACTTCGAGGGGAAATCGAAGTTCAAAACCTGGCTTTACAGCATCACTTACAACGAATGCATCACGCAGTATCGGAAGGAACGGCGTAAGCGTCGCTTGATGGACGCTCTCAGTCTGGACCCTCTTGAAGAAGCGTCTGAAGAAAAGGCGCCGAAGCCGGAGGAGAAGGGTGGGCTTGATCGCTGGCTGGTGTATGTGAATCCGATTGACCGCGAAATTCTGGTGCTACGATTTGTCGCAGAGCTGGAGTTTCAGGAGATCGCAGACATCATGCACATGGGTTTGAGTGCGACAAAAATGCGTTACAAACGCGCTCTAGATAAATTGCGTGAGAAATTTGCAGGCATTGCTGAAACTTAGTTCAGCGCAAATATCTCTTACGTGTAGGCAAGTTCTGATAGACTTGCCGCCGAGTTGTCCCCCGGTTTGCGGGACTGCTTCACAATCACCAGATGGGGATTTAACGGATGAAACTGAAAAACACCTTGGGCTTGGCCATTGGTTCTCTGATTGCCGCCACTTCGTTCGGCGCTCTGGCACAAGGCCAAGGCGCAGTTGAAATCGAAGGCTTCGCTAAGAAAGAACAATTCGACAGCGCTCGTAACTTCAAGAACAACGGCAACCTGTTCGGCGGTTCGATCGGTTACTTCCTGACCGACGACGTTGAACTGCGTCTGGGCTACGACGAAGTGCACAACGTACGTGCCGACGATGGCAAGAACGTCAAAGGCGCTAACACCGCTCTGGACGCTCTGTACCACTTCAACAACCCAGGCGACATGATTCGTCCATACGTTTCGGCCGGTTTCTCTGACCAGAGCATCGACCAGAACGGTTCGAACGGTCGTAACCGTTCCACCTTCGCCAACGTTGGCGGCGGTGCCAAGCTGTACTTCACCGAGAACTTCTACGCCCGTGCCGGCGTTGAAGCTCAATACAACATCGACCAGGGCGACACCGAGTGGGCTCCTAGCGTCGGTATCGGTGTGAACTTCGGTGGCGGCTCCAAGCCTGCTGCTGCTCCAGTTCCAGCACCTGCTGAAGTCTGCTCCGACAGCGACAACGATGGCGTTTGCGACAACGTTGACAAGTGCCCGGACACCCCAGCCAACGTAACCGTTGACGCTGATGGCTGCCCAGCAGTTGCTGAAGTTGTTCGTGTTGAGCTGGACGTGAAGTTCGACTTCGACAAGTCGGTAGTCAAGCCTAACAGCTACGGCGACATCAAAAACCTGGCTGACTTCATGAAGCAGTACCCATCCACCACCACTACTGTTGAAGGTCACACTGACTCCGTCGGTCCTGACGCTTACAACCAGAAACTGTCCGAGCGTCGTGCAAACGCCGTTAAGCAAGTTCTGACCAACCAGTACGGTGTTGAATCGTCCCGCGTTCAGTCTGTTGGCTACGGCGAATCCCGCCCAGTTGCTGACAACAAAACTGACGCTGGCCGCGCTGTAAACCGTCGCGTAGAAGCGCAGGTTGAAGCTCAAGCTAAGTAATTAGCTGCCGCTGATGGAAAAGCCCGGCTCAGGCCGGGCTTTTCTTTGTCTGCGATTTGGCTTTGAATTTTGAAAGATCGCAGCCTGCGGCAGCTCCTACATTCAGATCATATGTGTCCTGTAGGAGCTGCCGAAGGCTGCGATCTTTTGCTCTTCCACGACAGCAGCCACCGCGCCAATCACCAGAATCGCCGGGCTCTTCAATTCAAACGCCGACGCATCCTCAGCCATCGCACTCAGATCACTGCGACATTCGCGCTGATGCGCCAACGAGGCGTTTTCGATCATCGCCACTGGCGTATCCGCCGCCATCCCTCCGGCCAACAGCTGATCACGAATCTCCCCCAATTTGGCCACGCCCATGTAAATCACCAGCGTCGTCCCGCCTTGCGCCAGAGCCTGCCAGTTCAACTGACTGTCGTCCTGAGTGTGCGCGGTCACCAACGTCACCCCGCGCGCCACGCCACGCAACGTCAAGGGGATATCGCATTGAGTCGCCCCGGCCAGCCCGGCGGTGATGCCGTTGACCAGTTCCACCTCAACGCCACGCTCGCGCAGCCACTGCGCTTCTTCACCACCACGTCCGAAAATGCACGGATCGCCGCCCTTGAGCCGCACCACGCATTTACCCTGACGGGCGTAACGCAGCATGAGCCGATGAATGAACGCCTGCGGTGTCGAACGGCAGCCGCCGCGCTTGCCGACGGGGATAACCCGCGCACCCGGGCAGTGTTCCAGCACCGCGCCGTTGACCAGATCATCAATCATCACCACATCGGCCTCGCGCAATGCGCGCACCGCTTTGAGCGTCAGCAATTCCGGATCGCCAGGGCCTGCGCCCACCAGCCAGACTTTCGCATTCATGGTGTTGTCCTCGTTAACTGACCGCCACCGGCCGCGCTTCGGCAGCCAGCAGACGCTTGATTTCCGGCACGCAAGAGCCGCACTGCGTGCCGCATCGGAGATTGTTTTTCAGGCCTTGCAGATCCAGGCCTTGGCGAATGCCGGCGCAGACTGTATTGAGGCTGACGTTTTCGCAATTGCACAGAATTCTGTCGCTCGCGATGGCGCCGACAGCGCCCGGTGGTGCACTCATCGGCGCGAGCAGCCAGCGGCGCAGTTGCTGGTCGGCGCGGCCCTCCAGCCACAGGCTTTGCAACCAGTGTTGCGCAAGGGTTTCGCCGGCCAGGCGAATGGCGGTGATACGGCCGGTCTCGATGCGCACTCGCTTGCCAATGGCGCGACGCGGATCGTCGTAGGCCAGAACCGGGCCATCGAGCAGCGACAAGCACTGGTCGATCTCGGCCAGCAACTGTGGCGCCGGCGCCTCGGCATGCGCAGCGCGTATCAGCAACGCTGGCCGCTCACGACCAACGAGGCTGAGGCTGACGTAGGCAAACGCCTCGCAGAGCGGGCGTAGCGTCTCGAAATGCCGCTGAACATCACCCTCGATCAAGGCGAACAGTTGCCACGGCAGGTTGACTGCCTCCAGACGCACGCCGCTGTGCTTGAGCTCCGGTTGTCTGGACAGCGGATCAAACGCCGACAAGGTCAGCTGGTTTACACCGCCCTTGAGATAGCGATCGCCCCAGTGCATCGGCAGGAACGCCTGGCCCGGACGCACACTGTCGTCGCTGCCGACCGCAACAATCACCGCGCCACGGCGGCTTTTCAGATTGACCAGATCGCCGGGCTGCAAGCGGTGCCGGCGCATCTCGTCAGGGTGCAGGCTGAGCACGGCTTCGCTGACGTGGCCGAACAATTGCGCGGCGGTGCCGGTGCGGCTCATGCCGTGCCATTGGTCACGCAGGCGACCGGTGAGCAAGGTCAGGGGGAAGCGCGCGTCACGTTGTTCCTTGGCGGCGCGGTACGGATCGGCAATGAACTGCGCGCGGCCATTGGCCGTAGGAAAAATGCCGTCGCCGTACAAGCGTGGCGTGCCTTGGCGGGCGCCGGCAGGGAAGGGCCATTGCTGCGGGCCGATCTCGTCGATCAAGGCATGACTGATCCCGGAGAGATCCAGATCGCGCCCCTGGGTCAGCAGTTTGAATTCGTCAAACAACTGCGAAGGCTGATCGAAAGCGAACAGACTTGGCTGCTGAGGACGCAGACGTTGTTCCAGACGCTGTGCGAAATCCACCGTGATTGCCCAGTCCGGCCGCGCTTCGCCCGGTGCGACAACCGCTTTGCGCACGTGGGAAATGCGCCGCTCGGAGTTGGTCACCGAACCTTCTTTCTCGCCCCAACTGGCGGCGGGTAACAGCAGGTCGGCAAACGCAGCGGTTTCGGTGGTTCGAAAAGCTTCCTGCAACACCACAAAAGGACAGGCCTCAAGCGCTGCGCGGACTGCGCTCTGATCAGGCATTGATTGCGCCGGATTGGTACAGGCAATCCACAGTGCTTTGATTTTGCCGCTGCGCAGGTTTTCGAACAGTTCGATGGCGCTAAGGCCCGGCGCCTCGGGCAAGCTCTCCACGCCCCAGTACGCCGCCACTTCGGCGCGATGCTGCGGGTTGGCGGCATCACGATGGCCGGGCAGGAGATTGGACAGACTGCCGGTTTCACGCCCGCCCATGGCATTCGGCTGACCGGTCAGCGAGAAAGGTCCTGCACCGGGACGGCCGATTTGCCCGGTGGCCAAGTGCAGATTGATCAACGCACTGTTTTTCGCGCTGCCGGCGGTGGACTGGTTCAGGCCCATGCACCACAGCGACAGGAAGCTCGGCGAGGTGCCGACCCATTGCGCGCACTGCTGCAATTGCTCGACGCTGATCCCGCACAGTTGCGAAACCATCTGCGGCGTGTAATCGCGTACCAGGGTTTTTAGCTCGGCGAGGCCTTCGGTGTGCGCCTTGATGAAATCGCGATCGATCCAGTCTTCCCACAGCAGCAGATGCAAAATCCCATGGAACAACGCGACATCTGTGCCCGGAAGAATCGCCAGATGCAGGTCAGCCAGTTCGCAGGTATCGGTGCGACGCGGGTCGATGACGATGACTTTCATCTGCGGACGACGGGATTTGGCTTCCTCCAGTCGACGGAAAAGCACCGGATGGGCGTAGGCCATGTTACTGCCGACGATCATCACGCAGTCGCTGATCTCCAGATCTTCATAGCTGCACGGCGGAGCATCGGCACCGAGGCTGCGTTTGTAGCCGACCACCGCCGACGACATGCACAGCCGCGAATTGCTGTCGATGTTGTTGGTGCCGACCAGCGCCCGCGCCAGTTTGTTGAAGGCGTAGTAGTCCTCGGTGAGCAACTGCCCGGAAATGTAGAACGCCACGCTGTCCGGACCGTGTTCGGCGATGGTTTCGGCGAAGACGTTGACGGCGTGTTCCAGCGCGGTGTCCCAGTTTGTGCGACTGCGCGCCAGGCCCTTGCCCAAACGCAGTTCCGGGTACAAGGCGCGCGCGGCGAGGTCGCCGGTCAGGTGCAGCGTCGAGCCTTTGCTGCACAGTTTGCCGATGTTGGCCGGGTGCGCCGGATCGCCGCTGACGCCGAGGATGCGCTCGCCGTCATGCTCGATCAGCACGCCACAGCCGACCCCGCAGTAACAGCAGGTCGATGCGGTCGTCTGGCGGTTCATCAGATGGCGTCCCGCAGGGCCAGTTGCACTCGGCCATTCTCGACCCGCGCCGGATGATGGTGCGCACAGCCGATGTCCGGCGCCTGGGCTTCGCCGGTTTCGAGGTCGATCTGCCAGTTGTGCAGCGGGCAGGCCACGCGCTTGCCATAAATCAGGCCCTGCGACAGCGGGCCGCCCTTGTGCGGGCAGCGATCATCGAGGGCGAAAACTTCGTCGTCGCTTGTACGAAAAATCGCGATGTCACCTTTCGGCCCGGCAATGATCCGCGAACCGAGGGCGTTGATCTCTTCCAGCGCACAGATATCGAGCCAGTTCATGCCGGCACCTCCAGGTTTTTCACGGGGATCACGTCGAATTCTTTCTTCAGTTGCGGCTGTGCCAGGCGTTCTTTCCATGGGTCCTGTTCGAACGACAGGGAGAATTGCAGGCGCTCGTTCAAGGCCTTGCGCCGCTCGGCGTCTTCGAGCACGTTTTTCTTGATGTGCTCCATGCCGACCCGCTGCAGGTAGTGCACGGTGCGCTCGAGATAGAAGGCCTCTTCGCGATACAGCTGCAGGAAGGCGCCGTTGTATTCGCGGACTTCTTCGGCAGTCTTGAGCTTGACGAAGAACTCGGCGACTTCGGTCTTGATTCCGCCGTTGCCGCCGATGTACATCTCCCAACCGGAATCGACGCCGATGATTCCTACGTCCTTGATGCCCGCTTCTGAGCAGTTGCGTGGGCAACCGGACACGGCCAGCTTCACCTTGTGCGGCGACCACATGTTGAACAGGTCGTGCTCGAGTTCGATGCCCAGTTGCGTCGAGTTCTGTGTGCCGAAGCGGCAGAATTCGCTGCCGACACAGGTTTTCACCGTGCGGATGGATTTGCCGTAGGCGTGACCGGACGGCATGTCGAGGTCTTTCCAGACGCCGGGCAGGTCCTGCTTTTTGATTCCCAGCAAGTCGATGCGCTGACCGCCGGTGACCTTGACCATCGGCACGTTGTATTTGTCGGCCACATCGGCGATCCGGCGCAGTTCCGATGGGTTGGTGACGCCGCCCCACATGCGCGGCACCACCGAATAGGTGCCATCCTTCTGGATGTTGGCGTGGGCGCGTTCGTTGATCAGGCGTGATTGTGGGTCATCCTTGGCTTCGCCCGGCCAGGTGGAAATCAGGTAATAGTTGAGCGCCGGGCGACAGGTCGCACAGCCATTGGGCGTGCGCCAGTTCAGGTAACTCATCGTCTCGGCGATGGTCAGCAGGTGTTCCTGGCGAATCGCCTGACGAATCTGGCCGTGGTTGAGGTCACTGCAACCGCAGATGGCTTTTTCGCTTTTCGGTTTGACGTCCGCCGCGCCACCCACCGTGTTGATCAGGATCTGCTCGACCAGACCGGCGCAGGAACCGCAGGAGCTGGCGGCTTTGGTGTGTTTCTTCACTTCATCGACGCTGAACAGGCCGTGTTCCTGAATCGCCTTGACGATGGTGCCTTTGCACACGCCGTTGCAGCCGCAGACTTCGGCGCTGTCGGCCATGACCATCGCTTTGTCCTGGCCCTGATGTCCTACATCGCCCAGAGCGTTTTCGCCGAACATGAGGTGATCGCGGATCTCGCCGATGGCGTGATTCTCACGAATCTGGCGGAAATACCAACCGCCATCTGCCGTATCGCCGTACAGGCAAGCGCCGACCAACACGTCATCCTTGATCACCAGTTTTTTATACACACCGCCGATCGGGTCGGAGAGGGTGATGGTTTCGGTGCCTTCGCCGCCCATGAAGTCACCGGCTGAGAACAGGTCGATGCCGGTGACTTTGAGTTTGGTCGAGGTCACCGAACCCTGATAACGAGCGAATCCCAATTGGGCGAGGTGGTTGGCGCAGACTTTGGCCTGTTCGAACAACGGTGCGACCAGACCGTAGGCGATGCCGCGATGGCTGGCGCACTCGCCGATCGCGTAGATGCGCGGGTCGTAGGTTTGCAGGGTGTCATTGACCAGGATTCCGCGATTGCACGGGATGCCGGCCTTTTCCGCCAGTTCAGTGTTGGGGCGGATGCCGGCGGCCATCACCACCAGATCGGCAGGGATAATGTCGCCGTTCTTGAATTGCACCGAGCCAACCCGGCCATTGCCGGCGTCGTGCAGGGCCTGGGTCTGTTCGCACAGACGAAAATGCAGGCCACGGGATTCCAGCGCCGATTGCAGAAGCTGGCCACTGGTCTTGTCCAGTTGCCGCTCCAGCAACCATTCACCCAGGTGCACCACGGTGACGTGCATGCCGCGCAGCATCAGGCCGTTGGCCGCTTCGAGGCCAAGCAGGCCGCCGCCGATGACCACGGCGTGTTTATGGGTTTTGGCGGTGTCGATCATGGCCTGGGTGTCGGCGATGTCGCGGTAACCGATCACGCCCTGCAACGTATTGCCGGGGATTGGCAGGATGAAAGGGGTCGAACCGGTGGCGATCAGCAGGCGATCGTATTCGGCTTCGGTGCCGTCCTCGGCGATCACCCGGCGCTTGACCCGGTCGATCTCCACCACTTTGCGATTGAGCAGCAGCTTGATGTTGTTTTCCAGGTACCAGTCGAGGTCGTTGAGGACGATCTCTTCAAACGTCTGCTCGCCGGCCAGCACCGGCGACAGCAGGATGCGGTTGTAGTTGGTGTGCGGTTCGGCGCCGAAGACGGTGATGTCGTAGAGCTCGTTGCTCAGCTTGAGCAGTTCTTCCAGGGTACGCACCCCGGCCATGCCATTGCCGATCATCACCAGTTTGAGTTTTTTCATCAGGTTCTCCGGGAGCTGCGGCTGGCCTCTGGTGGGCCGTCGGGCCTTGCTCGACAAATTTTGCGAAAACAAAAAAAGGCGTCCCGCTAGTTGCCTAGCGAGGACGCCTTTGTCCTGGTCCCGTGCTCTCGGGAAGCGCAGCCTTCGTCGTTGAAGGTTGGGCTTTATGTATGGTGAGAAAGGTAATGCAGTGGTTGTGCCAACTTTGGAAGGCGCGGGTTTATTGGGGTTTGGTAAGGCTGACGAAATTTTTCTGCACCGAATGGAGGCGTGTTGCTCGTTCGTGGCGCGTTATCTATGGAGGACCTGGGGTGTCGGGTCTGGCGCCTTCGCGAGCAAGCCCGCTCCCACAGGGGAACGCGTTCTAACGTGGGAGCGGGCTTGCTCGCGAACGGCGCGCCTCGGTTCAACTGTGAAACAACAAAACCAGCAGCACAACATTCCCCAGCAACGCCACCAAAGCCATCGTCCGCCAGACCTTCAACGGCTCCCGCTCCAATAACGGCCGGGGCCGCACACTCAGGCTGCGCCGCTCACCCTGTTCCAGCACCAGCAACCACTCTTCGGCGGTTTCAAAGCGTTGCTGAGGATCGGCCGCGACGCCGCGTTCCAGACTCTGCGCCAGCCATTCCGGCAAGTCCGGGCGATAGCGACCGGGACTCACCGGCACGCCAAATCGAGGCCGCTGAAACGCTTCGATCTCACCGTAGGGAAAATGCCCGGTGAGCAGGTAATAGAGCGTTACGCCGAGCGAATATAAATCCTGCTGTGCACTTGGCGGTTCGCCGCGAAACCCTTCCGGGGCGATAAAACTTGGCGTTCCCGGCAGTGTCGCCGGCGCGTCCTCCGAAAGTCCCGGGCAATAAGCCAGACCGAAATCCAGCACGCGCAGCTCGCCGTCCTCACCCAGCAACAGGTTTTCCGGTTTGATGTCGCGATGCAGAATCTGCCGTCGATGCAGCAGGCCGACCGCACGCAACAGGCGCTCGGCGATGTCCTGCCACTGCGCCAATGGCAACGGGCCGCTGTGCTGAAACACTTCGGCCAGCGTCGTCCCGGGGTATTCGCGCATCACGTAATACAAATGCTGACGCTGAGGGCAGGCATGAATTTGCGGAAAATGCCGACCGGCGACGCGCCTGAGAAACCATTCTTCCGACAGCAACGCTTGCCCGGCCTGCGCATCGTCGGCCAGTCGCGTCGGCAAGGTCTTCAACAGCCAGGGCTGGGCCTGGCCGTCGAGCACGCGATACAGCAATGATTGCTGGCTCTGGCCGACGACGCTCTGCACTTGCCAGCCCTCGAACGCTTGCCCGGGTTTCAGCGCGGGCGGCAGCGGCCACTGCTGCAGCTGCACCAGCGCATCGCCAATGCTCGCTTCGCCCAGCGCATCGACGCGCACCAGCAGGGCACTGGCGTTGTCCTGACTGCCGGCCAGATGCGCGGCGTTGATCAAGGTTTGCGCTGCGCTGTGCAGGTCCGGCTGATCACGCAGAACCGCCGCGATCGCGGTATCGCCCAAGGTCGACCAGACGCCGTCGCTGAGCAGCACGAAGCTTTCGCCCTCACGCAGTTCGCCGTCGAGGAAATCCAGGACCAGATGCTGATCGAGCCCGAGCGCACGCTTGAGCACGTGTTGCATGCCCGGTTGCTCCCAGACGTGATCCTCGCTGATGCGCTGCAAACGCTCGGCGTGCCAGCGATAGACCCGGCAATCGCCAACATGGGCGAGGGTGAAGCGTCGACCGCGCATCACCAGCGCGCTGACCGTGGTCAGCAGCGGTTGCCCGCCGCCGTTGGCCTGCAGCCAGCGGTTTTGCGCAAGCAGCAGACGATCCAGCGCCTGGGCCACGCTCCAGGTTTCCGGCGTCGCGTAGTAGTCCAGCGCCAGCGCCTGCAACGTCGAACGCGCAGCGAGGCCGCCATCGGCGCACTGGCTGACGCCGTCGGCAATGGCAAACAGATAACCCTTGCTCAGCGCCAATGCCGGCGCCGGGGTAACCGCTCGCAGGGCGTCCTGATTCTCTGCGCGCGGCCCGGTGGCGCTGGCTTCGGCGAAGCTCAGTTGCAGGGCCATTGGAGCCTCAGACCCGCGCTGCCGTCACCGCTGCCGAACCCCAGGTGGTCCTCCAACGACGCTTGACGCCGTGCAGGCCAAACCACGCCAACACACCGAGGCTGGCGAACAACCACAGCGCCAGTTGATAACTGCCGGTGCTTTGCTTGATCGCGCCCATACCGGCCGCGAGGGCGAAGCCGCCAATGCCGCCGGCCATGCCGATCAGCCCGGTCATCACGCCGATCTCCAGGCGAAAACGCTGCGGCACCAATTGGAAAACCGCACCGTTGCCCGCGCCCAGGCCGAGCATGGTGCAGACGAAAAGCGCCAGCGCCGCGTAGGAACTTGGCAGATTGAAGCCGACGGCCGCGATGCAGATGGCGGCAACGGTGTACATCGCCAGCAAGGTGCGGATGCCACCGAAGCGATCGGCCAGTGCGCCACCCAACGGCCGCATCAGGCTGCCGCCGAATACACAGGCAGCGGTGTAGTAACCAGCGGTCACCGGGCTCAGACCGTATTGATCGTTGAAGTAACCGGGCAGGGCGCTCGCCAGGCCGATGAAACCGCCGAAGGTGACGCTGTAGAAAAACATGAACCACCAACTGTCGCGATCACCAAGGGCTTTGAAGTAATCGGCCATGGCTTTCGGTTTCGGTCGCTGTGGGGCGTTTTTTGCCAACAGGGCGAACAGCACCAAAGTCAAAACCAGCGGGATCAGGGCGAAGCCGAAGACATTGCTCCAGCCGAACGCGGCGGCAATCACCGGCGCCAGCAGCGCGGCAAACACAGTGCCGGAGTTGCCCGCGCCGGCGATGCCCATGGCTTTGCCCTGATGCTCTGGCGGGTACCACTGCGAGGCCAGCGGCAGGGCCACGGCGAACGAGGCGCCGGCCATGCCGAGGAACAGGCCGAGGATCAGCGCCTGCTCGTAACTGTGAATGCCGAGTTTCCAGGCACCGAACAGTGCGCAGATGACGATGACCTGACCGATCAGCCCGGCGGTTTTCGGCGACAGCCGATCAGCCAGCATGCCCATGATGAAGCGCAGCACCGCGCCGGCGAGAATCGGCGTGGCGACCACCAGGCCGCGTTGTTGGGTGGTCAGTTGCAGGTCGGCGGCGATCTGCACCGCCAGCGGGCCGAGCAGGTACCAGACCATGAAGCTCAGGTCGAAATACAGGAAGGCCGCGAACAGGGTCGGGGTATGGCCGGATTTCCAGAAGCTTGAATTCATCGCGCACCTCGGCTGAAAAGAGTCTCGAAAGGAGTCATGCACAGCAGGTGGAGCGCCTGCACGGCCGCACCACCGGCCCCGCTCTGTGGGGCCAAAACGCAAAAACGCCGCTACCGGATCCGCGCGAGGGCGAATGGGGTGAGCGACGTCTTTGTCGTGGGTGGGGCAACCGCCGTTGGTTACCTGTGCGGTTTACATAGCGAGATTTGTGCCAAGGCCTGAAAAGATCGCAGCCTCGTTGCACTCGTCAGCTCCTACAGGAGGGTCAGATCGTTCCCATGCTCCGCGTGGGAATGCCGCCATGGACGCTCTGCGTCCGCTCTTGCGAGGTGACGCAGAGCGTCACGTGATGCATTCCTTTGCTGCGCGTGGGAACGATCATTCAGCCCAGCAACTCACTCATGGCAATGATCTGCTCCGCCACCTGTATCAGTTTCTGCTGGCGGCTCATGGCCTGGCGGCGCATCAGCGTGTAGGCCTCTTCCTCGTTGCAGTCCTTCATCTTCATCAGCAAACCCTTGGCCAGTTCGATGCGCTTGCGTTCGGCCAGTTGCTGGTCGCGCGCCTGCAATTGCGCGCGCAAGGCCTGGTCACTCTCGAAGCGCGCCATCGCCACGTCGAGAATCGGCTGCAAGCGCTGTGCGTGAATGCCTTCGACGATGTAGGCACTGACCCCGGACCTGATCGCCTGACGCATCACCCCTGGGTCATGTTCGTCGGTGAACATCACGATCGGCCGTGGCTGGTCGCGGCTGACCAGTACTACTTGCTCCATGACATCGCGGCTCGGTGACTCGGTATCGATCAGGATCACGTCCGGACGCACCGTTTCGACGCGCGCCGGCAGGTCGATGGTCAGGCCGGACTCATCGATCACTTCGAAGCCGGCCTCGGTCAGCGCCGCTTTCAGGCGTCCGACTTTTTTCGCGGTGTCGTTGATCAGCAGAATGCGCAACATGTTCGCGATCTCCTGTCAGCGCTGGGCGAGTAGGGGGGTGGCGTCGTTCAGGGCGTGCAGTTTGAAACTGCGCGCATAGCCCGCCGGATCGCTGCCATCCCAGACCTTGCCGTCGAGCAACTGGCTGCTGCGCAGGTCTGCATATGAAGTCGCGACACCGATAGCGCTGGCGGCCTCGCGATACAGATCCAGATGCTGAACCTGACGGGCGACGGCCAGATAATCCGGATCCTCGCGCAACAGGCCCCAGCGGCGGAACTGGGTCATGAACCACATGCCGTCGGAAAGGTAGGGCAGATTGACCTCGCCATCGCCGTGAAAACGCAGCGCGTGCGGATCCTGCCAGCGATTGCCGAGGCCGTCGGCGTAGTCGCCCATAAAGCGCGGCTCGATGCAGGTGGCCGGGGTGTCGAGGTATTCCGCAGCGCTGAGTAATTGGGCGGTGCTGCGGCGGTTTTCCGGGCTTTGTTCGATGAAGCGGCTGGCCTCAAGAATGGCCATGACCAGCGCCCGCGCGGTGTTGGGGTATTGCTCGACGAACGCCCGGGTGCAGCCGAGGACTTTTTCCGGGTGGTCGGGCCAGATGCTCTGGCTGGTCGCCAGGGTGAAGCCGAGCCCCTGTTGCACCGCGCTGGCCGCCCAGGGTTCGCCGACGCAAAAACCGTCGATGCGCCCGGCTTGCAGGTGCGCGACCATTTGCGGCGGCGGCACTACCACACTGTCGACATCCTGCAACGGGTGGATGCCCTGGCTCGCCAGCCAGTAATAAAGCCACATCGCGTGGGTGCCGGTGGGAAAGGTCTGGGCGAAGGTGAGTTTTGCGCGGCTTTGGTGCACGTGGCGGTCGAGCGCTTCAGGACTGTTCACGCCAGCCTGTTGCAAGCCATGGGACAGGTTCAGGCTCTGGCCATTCTGGTTCAGGCCCATCAGCACCGCCATGTCGGTCGGGGCGACGCCGCCGATGCCCAGGTGCACCGCATAAATCAGCCCGTACAGGCTGTGCGCGGCATCCAGTTCGCCGCTGACCAGTTTGTCGCGCAGGTTGGCCCATGACGCCTGACGCTTGAGGTTCAGGGTCAGGCCGTAGGGTTGGGCGAAGCCCTGAGTGGCGGCGACCACCACCGAGGCGCAGTCGCTCAGCGCCATGAAACCGAGATTGATCGCGCTCTTTTCCGGCGCATCGCTGCCATTGACCCAGGCCAGCGGCCCCAAGGACGTTTCGTTCATACGCTACCTCAAAAAAAACGCCGTCCCGGATTCTGCGCAGGCAAAACCCGGGGACGACGCCATTGTCCTGGCCTGCGCGCCGTCATTGGTCGGCAGACTGATGAGCGGGGTGGTGCAAGGCATATGCCAGTCGCCTGATTCGCGCAGGCGCCTCGCGCCGGGGGACGATGCCCGGCTATAATCGCCGCCTCTTTTCGCCGCTCGAGTCATCGCCGCCCATGTACACCCTGGCCCGTCAGCTGTTGTTCAAACTTTCCCCGGAAACCTCCCACGATCTGTCGCTGGATCTGATCGGCGCGGGTGGGCGTTTGGGCCTCAACGGCATGCTGTGCAAGGCTCCGGCGCAAGTGCCGGTGACCGTCATGGGGCTCCAATTCCCGAACCCGGTGGGGTTGGCGGCCGGTCTGGACAAGAACGGCGCGGCCATCGATGGCTTCGCGCAGCTGGGTTTCGGTTTTGTCGAAATCGGCACCGTGACCCCGCGTCCGCAGCCGGGCAATCCGAAGCCACGGATCTTCCGCCTGCCGGAAGCCGAGGCGATCATCAACCGCATGGGCTTCAACAACCTCGGCGTGGATAACCTGCTGGCGCGGGTCGCTGCGGCAAAATACAAGGGCGTACTGGGGATCAATATCGGCAAGAACTTCGACACCCCGGTCGAGCGCGCGGTCGACGATTACCTGATCTGCCTGGACAAGGTTTACGCCCACGCCAGCTACGTCACCGTCAACGTCAGCTCGCCGAATACCCCGGGCCTGCGCAGCCTGCAGTTCGGTGACTCGCTCAAGCAATTGCTCGCGGATCTGGCCACGCGCCGCGCCGAACTGGCCCTGCGTCACGGCAAACATGTGCCGCTGGCGATCAAGATCGCCCCGGACATGACCGACGAAGAAACCGCGCAGGTTGCCCAGGCGTTGATCGAAACCGGCATGGACGCAGTGATCGCCACCAACACCACCCTCAGCCGTGTCGGCGTTGAAGGCATGGAACATGGTGACGAGGCGGGCGGTCTGTCGGGGGCGCCGGTGCGTGAGAAGAGCACGAATACCGTGAAAGTGCTGGCCGGCGAATTGGCCGGGCGCTTGCCGATCATTGCCGCTGGCGGGATTACCGAAGGCAAGCACGCGGCGGAGAAGATTACTGCCGGCGCGAGCCTGGTGCAGATTTACTCCGGCTTCATCTATAAGGGCCCGGCGCTGATTCGTGAATCGGTAGACGCCATCGCCGCGTTGCGCTGATCACCTTGTGGGAGCGGGCTTGCTCGCGAAAACGGTGGGTCAGTCAACATTTTCGGCGGCTGAAATACCGCTTTCGCGAGCAAGCCCGCTCCCACAGGGATGTGTAAAGCTCAAATGAATCTTCAGGCAATAAAAAGGGCTCCTCGAAGGAGCCCCTGGGCCGAAGCCCGCCGTCCGGGAAGGACGTGCGTGGTTAATTCATTGCATATTCAGATTGTCGTGTCGGAATAAATGCCCTGTGTCAGCCGACGGCGTGAAGTTCGTTGAGTCTGTGGATTCCCGCAGTGCCGGTCATACCGTCCCAGTTGTCGCCGCGTCCTTCTCGCCAGCCGTTAATCCAGGCTTGGCGTACCGACGGTAGAGTAAATGGGCAAAGCTCACGGGATTTGCCACCAACGCCATATTGATATCCGCGCAAAAATGCTCTTTCCAACGGATCACGCTTAAGTCTTCTCATAGGGTGTTTCCCTCACTTGTTGACTGTAGTGTCGCGTTGACCTCAACCGAGGTCGGGCAGAAAAGCCTGCCAGTGTGCGGCTCGCTGCCGGCGTGGCGAGCCAAGGTGTTGACGCCGTTGCGACGTCAACCTGTGCTCAGTTCTAACCAATGAGTCACACCGAGGGAATGATCGTTTTGTCATAAGCACGTAACGTAAAGGATGCTATGGCGATAAGTAACCGCGCATTTATTCAACGTTCGCTGCGCAAACCCCGGTATGATCGGCGCCCCGCTGGCTCAGCGGGTTAATCCTTTAGTGAGAATGACCCACGTTTGCGCTTGGGTACTATTCGACGAAGGGTCGCTTTCAGTCTTTTTGTTTCATCAACTTTTTTATCTGTCCCGGCATCTAAGCTCTTTTAACCCGAGCAGCGGGGATGGAACGGCACACCTTCGTGCCACGCGGGCGCTCTTTCAGAAAAGCGCCTGATTGAAAACCGGGTCGGCAATGCGTTGCCGGCCCACTAGCCAAAGGCTCTGGAATTACCATGTCCGATCGTTTCGAACTCTTCCTCACTTGCCCCAAAGGCCTTGAAGGCCTGCTCATCGAGGAAGCCGTCGGGCTTGGCCTTGAAGAAGCGCGCGAGCACACCTCCGCCGTGCGCGGCATGGCCACCATGGAAACCGCCTATCGCCTGTGCCTCTGGTCGCGTCTGGCCAACCGTGTGCTGCTGGTGCTCAAGCGTTTCCCGATGAAGGATGCCGAAGACCTCTACCACGGCGTGCTCGACATCGACTGGCAGGATCACATGCTCAGCGACGGCACCCTGGCCGTTGAATTCAGCGGCCACGGCTCGGGCATCGACAATACCCACTTCGGCGCGCTGAAAGTCAAAGACGCTATCGTCGACAAACTGCGCACGCCGCAGGGCGACCGTCCGTCGATCGACAAGCTCAATCCGGACCTGCGCATTCACCTGCGTCTGGATCGCGGCGAAGCGATTCTCTCCCTCGACCTGTCCGGCCACAGCCTGCACCAGCGTGGTTATCGCTTGCAGCAGGGCGCGGCGCCGCTGAAGGAAAACCTCGCGGCCGCGATCCTGATCCGTTCCGGCTGGCCACGCATTGCGGCCGAAGGCGGCGCGCTGGCTGACCCGATGTGCGGTGTTGGTACGTTCCTGGTTGAAGCAGCAATGATTGCTGCCGACATGGCGCCGAACCTGCGTCGCGAACAGTGGGGCTTTACCGCGTGGCTCGGTCACGTGCCGGCGCTGTGGAAAAAGCTTCACGAAGAAGCGGCTGAACGTGCTGCTGCCGGTCTGGCCAGACCGCCGCTGTGGATTCGCGGTTATGAAGCCGATCCACGACTGATTCAGCCAGGCCGCAACAACGTCGAACGTGCCGGTCTCAGCGAGTGGATCAAGATTTATCAGGGCGAAGTGGCGACCTTCGAGCCGCGCCCGGATCAGAACCAGAAAGGTCTGGTGATCTGTAACCCGCCGTACGGCGAGCGTCTCGGAGACGAAGCCAGCCTGTTGTATCTCTACCAGAATCTCGGCGAGCGTCTGCGTCAGGCCTGCCTGAACTGGGAAGCGGCGGTGTTCACCGGCGCCCCGGACCTGGGCAAGCGCATGGGCATTCGCAGCCACAAGCAGTATTCATTCTGGAACGGCGCGTTGCCGTGCAAGCTGCTGCTGATCAAGGTGCTGCCGGATCAGTTCGTCACTGGCGAGCGGCGGACCCCGGAACAACGTCAGGCCGAGCGCGAGCAAGCGGCTTACGATCAGACCCCGGACGAGCCGCAAGAGCGCAAGTTCAACAAGAACGGCAATCCGATCAAACCGACGCCAGCCCCGGCACCAGTGATCGAGCAGCCGCGCCTGAGCGAAGGCGGGCAAATGTTTGCCAACCGCCTGCAGAAAAATCTCAAAGCCATGGGCAAGTGGGTCAAGCGCGAAGGCATCGATTGCTACCGCGTCTATGATGCCGACATGCCGGAATATGCGATGGCCATCGACCTGTACCACGACTGGGTGCACGTCCAGGAATACGCCGCGCCGAAATCCATCGACCCGGAAAAAGCCTCGGCGCGCATGTTCGATGCGCTGGCGGCCATACCGCAGGCGTTGAACGTCGACAAGAATCGCGTCGTGGTCAAACGTCGGGAGCGGCAGAGCGGCACCAAGCAGTACGAGCGTCAGGCGGCGCAGGGCAAGTTCGTCGAGGTCAATGAAGGTGGCGTGAAGCTGCTGGTCAACCTCACCGATTACCTCGACACCGGCCTGTTCCTCGATCACCGGCCGATGCGCATGCGCATTCAGAAAGAGGCGGCCGGCAAACGCTTCCTCAATCTGTTCTGCTACACCGCGACCGCCAGCGTGCACGCGGCCAAGGGCGGCGCGCGCAGCACTACCAGCGTCGACCTATCGAAAACCTACCTGGACTGGGCGCGGCGCAACCTGTCGCTGAACGGTTTCTCGGACAAGAACCGTCTGGAGCAGGGCGATGTGATGGCGTGGCTGGAAAGCAGCCGTGACGAGTACGACCTGATTTTCATCGACCCGCCGACGTTCTCCAACTCCAAGCGCATGGAAGGCATCTTCGATGTGCAGCGCGATCAGGTGCAACTGATCGATCTGGCGATGGCGCGGCTGGCACCGGGTGGCGTGCTGTATTTCTCCAACAACTTCCGCAAGTTCCAGTTGGAGGAAAACCTCGCCGAGCGTTATGCGGTCGAGGAAATAAGCGCACAGACCATTGATCCGGATTTTGCCCGCAATACCAGGATCCACCGCGCCTGGAAAATCACGGCTCGTTGACGCTTGGGCCGCCTGGATCCACAGAGCGTTGATTTTTAACGGCTCGGTGGATCCTGCGGTGCTAGCTAAATTAGTGGCTAATAGCTATAACTCACACACCGCCAATGGGGTTTTCCCGCAAATTTGGCGGAGTGAGTCGTGCTTATGCCGTTGCACCCCGTGCGCCCGAAAATCCTCGGTTTCATCAGCGAAGACGTCTCAGCCTGGCTGGTCGCTTTGCTGGTATTGCTTGCCGGCGGGATTCTCACCGGCCTGCTCGCGTGGGGTACCTTCAATCAGTTTCAGCAACAATCGCGTCAGCGCTTTCAACTGCTGGCCAATGAACGCTACAGCCGCATCGCCGAACGTTTTCAGGACCAGGAGCAACGCCTGGATGGGCTGCGCCGGTTCTTCGCCAACTCCCAATCGGTGTCCCGCGCCGAGTTCGACGGTTACTCCCGGCCCTTGCTGCTGCGCACTCAAGCCTATACCTACGCCCCGAGAATCAGCGGCGCTGACCGGGAGGCGTTCGAACAGCGTGTGCGTGACGAAGGCCTGAGCACCTTCACCATTCGCGAGCTGGACGCCAAAGGTGAGTTACTACTGGCGCCACCGCGCGAGGTCTACGTGCCGGTGCTGTACACCCAGACCCAAAGCCGACTGGCGCCACCGCTGGGCTACGATTTACTCGCCCAACCCTTGCGCCGCGAAACCCTGCAACGCGCCGACCGACTCGGCAGCATGGCGGTGTCAAAACCGATGCATCTGGTCGGGATCGAGCCGGCCTATGCGCGTGGAGTATTGCTGCTGGCGCCGGTCAATCGCCCGGGTGAGTCGAAGCCATTCGGCTATGTGATGGCGGTGATCAGCATGCGCCAATTGCTCGCCGACGGTTTGCCCGATGCCCTGCACGATTACCTGTCAGTGCGCATTCTGGATCTGTCGACCCCTGATCAGCACGAGGCTCTGTTCGAATCGAGCAATGAGGCGGTGCCCGGCGATCTGGCGGCGACGCGTTTGCTGCGCATGGCCGACCATGACTATCAGGTTGATATCCTGCCGAGCGACGCGTTCATGCAGGCCAATCATTCTTCTGTAGGCAGCGTGGTCGTTCTCGGCGGCTTGCTCAGCGTGCTGCTCAGCGCCTTGCTTTACGTGCTGGTCAGCCAGCGCCAGCGCGCGGTGCGGCTGGTCGAGGTGCGCACCCAGGAATTGCACGAGCGCGAGCAGGAACTGCGCGGCACCCACGGTCAGTTGCGCGGAGTATTGAACGCCGCCACCCAGGTCGCGATCATCGCCACCGACTTGCGTGGAGTGATCAACACCTTCAACCCCGGCGCCGAGCAAATGCTCGGCTACAGCAGCGCCGAAGTGGTCGGGCGCATGACTCTGGAGAATTTGCATTTGCCCCGCGAGCTGGCGGCGCGTTCCGCCGAGTTGAGTGCCCGCTACGGCAAAAGCATTCCGACTTGCCACGCGATGCTGGTCGAGGGCGGCGAAGTCGGCGGCCATGAAGCGCGCGAGTGGACGCTGGTGCGCAGCGACGGCAGTCATTTGCCGGTAAACATGCTCGCCACCCCGGTGCTCGACGAGCAGGGCCTGTGGGTCGGGCATCTGGCGATCTGCATCGACATTACCGAGCGCAAGCGCGTGCACGAAGTGTTGGCCGCGCGGGACATTTTGCTAAAGAAGCTCAGCGCCCATGTGCCCGGTGGCATCTATCAATTCAAGATGGAATTCGACGGCCGCTTCAGCGTGATCTACGCCAGCGATGGCATCCGCGAGATCTACGAACTTGAGCCGGATGCGCTGCTGTTCGACGCCGAGGCGATCTTCAGCCGCATCCACCCGCAGGACGCCATTCGCGTGCGCTCATCGATCCGCGAATCAGCGGAAAACCTCAGCCCCTGGCGCGAGGAATACCGCGTGCAACTGCCCGAGCGTGGTTTGCGCTGGGTGCGCGGCGAGGCAACACCGGAAGAGCTGCCGGGCGGCGGGGTGCTGTGGCACGGCTACATTTCGGATATCTCCGACCTCAAGCGCGTGGAAGAGGAATTGCGCGCGTTGTCGATCACCGATTCGCTGACCGGCATTCACAACCGCCGCTATTTCCAGGAGCGCCTGACCACCGAAATGGCGAGAGTCGAGCGTGGCGGCGGTGAGTTGTCGGTGATCATGCTCGACATCGACCACTTCAAACGCATCAACGATCAGTTCGGTCACGCCGTCGGCGACCGCGTGCTGCAAGCGGTGTGCGAGCGGATCGGCCATCGCCTGCGCCGCACCGACGTGTTCTGCCGCCTGGGCGGCGAAGAGTTCATGGTGCTGTGCCCGGACATCGACGGCGAGCACGCTTACATGCTGGCGATGGAATTGTGGGAAGGTCTGCGCAGCGCGCCGGTGGATGTGGTTGGCATGGTCACCGCGAGTTTCGGCATTGCGAGCTGGCGACCGGGGGAGGGGGCGGATGCGTTGTTGCTTCGCGCTGACTCGGGCGTTTACGCAGCGAAGCAGAATGGCCGGGATCGAATTGAGCGGGAGTTGGGTTAGATCAAAGGATCGCAGCCTTCGGCAGCTCCTACAGGGATATGCGAACACCTGTAGGAGTTGCCGAAGGCTGCGATCTTCTGCTTTTGAGGGTTACAACACCGAAGCGGTCTGCGGCAGTTTCGGCTGCTTGTACAGATCCAGCAGCACTTGATCGAGCACCGACGAGGCGCCGAACGGGGCCTTGTCGTTGAGGATCGCCACCACCGCCCAGGTGTTGCCGTTCACGTCACGGCTGAAACCGGCAATCGCGCGCACGGTGTTCAGGGTGCCGGTTTTGACATGGGCTTCGCCGCGCATCGCTGTGGTCTTCAGGCGTTTGCGCATGGTGCCGTCGGTACCGGCAATCGGCAGCGAGCTGATGTATTCGGCGGCGTACGGGCTGTGCCAGGCAGCCTGCAGCATGTTGGCCATTTCACGCGCACTGACCCGCTCGGCCCGGGACAGACCGGAGCCGTTCTCCATCACCAGGTGTGGCGCGGTGATGCCTTTCTTCGCCAGCCACTGACGCACCACGCGCTGCGCTGCCCGGGCGTCGTCACCGTCGGCGTCGTTGCGAAAACGCTGGCCAAGGCTGAGGAACAGCTGCTGGGCCATGGTGTTGTTACTGTATTTGTTGATGTCGCGGATGATTTCCGCCAGATCCGGCGAGTACGCCCGGGCGAGCAGTTTGGCGCTGCTCGGCGTTGGCGCCAGACGATCCTTGCCCTGAATGCTGCCACCCAGCTCCTTCCAGATCGCACGCACGGCGCCGGCGGTGTAGGTCGCGTGGTCGAGCAGCGACAGATAAGTCTGCGAGCTGCAGCCTTCGCCCAATTGACCGCCAACAGTCACGGTCACGCTGCCGTCGGCCTGCGGCACCGGGTTGTAGCGCACGCCGCCGGTGCATTGTTTGGAGGGCAGGGCCTTGACGGTGTTTTCGATGCGGATGCTGGCAATCGGCGGCTCTACCGAAATCAATACGCGGCCACCGTCATTGCGCGCGACAAAGCGCAGGGCCTTGAGGTTGACCAGCAGCGAGTCGGGTTTGACCAGGAACGGCTTGTTGTCATCGTTGCCGTCATCGTTGAATTCCGGCAATTGCGGCTGCACGAAGAAATTGCGGTCGAGGATCAGGTCGCCGGTGATCTGCGTGACGCCGTTGGCGCGCAGGTCGCGCATCAGCAGCCAGAGTTTTTCCATGTTCAGCTTCGGATCACCGCCACCCTTGAGGTAGAGGTTGCCGTTGAGGATGCCGCCGCTCAGGTCGCCGTCGGTGTAGAACTCGGTTTTCCACTGGTGGTTGGGACCGAGCATCTCCAGCGCCGCGTAGGTGGTGACCAGTTTCATTGTCGACGCCGGATTGACCGACACGTCGGCGTTGAACACGGTTGGCGTACCCGGACCGTCGAGCGGCACCATCACCAGCGACAGCGCGGTAGGCTGCAACTTGCTGGCCTTGAGGGCTTTTTCGACATTCGGGGTCAGGGAAGTGTTGATGGTGGCAGCGGAGACGGGCAGGGCCAGAGGCAGAAGAAGGCCGGCGAGAAACAGTGGACGCAACGATTTGATCATATGCAATAAAACCCTGCAGAAGAGGGGGAAAAAGACGAGGGCATGGATGAAAAGGCCCTCAGTGGTCATGAAAGTGTCGGCATTATGCCCCAAGCTGTAACAGCTTGTGCCTTGTCGGGGCGTTGCAAATCGTTATTTTTTACAGGCGGTCGGCCGCAGGGGCCAGAGAGTCGGGCAATCGCCGGCTTAAACTGGTAAAGTGCCGGCCGTTATTACTTAAGAGGATTGTTCCAATGGCGACTAACCGTTCCCAGCGTCTGCGCAAAAAACTGTGCGTTGATGAATTTCAAGAGCTGGGTTTCGAACTGAACCTGGACTTCAAAGAAGACTTGTCCGAAGAAGCCATTGACGCTTTCCTCGAAGCATTCATCAAAGAAGCCATGGAAGCCAACGGTCTGGGTTATGTTGGCGGCGACGACTTCGGTCTGGTGTGCCTGCAGAAGCGTGGCTCGGTCAACGAAGAGCAGCGCGCTGCCGTTGAAGCCTGGCTGAAAACCCGCTCCGAGCTGACCAAGTATGAAGTCAGCCCGCTGCTGGACGTGTGGTATCCGGAAAAGCCGATCAACGCGGCTAAGTGATACTGAAAAAACGGCGACCTTCGGGTCGCCGTTTTTTTTGATGGATCAAAAGATCGCAGCCTCGTTTTACTCGTCAGCTCCTACAGGGGAACGCGATCTCCTTTAGGAGCTGCCGGAGGCTGCGATCTTTGCTTCTAGGCTTTACGCCAATTCAAAATCACCAGCGTCAAAACCCCCGCAACAATTCCCCAGAATGCCGAACCAATGGAAAACAGCGTCAGCCCAGACGCCGTGACCATAAAGGTGATCAACGCCGCTTCCCGTTCCTTCACCTCGTTCATGGCGATGCTCAAGCCATTGATGATCGAGCCGAACAACGCCAGCGCAGCAATCGACAGCACCAGTTCCTTGGGCAACGCAGCAAACAGCGCCGCGAGAGTCGCGCCAAACACCCCGGCGATGCCATAGAACACCCCGCACCACACGGCGGCGGTGTAGCGTTTGTTGCGATCTTCGTGGGCATGCGGGCCGGTGCAGATCGCCGCGCTGATGGCCGCGAGGTTGATGCCGTGGGAGCCAAACGGTGCCAGCAACAGCGAGGCGATGCCGGTGGTGGTGATCAGTGGCGAGGCCGGAACGTTATAGCCATCGGCACGGAGCACGGCGATGCCGGGCATGTTCTGCGAGGTCATGGCGACCACGAATAGCGGAATGCCAATGCTGATTGTCGCGGCCAGTGAAAAGTGCGGTGTGGTCCAGACCGGAGTGGCGACTTCCAGGTGAAAGCTGCTGAAATCGAGCAGGCCCATGGCGCCCGACAGTGCGGTGCCGATCAGCAGCGCAGCGAGCACCGCATAGCGCGGCGACAGACGCTTGATCAGCAGATACGTAAAGAACATCCCCAGCACCAGCCCGGTACGGTGTTGCGCGGCGACGAATATTTCGCTGCCGATCTTGAACAGAATCCCCGCCAGCAACGCCGCTGCCAAAGAGGCCGGGATTTTTTTCACCAGCCGTTCGAAGCTGCCGGTCATGCCGCAGATCGTCACCAGTACCGCGCAAGTGATATAGGCGCCGATCGCCTCGCCGTAACTGACGCCCCCCAGGCTGGTGATCAGCAACGCTGCGCCGGGGGTCGACCAGGCGATGGTGATCGGCGTGCGATAGCGCAGCGACAGGCCGATCGAACAGACCGCCATGCCGATCGAGATCGCCCAGATCCACGAGGAAATCTGCCCGCTGCTCAGCCCGGCCGCTTGCCCAGCCTGGAACATCAGCACCAGCGAGCTGGTGTAGCCGGTCATCATCGCGATGAAACCGGCGACGATGGCAGAGGGCGAAGTATCGGCGAGAGGGCGCAAGCGGGCGTGGGTGGCGTCGGTCATGACGGCGGTGTTCCTTATACCAATGGAGATGTCCGCCACAACACAGAACCATTGTGGGAGCGGGCTTGCTCGCGAAAGCGGTGGGTCAGCAAAGCAGATGTCGACTGGCACAGCGCTTTCGCGAGCAAGCCCGCTCCCACAGTGGGAATTGTTTTCAAGCAGCGAATTCTGCGATCAAGCCTAAACTCAAACGTAACTCACCGTTGCAATACAGCCGAAGTCGCAAACAGCCGTACAGTCGTGTTGCCACCATTCATTGTGTACAATCGCGCTGTTTTTTACGCGATACTTGCCAGCGACCTACTGTGCCGTATTACAGTCACGGTCTATTCGCCGCAGTTTTCCCGACTCGAGTGCCCATGAACGAACAGTTGCAACCCCTCAAGAAACAACCGCGAGCAGGCAAAGCCGGCCGCAGCGGAACCCAGGACGATATTGTCTACGCACATATCTTCGAGGCCATCCTCGAACAGCGCCTGGCGCCCGGCACCAAGTTGAGCGAAGAAGCGCTGGGGGAAATCTTCGGGGTCAGCCGCACCATCATTCGCCGCGCGCTGTCGCGTCTGGCCCATGAGGGCGTGGTGCTGTTGCGGCCGAACCGTGGCGCCGTCGTCGCCAGCCCGAGCGTTGAAGAGGCGCGTCAGGTATTTCTCGCTCGCCGTCTGGTCGAGCGCGCGATCACCGAACTGGCGGTGCAACATGCCACTGCCGAGCAGATCGCTGAACTGCGGCAGATGGTCAATGATGAGCGCGACAGTTTCTCTCGCGGGGATCGCGGCGCCGGTATTCGTCTGTCGGGCGAGTTCCATCTGAAACTGGCGGAAGCGGCGATGAACGCACCGTTGATCAGCTTCCAGCGCAGCCTGGTCTCGCAGACCTCGCTGATCATCGCTCAGTACGAAAGCGGCAACCGTTCGCATTGTTCGTACGACGAACACACGCAGTTGATCGACGCTATCGAGAAACGCGACGGCGAGCTGGCTGTGAACCTGATGATGCACCACATGGATCACATCGACAGCAAGCTCAACCTCGACGAGGAAGGTGCGTCGGATGATCTGCACGCGGTGTTCTCGCATTTGTTGCAGACCAAAAAGCCGGGGCGCTCGAGCGCCAAGCTCTGAGCTGATTGATGCAAAAAAATCCCCCGCAGCTGGAAAGTTGCGGGGGATTTTTTTTGCCTGACTGATCGTTCCCACGCAGAGCGGGGGAACGATCAGTGCGAAGAGGCTTAGCGCTGATGCACCAGCGCCCCCGCAGCATAGGTCTGCTGCACCGTGCGGTCATCGCCCAGCGTCATCAGCACGAACAACGTCTCGGCAATGTTGTTCGACTGCTCCAAGCGGTAGTTCAGCAGCGGCGTGGCGTTGTAGTCGAGCACCAGGAAGTCGGCATCGGAGCCCGGTTGCAGGTTGCCAATCTTGTCCTCCAGACGCAGTGCCCGCGCACCGCCCAGCGTCGCCAGGTACAGCGACTTGAACGGGCTCAGCCGCGCGCCTTGCAGTTGCATGACCTTGTAGGCTTCGTTGAGAGTCTGCAGCAGCGAGAAACTGGTGCCGCCGCCGACATCGGTGCCAAGGCCGACATTGAGTTTGTGTTTCTCGGCCATTGGCAGGTTGAACAGGCCGCTGCCGAGGAACAGGTTGGACGTCGGGCAGAACGAGATCGCCGAGCCGGTCTCCGCCAGTCGCGCGCACTCGTCGTCACACAGGTGCACGCCGTGGGCGAACACCGAGCGTTCGCCGAGCAGTTGGTAGTGATCGTAGACGTCGAGGTAGCCCTTGCGCTCCGGGAACAGCTCTTTTACCCACTCGATTTCCTTCAGGTTTTCGCTGATGTGGGTCTGCATGTACAGATCCGGATATTCCGTCAGCAATTGCCCGGCAAGGGTCAGTTGTTCCGGGGTGCTGGTGGGTGCGAAACGCGGCGTCACCGCATAGTGCAAACGGCCCTTGCCGTGCCAGCGCTCGATCAGCGCCTTGCTGTCGACGTAGCTGGATTCGGCGGTATCGACCAGATAGTCCGGTGCATTGCGGTCCATCATCACCTTGCCGGCAATCATGCGCAGGTCGAGCTTCTCGGCTGCTTCAAAAAACGAATTGACTGACTGCGGATGTACGCTGCCGAACACCAGCGCCGTGGTGGTGCCGTTGCGCAGCAGTTCCTTGATGAAAATGTCCGCCACTTCGTCGGCGTGAGCCTTGTCGCCAAACTGGCTTTCGCAGGGGAAAGTGTAGGTGTTCAGCCAGTCGAGCAACTGCTCGCCGTAGGAGCCGACCATGCCGGTTTGCGGCAAGTGAATGTGCGTATCGATGAAGCCGGGGGTGATCAGCGCATTCTGATAATGATTGATCTCGATGTCCGCCGGCAGGGTCGGCAACAGCTCGCTGGCGTGGCCGAGGGCGCTGATCTTGCCGCCATCGACCACCAGCAGGCCGTCCTCGAAATATTCGTAGGAGGCTTCGATGCCGACTTCGGCGGGGTCGGCAATGCTGTGCAGGATGGCGGCGCGGTAGGCTTTGCGAGTCAGAGGCATGAGGGTTCTCTAATCAGTTTGAGGCTTTGAGTTTGGCGGACTGGCTGCGGCGCGAGGCCGGCAGCAATCGGGCAATCGGTTCGGCGCTGGCGCTTTGCTGGCCGAAGTTGGCGTTGTAGGTGGCGATGATTTCCCCGGCAATCGAGATGGCAATTTCCACCGGCAGTTTGCCTTTGACTTCGCCGATGCCCATCGGGCAGCGCATGCGTTGCACCACGCTGGGGTCGAAACCGCGATCACGCAGGCGATGTTCGAACTTGACCCGTTTGGTCTTCGAGCCGATCAGGCCGAACCAGGCGAAGTCGTTGCGTTTGAGGATGGCGGCGGTGAGTTCCAGATCGAGCTGATGGTTGTGGGTCATGACGATGCAATAGCTGCCAGCGGGCAGATCATCGATTTCATCCACAGGCTCTTCGCTGACGATTTTACGCACGCCGTGGGGGATGTGTTCAGGGAATTCGGCCTCGCGCGAATCGATCCAGCGCACCCGACAGGGCAGGCTGGCGAGCAGCGGCACCAGCGCGCGACCGACATGGCCGGCGCCGAATACAGCGATCTGCGCCTGCACCTGGCCCATCGGTTCGAACAGCAACACCGTCGCGCCACCGCAGCACTGGCCGAGGCTGGCACCGAGGCTGAAACGCTCCAGATGGGTGTCCTGTTTGCCGCTGGCGAGCATGTCGCGGGCGATCTGCATGGCTTTGAATTCCAGGTGTCCACCACCGATGGTGTCGAACATCCGGTTGGCGCTGACGACCATTTTCGAGCCGGCGTTGCGTGGCGTCGAGCCGAGTTCTTCGATGATCGTCACCAGCACACAGGGCTCGCCCTGGTTCTGCAGGTCGGCGAGGGCGTCGATCCAGTTGTACATAAACACCTCTCAGATCGTTCCCACGCTCTGCGTGGGAATGCATCACTGGACGCTCCGCGTCCGCTGTTCAGGGAGCGACGCAGAGCGTCGCGGGCTGCATTCCCACGCGGAGCGTGGGAACGATCATCAAACAACCTCGACTTCGGTCGCGGTTGTTTTCACCGCTTTGAGCTGGCGCATCTGCTCACACCCCCACAACACCCGCTCCGGGGTCGCCGGCGCGTCGATTTTCGGCTGATGCTTGTAGTCACCGAGGCTCGCCACCGCATCCTTGATCGCGCACCATGCGGCGATCCCGAGCATGAACGGCGGTTCACCGACGGCTTTGGAATGGAACACCGTGTCTTCCGGGTTCTTGCGGTTTTCCACCAGTTTCACCCGCAGATCCAGCGGCATGTCCGCCACGGCCGGGATCTTGTAGCTGGCCGGGCCGTTGGTCATCAACTTGCCCTTGTTGTTCCAGACCAGCTCTTCCATGGTCAGCCAGCCCATGCCCTGGACGAAACCGCCCTCGACCTGACCGATGTCGATCGACGGGTTCAGCGAGGCGCCGACGTCATGCAGGATGTCGGTGCGCAGCATCTTGTACTCGCCGGTCAGGGTGTCGACGATCACTTCGCAGCACGCCGCGCCAAAGGCGAAGTAGTAGAACGGACGACCACGGGCCTGACTGCGGTCGTAGTAGATTTTCGGGGTCTTGTAGAAGCCGGTGCTCGACAGCGACACCTGATTGAAATATGCCTGCTGGATCAGCGCTTCGAAGGTCAGAATCTGCTCACGGACACGCACGTGACCATTGCGGAATTCGACGTCTTCTTCGCTGACCTTGTAGTGCCGCGCGGCGAATTCGACCAAGCGTTGCTTGATGGTCTGCGCAGCATTTTGCGCGGCTTTGCCGTTCAGGTCTGCACCACTGGAGGCGGCGGTCGGCGAGGTGTTCGGCACCTTGTCGGTGTTGGTCGCGGTGATCTGCACGCGGTCGATGTCGACCTGGAACACTTCAGCCACAACCTGCGCGACTTTGGTGTTCAGACCCTGACCCATTTCCGTACCGCCGTGGTTCAGATGAATGCTGCCGTCGGTGTAGATGTGGATCAGCGCGCCGGCCTGATTGAGGAAGCTGGCGGTGAAGGAAATACCGAATTTCACAGGGGTCAGTGCCAGACCCTTTTTCAGGATCGGGCTGTTGGCATTGTAGCGACGGATCGCTTCGCGGCGCTCGGCGTACTGGCTGCTGGCTTCCAGTTCGGCGGTCATCTCTTCGAGCATGTTGTGCTCGACGGTCTGGTAATAATGGGTGACGTTGCGCTCGGTCTTGCCGTAGTAGTTGGCCTTGCGCACGGCCAGCGGATCGAGGTTGAGGTGGCGGGCAATCGCGTCCATTACCTCTTCGATGGCGACCATGCCTTGCGGGCCGCCGAAACCGCGATAGGCGGTGTTCGACGCGGTGTTGGTCTTGCAGCGGTGACCGTTGATGGTGGCATCGCCGAGATAGTACGAATTATCCGAGTGGAACATCGCGCGGTCGACGATCGACGCCGACAGATCCGGCGAGCAGCCGCAGTTACCGGCCAGCTCCATGTTGATCCCGTGCAGGCGGCCGCTGCTGTCGAAACCGACGTCGTACTCGACATAGAACGGGTGGCGCTTGCCGGTCATGAGCATGTCTTCGACGCGCGGCAGGCGCATCTTGGTCGGCTGGCCGGTGAGGTGCGCGACCACCGCGCACAGGCACGCCGGGCTCGCAGCCTGGGTTTCCTTGCCACCGAAACCACCGCCCATGCGGCGCATGTCGACGACGATCTTGTTCATCGACACGTCGAGCACTTCGGCGACCAGTTTCTGCACTTCGGTCGGGTTCTGCGTCGAGCAGTAGACGATCATGCCGCCGTCTTCGGTCGGCATCACCGAGGAGATCTGCGTCTCCAGGTAAAAGTGTTCCTGGCCGCCGATGTGCAGCGTGCCTTGAATGCGATGTTCGGCGCTGGCCAGCGCGGACACCGAATCGCCGCGCTGATGGGTGTGGCTGTCGAGCACGAAGTGGCGTTTGCGCAGGGCTTCGACGACGTCGAGCACCGGTTCGAGGTCTTCGTATTCGATGATCGCGGCCATCGCCGCTTTGCGTGCGGTTTCCAGATCTTTCGCAGCCACTGCGAGTACCGGCTGGCCGACAAACTGCACGTCATCGATGGCCAGCAGCGGGTCGCCCGGCATCAGCGGGCCGATGTCTTTCAGGCCTGGCACGTCTTCGTGGGTGATGACGATGCGCACGCCTTCGAAGGCGTAGCACGGCTGCGTGTCGATGCTGAGGATTTTCGCGTGTGCGCGGTCCGACAGGCGTGCATAGAGGTGCAGTTGGTTGGGAAATTCCAGGCGATCATCGATGTACTGCGCTTCACCGGACACATGCTTGGCGGCGCTGTCGTGTTTGACGCTGCGGCCGACTCCAGTGGTCAGGTCCCGGGCGAACAGTTCGGCCAGTTCAGCTTGAGTCTTCTCTACGGCGTGATGGTTAGACATAAGCGGTCACCCGAGTCTCGATGTGCGGTGTTTGCAGCTCGATGAAGTATTTGCGCAGCAGGTTTTGCGCGCTGAGCAGGCGATATTCCTTGCTGGCGCGGAAGTCGCTCAGCGGCGTGAAGTCCTCGGCCAGCGCGGCGCAGGCGCGTTCGATCACAGCGTTATTGAACGGCGCGCCTTGCAGCACGGCTTCGCAATGCGCGGCGCGTTTGGGGATCGCCGCCATGCCGCCGAAGGCCACGCGGGCGTCGGCGATCACGTCGTTTTCCACGCGCAGATTGAACGCAGCGCAGACGGCGGAAATGTCGTCGTCCAGACGCTTGGACACTTTATAGGCACGGAACAGCTGCTCGGCGCTGGCACGCGGGACGATGATTTTTTCGATGAACTCGCTTTCCTGCCGCGCGGTGACGCGGTAGTCGATGAAGTAATCTTCCAGATTCAATGTACGGCGGGTCTCGCCTTTGCACAGCACGATCTGCGCGCCGAGGGCGATCAGCAGCGGCGGCGAGTCACCGATCGGCGAGGCGTTGCCGATGTTGCCGCCGAGGGTGCCCTGATTGCGGATTTGCAACGAGGCGAAGCGGTGCAGCAGTTCGCCGAAGTCCGGGTACTCGGCGTTCAACGCTTCGTAGCAGTCGGAGAGGGCGGTGGCGGCGCCGATTTCGATGCGGTCGTCAAAGGTTTCGATGCGTTTCATTTCGGCGACGTTGCCGACGTAGATCATTACCGGCAGTGTGCGGTGGAACTGGGTGACTTCCAGCGCCAGATCGGTACCGCCAGCGAGCAGTCGGGCTTGTGGATAAGCGTCGTAGAGGTCGGCCAGATCGGCCACGGTCAGTGGTACCAGGCAGCGTTTGTCGCCGCTGTTGAGTTCACCGATATCGGTCGGCGCTATGGCTTTGAGACGGGCGATGGTTTCCGCTTCCCGGGCATCGAACTGATCCGCCTGTTTGCCGCAGCAGGATTGTTCGGCAGCGGCGAGAATCGGCCGGTAGCCAGTGCAGCGGCAGAGGTTGCCGGCCAGCGCTTCGTGAGCCTTGGCCTGATCCGGCGCGTCGCTGTTCTTTTGCAGGGCGAACAACGACATGACGAAACCGGGGGTGCAGAAGCCGCACTGCGAACCGTGGCACTCGACCATGGCTTTCTGCACGCTGTGCAGTTCGCCCTTGTGCTTGAGGTCTTCAACGCTGATCAGTTGTTTGCCGTGCAAGGACGAGACGAAAGTCAGGCACGAGTTGAGGCTGCGATAGCGAATATGTTCACGCCCCGTGTCGTCGGTCTGCAACTCGCCAACCACCACGGTGCAGGCGCCGCAGTCGCCACTGGCACAACCTTCTTTGGTGCCGGGTTTGCCTACGTGTTCACGCAGGTAATTGAGCACAGTCAGATTCGGGTCCAGGGCGTGCTCGCTACGGAGCTCCTGGTTAAGTAAAAACTGGATCACGGAAGGCCTCGCAGACTCATTATTGTTGTTAACCGACGTGAACCGAATTTAGCAGGTCTGACTTTTCGGTCAATGGTTTTCTGACTTAAAGGTCAGGAAAATCTGTTTCGTCGATCAACAGCGTGTCTATTCAGTATTGACCTTCATCGGTCACTGCGCTTTTTTGCGGGATTCGTGCCAAAAACCGCTGAGTGGGCACTCCGCCATGACCGTGCATTTGCGCTACACTGCGCCGCTTGTGCAGATCGATAGAGTTTGAAGGACAACCATGACGTTCAAGGCGCCGGACAGCCTCGCCGAGCAAATCGCTCACCACCTCGCCGAACGCATCATTCGTGGCGAAATGAAGCCAGGAGAGCGCATCCAGGAACAGAAGGTCACGCTGGCGCTCAACGTCAGCCGCGGTTCGGTCCGCGAAGCCTTGCTGATCCTCGAACGCCGTCACTTGATCGCGATCCTGCCGCGTCGTGGCGCCCACGTTACCGAGCTGACGCCGCACAAGGTGCAGAGCCTGTGCACGCTGATGAGCGAGCTGTACATCCTGCTCGGCAATTCCGTGGCCAACGGCTGGCAAGTGCAGTCGGACATGGCGCCGTTCGTGCAGATCCAGCAGCGCCTGACCGCCAGTTACGAGCGCGGCGATATCCGCAGTTTTGTCGATGACAGCTTCGCGGTGATGCGCGCCGCCTATCCATTTGCCAACAACCCATACCTGCAGGAAACCGTCGAGAA
The DNA here is from genome assembly GCF_049897785.1 of Pseudomonas sp. TSRC2-2. Classification (NCBI taxonomy): domain Bacteria; kingdom Pseudomonadati; phylum Pseudomonadota; class Gammaproteobacteria; order Pseudomonadales; family Pseudomonadaceae; genus Pseudomonas; species Pseudomonas sp. TSRC2-2. Next base: position 62,034 of record NZ_JAFCWZ010000014.1, read on the forward strand.
CCTCCAGCCGGCGATGAGCCGCGCATATTTCCTCGCCCTCGAACAGCGCAAGGCGGAAATGAGCGAATTCCTCGAACTGTTCGAACGCTTGCTCGCCGCCGTACTCGCCCGTGATTTGCCGCAGATCCGCATCGTGCTCACGGCATATGCCCAGCGCAGCTGCGATCTGGTGGTGTCTGCGCTGACGGTTGCCTGAGCGTGCGGCTAAAGTGCATCAAACTGGCGGGGTTCAAATCCTTCGTCGATCCGACCACTGTGAACTTCCCCAGTAACATGGCGGCGGTCGTCGGGCCGAACGGTTGCGGCAAATCGAACATCATCGACGCTGTGCGCTGGGTGATGGGCGAAAGTTCGGCGAAGAACCTGCGTGGCGAGTCGATGACCGACGTCATCTTCAACGGTTCGACCAGCCGCAAACCGGTAAGTCAGGCGAGTATCGAATTGGTGTTCGACAACTCCGACGGCACGCTGCTCGGCGAATACGCGGCGTACGCGGAAATCTCCATTCGTCGCAAAGTCACCCGCGACAGCCAGACCACTTATTATCTGAACGGCACCAAATGCCGGCGCCGCGACATTACCGATATCTTCCTCGGCACCGGCCTCGGCCCGCGCAGCTATTCGATCATCGAACAGGGGATGATCTCCAAGCTGATCGAATCCAAGCCTGAAGACCTGCGCAATTTCATCGAAGAAGCAGCGGGCATCTCCAAATACAAGGAGCGCCGCCGCGAGACTGAAAACCGCATCCGCCGTACCCACGAGAACCTCGCCCGCCTGACCGACCTGCGCGAAGAGCTGGAGCGCCAGCTCGAACGTCTGCACCGGCAGGCCGAGGCGGCGAAGAAGTATCAGGAATTCAAGGCCGAAGAGCGTCAGCTCAAAGCGCAACTGTCGGCATTGCGCTGGCAGGATCTCAACGAGCAGGTCGGCCAGCGTGAGTCGATCATCGGCAACCAGGAAGTCAGCTTTGAAGCACTGGTCGCCGAGCAGCGTAACGCTGACGCCGCCATCGAACGCCTGCGCGACGGCCACCATGATTTGTCCGAGCGCTTCAATCTGGTGCAGGGGCGTTTCTATTCGGTCGGCGGCGACATCGCCCGGGTCGAGCAGAGCATCCAGCATGGCCAGCAACGCCTGCGCCAATTGCAGGATGACCTGAAAGAAGCCGAACGTGCGCGTCTGGAAACCGAATCGCACCTGGGCCACGACCGCACGTTGCTGCTGACCCTGGGCGAAGAGCTCGACATGCTCACCCCCAAGCAGGAAGTCACCAGCGCTGCTGCCGAGGAAGCCGCCGCGGCCCTCGAAGAAGCCGAAACCACCATGCACGGCTGGCAGGAGCAGTGGGACGCTTTCAACCTCACCGCTGCCGAACCGCGCCGTCAGGCTGAAGTCCAGCAATCGCGGATCCAGCAGCTGGAAAGCAGCATGGAGCGCCTCGCCGACCGGCAGAAACGCCTCGCTGAAGAGCGCGCGTTGCTCTCCGCCGACCCGGAAGACGCGGCGATCATGGCGCTCAACGAGCAGCTCGCCGAATCCGAAGCGACCCTGGAAGATTTGCAGACCAGCGAAGAAGCGCAAGTCGAAAAGCTCGAACAACTGCGTCAGGAATTACAGCATGCGTTGACCGCGCAGCAACAGGCGCAGGGCGATCTGCAGCGGCTCAACGGGCGCCTCGCATCCCTTGAAGCCTTGCAGCAGGCAGCGCTGGATCCGGGCACCGGCACCGCCGAATGGTTGAAGGAACACAACCTCGCCGAGCGTCCGCGTCTGGCCGAAGGCTTGAAGGTCGAGGCGGGTTGGGAGCTGGCGGTGGAAACCGTGCTCGGTGCTGATCTGCAAGCGGTGCTGGTCGACGACTTCAGCGGTTTTGATTTGTCCGGTTTCACTCAGGGCGATCTGCGCTTGCTCAGTCCGGCCAGCGATGGCGTGCGGGTGGCGGGCAGCCTGCTGGACAAAGTCGAGGCGCAGATCGATCTGTCGCCGTGGCTGGGTCAGGTCAAACCGGTCGACAGCCTTGAGCAGGCGCTGGCCTTGCGCGGGCAGCTCGGCGCTGGCGAAAGCCTGATCAGCCGCGATGGCTATTGGGTCGGTCGGCACTTTTTGCGCGTACGTCGCGCCAGCGAAGCGGAAAGCGGCATGCTCGCTCGTGGCCAGGAAATCGAAGACCTGCAACTGGAGCGCGAAGAGCGCGAAGCCACGGTCGAGGCCATGGAAACCCGCCTGCAAACACTGCGCGCGCAACAGCGCCAGCAGGAAAACGGCCGCGAACATCTGCGCCGCTTGCTGCAGGACGAAGCGCGCCAGCAAGGCGAACTGAAGGCGCAGCTGTCGGCCGGTAAAGCCAAGGCCGAACAATTGACGTTGCGCCGCACCCGCCTCGATGAAGAATTGGTTGAACTCGCCGAACAGCGTGAGCTCGAGCACGAGCAGGTCGGCGAAGCGCGCATGCAATTGCAGGAAGCGCTGGATGCCATGGCGCTGGACACCGAACAGCGCGAATTGCTGTTGGCCCAGCGCGACAGCCTGCGCGAACGCCTTGATCGCGTGCGCCAGGAAGCCCGGCAGCACAAGGATCATGCCCATCAACTGGCCGTGCGTCTCGGCTCGCTGCGCGCTCAGCACGATTCCACGCGACAGGCGCTGGAGCGCCTGGAAATGCAGGCCGAGCGTCTGACCGAAAAACGCGAACAGCTGAGCCTGAACCTGGAGGAGGGCGAGGCGCCGCTGGAAGAGCTGCGTCTGAAACTCGAAGAACTGCTCGACAAGCGCATGACCGTCGACGAAGAGCTCAAAACGGCGCAAATCGCTCTGGAGGACGCCGACCGCGAACTGCGTGACGCGGAAAAGCGTCGGACCCAAGCCGAGCAGCAATCGCAGCTGATTCGCGGCCAGCTCGAACAGCAACGCATGGAATGGCAAGCCCTGACCGTGCGCCGCAAGGCTTTGCAGGATCAATTGCTCGAAGATGGCTACGACCTCAACGGCGTGCTCGCCACATTGACGGCGCAGGCCAGTGAACGCGAAGCCGAAGATGAACTCGAACGCATCAACGCGCGCATTCAGCGCCTGGGTGCGATCAACCTCGCAGCCATCGACGAGTACACGCAACAATCGGAGCGTAAACGTTATCTGGATGCGCAGGACGCCGATCTGGTCGAGGCGCTGGAGACTCTGGAAAATGTCATTCGCAAGATCGACAAGGAAACCCGCAACCGTTTCAAAGATACCTTTGATCAGATCAACGGCGGATTACAGGCACTTTTCCCGAAAGTTTTCGGTGGCGGGCGCGCGTATTTGGAACTGACGGGCGAAGATCTACTCGATACAGGGGTGACGATCATGGCGCAGCCGCCCGGAAAGAAGAACAGCACCATCCATTTGCTCTCCGGCGGCGAAAAAGCCCTGACGGCACTGGCACTGGTGTTTGCCATCTTCAAGTTGAACCCGGCGCCGTTCTGCATGCTCGATGAGGTTGACGCGCCACTGGATGACGCTAACGTTGGACGCTACGCACGCTTGGTCAAAGAGATGTCGCAAACCGTGCAGTTCATCTATATCACCCACAACAAGATCGCCATGGAAATGGCCGAGCAGTTGATGGGCGTGACCATGCATGAACCGGGTTGTTCGCGACTGGTGGCAGTGGATGTCGAAGAGGCAATGGCGATGGTGGATGCCTGAGTCGGTTTGGTGTGGGAATAGTTTTGGAGGTCTGTAGGACTTTTTACCGACATCGGCTGGATGGCCAATCGACATATTCGCGCAAGCCAAATGAGACAGACGGTGTAAAGTTGTCTTTGGTCGTGCTAGTTTAATGTCAATTTTTCGTATACGTGGGCAAAACGCCTGTCAGAACATAGAGTTGGCGCCACGTTTTAAAGCGGTTTACGCAGTGTAAACCCCTTATTTTTCAGCATTTTTTATAGAGGCACGGGATTACATGGAAATCGGTCTGCGCGAGTGGCTGATCGTCATCGGCATCATTGTGATTGCCGGTATTCTTTTCGATGGCTGGCGCCGTATGCGCGGCGGCAAGGGAAAGCTGAAATTCCGTCTCGACCGGAGCCTGTCCAATCTGCCGGACGAGGATACCAGCGCCGAGCTGTTGGGCCCGGCCCGCGTCCTGGATACGCACAAAGAGCCGCAACTGGATGAGCACGATCTGCCGTCGGTGAGCATGCCCAATCGCGAAGCCCGCGAGCCGCGTGAATCCGGCTCGAAACGCGGCAAGCGCGGCAGCAACGGCCCGGCGCAGGGCGACTTGAACCTCGACCTGGATCTGGACGGCGGTCCGAGCTTCAGCAGCCGTGACGACGATTTTGCCGAAGACAGCAAGCCTGCATCTGCCGTGGCAGAAAAAGATCAGCCGCAAGCCGAAGAAGTCCTGGTGATCAGCGTGATCTGCCGTGACCCGGCCGGCTTCAAGGGCCCGGCGCTGCTGCAGAACATTCTCGAAAGCGGCCTGCGTTTCGGTGAGATGGATATTTTCCACCGTCACGAAAGCATGGCCGGCAACGGTGAAGTGCTGTTCTCCATGGCCAATGCGGTCAAGCCGGGTATTTTCGATCTGGACGACATCGACCATTTCAGCACCCCGGCAGTGAGCTTCTTCCTCGGCCTGCCAGGCCCGCGTCATCCGAAGCAGGCTTTCGACGTGATGGTGGCGGCAGCACGCAAGCTGTCCCAGGAATTGAACGGCGAATTGAAAGACGATCAGCGCAGCGTGCTGACCGCGCAGACGATCGAGCACTACCGTCAGCGCATCGTCGAATTCGAACGCCGCGCCCTGACCCAGAAGCGCTAAGGCTTGAATCAACAGATCGCAACCTTCGGCTTGTAGGAGCTGACGAGTGCAACGAGGCTGCGATCTTCTGGCCCGCCGCCGATGATGGAATAACACTGGAGCAGCCTCGGCTGCTCTTTTGCTTTATGAGAGAACACCCATGACCGCCGCCAAAAACCGCATTCTAGAGCTGCGCGCTGAGCTGGATCAGCACAACTATCGCTACCACGTTCTCGACGAACCGAGCATTCCGGATGCCGAATACGACCGCTTGTTCCACGAGCTCAAGGCACTGGAAGCGGCCAATCCGGAACTGATCACCAGCGACTCGCCGACCCAGCGCGTCGGCAGTATGGCGCTGACCGCGTTCACTCAGGTGCGTCACGAAATCCCCATGCTCAGCCTCGGCAACGCCTTCGAAGAAGCCGACATGCGCGAGTTCGATCGCCGCGTCAACGAAGGTCTCGATGTGCCAGCGGGTGATCTGTTTGGTGGCGGCGCGGCGGTGGAATACAGCTGCGAGCCGAAGCTCGATGGCCTGGCGGTCAGCCTGCTGTATCAGGACGGTCTGCTGGTGCGCGGCGCTACCCGTGGCGATGGCACCACCGGCGAAGACATCAGCGTCAACGTGCGCACCGTGCGCAACATTCCTCTGAAACTGCACGGCGAAGGCTGGCCGGCGACGCTGGAAGTGCGCGGTGAAGTGTTCATGTCCAAGGCCGGTTTCGAGCGCCTCAATGCTTCGCAACTGGAAATCGGCGGCAAAACCTTCGCCAACCCGCGCAACGCGGCGGCGGGCAGCCTGCGCCAGCTCGATTCGAAGATCACCGCCAATCGTCCACTGGAATTCTGCTGCTATGGCATCGGCCAAGTGTCCCACGATATTTCCGACACTCACATCGGCAACCTCAAGCAGTTGCAGAAGTGGGGCATGCCGATCAGCCACGAACTGAAACTGGCCAAAGGTATTGACGAATGCCTGGAATACTACCGCGACATCGGTGCGCGCCGTGATTCGCTGGCCTATGAAATCGATGGTGTGGTGTTCAAGGTCAACAGCATCGCCGACCAGCGCGAGTTGGGTTTCCGCGCCCGCGAGCCGCGCTGGGCAATCGCGCACAAATTCCCGGCGATGGAAGAACTCACCGAATTGCTCGATGTTGAGTTCCAGGTCGGCCGCACCGGTGCGGTGACGCCGGTGGCGCGCCTGAAACCGGTGAAAGTCGCCGGCGTCACCGTGGCCAACGCCACGCTGCACAACATGGACGAAGTGGCGCGGCTGGGCTTGATGATCGGCGACACGGTGATCATCCGCCGCGCAGGCGATGTGATTCCGCAAGTGGTGCAGGTAGTCACCGAGCGTCGCCCCGATGACGCGCGCCCGGTCGCCATTCCTGAAAGCTGCCCGGTATGCGGCTCGCATGTCGAGCGTACGCAACTGGTCAAACGCAGCAAGGGCAAGGAAACCTTCAGCGAAGGCGCCGTTTATCGCTGCGTCGGGCGACTGGCCTGTGGTGCGCAGCTGAAGCAGGCGATCATTCACTTCGTTTCGCGCCGGGCGATGGACATCGAAGGTCTGGGCGACAAGAGTGTCGAGCAGTTGGTTGATGAAGGTCTGGTCAGTTCACCAGCCGATCTTTACGCACTGAAGTTCGACGACATCGTCGATCTGGAAGGTTTCGCCGAGGTATCGAGCAACAAGCTGCTCAAAGCCATCGAAGACAGCAAGCAGCCGAGCCTGGCACGTTTCATTTACGCCCTCGGCATTCCCGATGTTGGCGAAGAGACGGCCAAGGTGTTGGCGCGTTCGCTGGGTTCGCTGGAGCGCGTGCAACAGGCCTTGCCTCACGTGCTGACCTACTTGCCGGACGTCGGCCTGGAAGTCGCGCACGAGATTCACAGTTTCTTTGAGGATGCGCACAATCAGCAGGTGATCAGCGAATTGCTTGGCCATGGTTTGCAGATTCAGGATCAGGGCGAATTGGGCGCCGAGTTCGCCGCCAGTACGACCCTGGGCGGCTTGATCGACAAACTGCACATTCCTTTCGTTGGCCCCGGCGGTGCGCAGAAACTCGCTGACCGCTTTGGTTCGCTGGATGCGGTGATGAACGCTGACTGGCTGGACATGCGTCAGGCGTTGCCGGAGAAACAGGCCAATTCGGTGCGCGAGTTCTTCGCCTTGCCTGAACATCGACAACTGGCCGAGCAGGCCGAGCAGCAGCTGCGCGACTTCGGCATGCATTGGCAGAGCGAGAAGAAAGTCGTCGAAGGTCTGCCACTGTCAGGCGAAACCTGGGTGCTGACCGGCAAGGTCGAGTTGATGAGCCGGGACGTGGCCAAGGATCACCTGGAAAGCCTCGGTGCCAAGGTTGCCGGTTCCGTGTCGGCGAAAACCCATTGCGTGGTCGCGGGGCCGGGTGCCGGCTCGAAACTGACCAAAGCCAATGAGCTGGGTGTGAAGGTCATGGACGAAGAGGCGTTTATCGCCTTCCTGAAAACCCACGGCATTTCCGTATGACCGTTTTCTACGCCCCCACACCTGATCATTCCCACGCTCCGCGTGGGAATGCCGCCCCGGACGCTCAGCGTCCGCTGTGACGCGGAGCGTCACGGGATGCGTTACCACGCGAAGTGTGAGAACGATCAGTCGAGAAGGTGCGGGAACGATCTTCGCGCCAGGATGATCTAGTCTTGGCCAGTCCCAGGGAGAGATCGCCATGCACCGCTTTTTCGAGCAGCTCAGTTCCCGCATCATCGCGCCGTTCGTGGCCGGATCCTCGCGCAACAGCAAAGTCTGGCCGTGCCGTTGCGGCCAGTCGCTGTTCTTTCGCAACAGTCAGTGCCTGGCCTGTAACGCCTTGCTCGGTTACCAACCCGAACAAAGTCGCCTGACCTCGCTGCAACCGGGGCCGGAAGAGGGCACCTGGACGCTTGACGTCGATCCTGGGGCCGGCCTGTTTCGCCGCTGCGCCAACCTCGACATGCCCGCAGCCTGCAACTGGCTGCTGCCGGCCAACGATCACGACACCTTGTGCATCGCCTGTAGCCTCAATCGCACCATTCCCGATTTGTCCGTCGCGCAAAACCCCGAGCGCTGGCGCAAGGTCGAGATCGCCAAACGCCGCCTCGTCGCGCAACTGATCACTCTCGGCCTGCCGGTCATCCCGAAAACCAAGGATGAGGAAGCCGGGCTGGCGTTCGACTTCATTGGTGTCGACCTGGAAGGCAACGCGCCGATGACCGGCCACGCCAATGGCCTGATCACCCTCGACATCAAAGAGGCCGACGACGCTCACCGTGAGCAAGTCAGAGCGGCGATGCACGAGCCTTATCGCACGCTGCTCGGGCATTTTCGCCATGAGGTCGGCCACTACTACTGGGATCGCCTCATCGCCAACGGCCCTTGGCTGGACGCGTTCCGCAATCTCTTCGGCGACGAGCGCGCCAGCTACGCCGAGGCGCTGGACCGGCATTATCAGCAAGGCGCACCGCTGGACTGGCCGCAGCACTACGTCAGTGCCTACGCGACCATGCATCCATGGGAAGACTGGGCGGAAACCTGGGCGCATTACCTGCACATGATGGACGCGGTGGACACCGCGCTGGGCTTTGGCATGAGCGCGCGGGAAATGGATTTCGACTATCAGCCGTTTCCGGCCAGCACCCTGTATGACCCCGAGCATCCGGGCGGCACGGCGTTCCTCTCGTTCGTCAATGCGTGGATCGAACTGGCCGGCATGCTCAACGAACTGTCGCGCAGCATGGGCCAGCCGGATTTCTACCCCTTCGTGCTGCCGGCAGCGGCAATCGCCAAGCTGCACTTCATTCATCTGGTGATCCAGCAGGCGGGCGGTCGTGCAGACGAAGTCCTGGCCCTGTAGGAGCTGCCGGAGGCTGCGATCTTTTGCCGTCTTCGCATGTCCTTGAACCTGTTGGTATTTTTTATCTGCAACCAACGGTTGAAACTTCATCTCAGACAGGTACAATGGCGCGGCTCGCCGACAGGCAAGCGTCGTTATGGTGACCCCATCGGTCCCCCCGCAACGATTACCCGTGAACCTGGTCAGATCCGGAAGGAAGCAGCCACAGCGGGAACATTGTGTGCCGGGGTGTGGCTGGTGGGGGCACCACCTTAACGAACCAAAGGCTGCAAACAGAACTGCATGGGTTTCGCCCACTGCGGTTTTTTTATGCCTGCGATTTGGCCTTTTGGGTTGATCTGACGTCAGCCATGCTGCGATCAGCAACGCAGCCTCCCGGCGCCCTTGAGGCTGTCGAAGCGGAACAGTGGCATACTCCCTCGCCTGGTATCGAGAGGTAAGGCAAGTGGGTGAAATTGACGATCTGACCCGGGAAAAACTGCGCGAATGGCAGTTGCGTCGTCTGGAAGTCAAAGCGCAAATGCAGGAGCAGCCCGAGCGCACGCTGGAGCTGTCACGAGTGCTCGACCTGATGGACGAAGAGCACGCCGCCATCCTGGCGGCTTCGACTGTATTCAATGCGGCTGAAGAAACGACTCAGCCGGTCGCGGTGCAGGCTCAGCCGGCCATCGCTGAGTCGGTGGTCGGCCAATACGACCTGCAACTGCACGCCACCGCGCAAAGCCCTGAACACCTGCGCAAACTGCTGGAAATGGCGCTCTACGAAGTGCAGGCGCAGATTGATGCGGGGGCGGTGTCGGCCGGTGGAGATCGACGCGGCATGTCCGGGACGCTGGGCGACTACGCCTTCGAGCTGCGGGTCAATCCCGAGACCGGCAGCGAGGGGCAACTAGCGCACACCCATTCATTGCACGACGAGAATGACCAGGACTGATCTGGTGATGTGTCAAAGCCCAGACGGCGAGGTTGTATGCACCCGGAACATTTTGATTTGGCCACCCCGGTATTTCTGCCCATCGCTCACGATGCGTGTATGGCGTTGTTGCAGCCCCACGGTGACGCGACACTGGCCAGCCTGAGCGACCCGGAGCTGGCGGCATTGCTGGTCATCCAGAATCTCGCCCAGGCCACGGAAAAGGATTTGAGCGCCAGCGCCGCAGAAAAAATTCTCGCCAAACTCATTGACTGGTCTGTCACCTCTCGGCGGTCGGGATCGGCGGGACTGATTTCAGAGGCGCGGCGGCTGTTCGATTCGCGCAAATTGTACTTCGGCCTCAATGCGCTCAAGAGTCTGAACCTGCGGTTTCTCATGGCCGATGAAGTCACTGCGCAGGAATACCTGTTGCCCGATGGGCAATGGGATGTCGACTACAAGATTCGCCATCAGAAACAGAACAACCCGTTCCGCCAGCAAATGATCACGCCACGCGAGCGTGAGCACTGGTTAAGCGCGGCGCAGGACAAGCTGCTGCGAACCTTTCGCGCCAATCTCGACGAAGACCTGCACGTGCAAGGTTATGCAGGCATCGGCAAGAGCTACATGCTCAGTGCGCTGATCGAATGCCTGCGCTCGAAACGCACCCTGGTGCTGGCGCGCACCCCGGCCAAACTGGCGACGTTGCGCAAGCACATCGTGCAGGTCCACGACACCGAAATTGGCCAGACGTTTTTCGATTTCGCCCAGGCCCAGCTACTGGGTCCCCGGGTGCATTTGGCCAGGACGCCAGCGCGGATCCCGAGCAAGCAGGCGCTGGCGCAGGAACTGAACATGTTCGGCTTTCGCCACCACGATGGGCAGGGCACCCTTGAGGTCTGCCTGCGCGTGCTGGAGTTGTACTGCGCCTCACGAGATCACACGTTGTGCGCCAGGCACCTGCCGCATTTTCAGCAGCCCTTGACCGGCGCTGACTCGCAGGCGCTGCTGGAATATTCCAGTCGCCTGTGGGTTTATCTCGAGGCCAACCCGGCCTGGTCCAGCCAGACGGGTTTTCAGACGTTGCTCATGATCAAGCGCGCCAGTCTCTCCGGTTGCCGCGTCCCGCCGCGCTACACCCATGTGATCATCGATGAGAGCCAGGATGTGCCGGCGTCGCTGCTGCAAATCATCGAGCGCGGGAAGCAGGTGCTGATCACCCTCGGCGATGAATATCAACAGGCCACGGGTGAGGCTCTCAAGCGCAAGCGTGAAGTCCGCCAGAGCGATATCTGCTATTCGGTGCGCTCGGGGCGCAATGTCGAGCGCTTGGTCAATCCGCTGATCTCGCGCCACACGCACAAGAGCAAAGTGCCGTTTGAAGGCGCTCGTCACGCTGACGTCGATATTGAGTACTACCCCGAAGCCTTCGTGCCGCCGGAGGGTTGTGTGGTGCTGACCGCGTCGCCATGGGACACGATGATGTGGGCCATTCACCTGCACGATTCCAACTGTGCCTTCAGTTTCCCTGACAGGGAAGCGCAGGACGACATCAAGCATTTCATGACCACCGCCATCGAATTGTTCCGCCGCGATTTCTATAACGCCGGGACCAGTGAGAAAGGGCCACACCCCTATTTCAGTGACATGGCCGATTGGCGGCAAGTGCGCGAGGCCAACCGTTTCGACGAGGCGTTTCTGTGGATCGAAGCACAACTGCAAGAAGGCTTCAGGATTGCCGACCTGACTCGACTGAGCCAAAAGATCATCGAACCGGGCAAGGCCTGTCTGTTGATGATGGCCGAGCAGGCCGGCGGCATGGAGTTCAGGCGGGTGCTGTTGACGCGGGCATTGCTCAGTAACGAGAAATTCAGGGACGCCTACGAATTCGACCAGCGCATCTGCGCCGTGTACATCGCCGTGTCCCGCGCCCGGCAGCAGCTTTATCTGCCTTACGATGTGGTGGAGTGGATCGATTATCACCACAGCCGCGAGCCGAAATTCCGCGAATCGCACGGTTATTGATCGACGCCTTTGCAAGAGCGAGCAGGCTCACCCCGGCAGGGTTATCGAGTGTTCCCGGAGCTGCCCGTGTAGAGCCGGATAATGTCGTCGATCTCGCCGGACATTTTCATTCGCAGCAACGTCCGCAGAATCCGCTGTACCGGCACCTTCGGGTCGTTTCTCACATAGCAGCCGATATCCTGTTCCTGCAGCACCGCGACCCCGCGCAACTGCTGCTCCGGCAGCAGGCGCTGATTGATCCAGTCCAGCGTCCACTGGTTGCTCACGGCGTAGCGATAGCGTCCGGCAAGGAGCTTCTCCAGCACCTGTTCCTGATTGCGCGCGTCTTCGCGTTGTAACTGATCGGCGTTGAACAGCGGTTGCAGGGTGGGGTAGCTGTAACCGTTGACGGTGCCGATGGCCTGGCGCGGCAGGTGGGCGGGATCGATCAGTGCGGATTGGTCTTGGCGGCTGACCAGTAGGTCGCGCTGAAACCACAGCGGCACGCTCCAGATGTAATCGCCGGACTGATTCGGCAGCCAAGACTGGGCGGCATAGCAGCGTACATCGATGTCGCCGTGCTCCATGGCGCTCTGTATGCGCGCGCGCGGCAGCACGATGAATTGCGCTGGCGCGCCGACCTGGGTCGCCAGGCTGAGCAGAATGTCGTGCAGGATGCCTTGGGTCGGTCTGCCGTCTTGCAGTTGCACCATCGGCATCGCCCAGCTATCCGGCACGGCGAAGCGCAACGGCGCTTGAGCGGCCATCGCGTTGAGGCTGATTCCCAGCAATGCCCACAGGGCCCACCGCATAAACGCTCCGGTCATTCGCCGTCCCGAGCCGATAAAAGCCTCTGCTGATGCAGCTTAGCCATATTAGACGAGGACACCGGATGCAATTTTGCCCTTGCTCCGCTAGCATTAGCCGCTTCTGCTTCCTTCGCTGCGACGGTTTTCGATGAGTTATCAGGTTCTTGCACGTAAATGGCGTCCGCGCTCGTTCCGCGAAATGGTCGGCCAGACCCATGTGCTCAAGGCTCTGATCAATGCCTTGGACAGCCAGCGGCTGCACCACGCCTACCTGTTCACCGGGACGCGCGGGGTCGGCAAGACCACCATCGCGCGGATCATTGCCAAGTGCCTGAACTGCGAGACAGGCATCACCTCCAGCCCCTGTGGCGAATGTTCGGTGTGCCGCGAGATCGATGAGGGCCGTTTCGTCGACCTGATCGAGATCGACGCCGCCAGCCGCACCAAGGTCGAAGACACTCGCGAGTTGCTCGATAACGTGCAGTACGCGCCAAGCCGTGGGCGCTTCAAGGTCTACCTGATCGACGAAGTGCACATGCTGTCCAGCCATTCCTTCAATGCGCTGCTGAAAACCCTCGAAGAGCCGCCGCCCTACGTCAAGTTCATCCTGGCGACCACTGATCCGCAGAAACTTCCGGCAACCATTCTTTCGCGCTGCCTGCAGTTCTCCCTGAAAAACATGACGCCGGAGCGTGTGGTCGAACATTTGACCCACGTGCTTACGGCGGAAAACGTACCGTTCGAAGACGATGCACTGTGGCTGCTCGGCCGTGCTGCTGACGGCTCGATGCGTGACGCCATGAGCCTGACCGATCAGGCCATCGCTTTCGGTGAAGGCAAGGTGCTCGCTACCGACGTGCGGGCGATGCTCGGCACGCTGGATCACGGTCAGGTCTATGACGTGCTGCATGCACTGATCGAAGGCGATGCCAAGGCACTGCTCGAAGCCGTGCGGCATCTGGCCGAGCAAGGCCCGGACTGGAACGGCGTGCTCTCGGAAATTCTCAACGTGCTGCACCGCGTGGCCATCGCCCAGGCGCTGCCGGAAGGCGTCGACAATGGTCATGGCGACCGTGATCGCGTATTGGCCCTGGCCCAGGCGTTGCCGGCCGAAGACGTGCAGTTCTATTACCAGATGGGCCTGATCGGTCGCCGCGACTTGCCGCTGGCGCCGGATCCGCGCGGCGGCTTCGAAATGGTCTTGCTGCGGATGCTGGCGTTCCGACCGGCGGACACGGCGGACGCGCCGAGGCAACCGCTAAAGCCAGTGGGGATCAGCCAGGCCACAGTTGATTCCGCAAACTCAGTGGCTGCCGCGCCCAAGCCTGCGCCGGTGGTCGCTGCGGCGGTTGCGCCAGCAGCGGTGGCTGAGCCGGCAGCCGTAGCGGCGTCAATGCCCGAGCCAGAACCTGTTGCGCCGGTTGTCGAAGCGCAACCGGAGCCTGAGCCGGTCGCCGTCGAAGCTGTGGTCGATCTGCCATGGAACGATCCGGTAGAAGCCGAGCCTGAGCCCGAGCCGGCGCCTGTACAGCAACCTGCCGTAGAACCGGTGCTGGAAACCGCTGGCGAGCAGCCCGAGCTGCCGCCAATGCCGCTGCCAACCCCGGACAGCGTCGTCCCGGATGCGCCGGAGTGGGCCGCGGCGCCGATTCCCGAGCCGTCCGTCGCCGAGGTCGATGCCGCTACGCCGGGCATGGACATGGATGACGAGCCGCCGCTGGATGAGGATTACATCGAGCCGGACATGGATTCGGCCTACAGCTACCTCGACGAACTGGCCAGCGAACACGCCGCCGATCCCGAGCCTGAGCCCGAGCCGGAACCTGCCGCCGCGCCGGCCACTGGCCTGGCCCTGCAATGGCTGGAGCTGTTCCCGAAACTGCCGATTTCCGGCATGACCGGCAGCATCGCCGCCAACTGCACGTTGATCGCGGTAGACGGCGATCACTGGCTGATGCACCTCGATCCGGCTCACAGCGCCCTGTTCAACGCCACGCAACAGCGTCGTCTCAACGACGCGTTGAACCAGTTTCACGGGCGCACCCTGACCCTGACCATCGAGCTGATCAAGCCCGAGCAGGAAACCCCGGCCCAGGCTGCCTCGCGGCGCCGCGCCAACCGTCAGCGCGAGGCGGAGGAGTCGATCCACGGTGATCCGTTCATCCAGCAGATGGTTCAGCAGTTCGGCGCGGTGGTGCGAAGCGATACTATTGAACCTGTCGACGCCTTGGTCACCCAAGGCTAATAACTGAAGGTGCTCGGCCAAGATGGCCGGGCGCTGTTTTATCCAAGTACGTTTGAGGTGATTCCCATGATGAAAGGTGGCATGGCCGGCCTGATGAAGCAGGCGCAGCAGATGCAGGAAAAAATGGCCAAGATGCAGGAAGAACTGGCCAACGCCGAAGTCACCGGCAAGGCCGGTGGCGACATGGTCACCGTGGTGATGACCGGTCGTCACGACGTTAAAAGCGTGAGCATCGACCCAAGCCTGGTCGAAGGCCTGAGCGAAGACGACAAAGAGATGCTCGAAGCCGTGGTCGCCGCCGCCGTCAACGACGCCGTGCGCAAGATCGAGGCCAACAGCCAGGAAAAAATGGGCAGCATGACCGCCGGCATGAACCTGCCAGCGGGTATGAAATTGCCTTTCTGATTCGCCATTGGGCGGCAGATGAGCTACACAAAATGCCAGGCATTGCGCCTGGCATTTTTGTTTCTGCCTGATGGTCATGGGCCTGCAGGACTGACGCCTTCGCGAGCAAGCCCGCTCCCACAGATCATTGCGTTCCATCTCAAGAAATGCGCTCGGATGTGGGAGCGGGCTTGCTCGCGAAGGGGCCGACTCGATCCACATGAAGAAACATCGAACACACCACCGCTGCCAAGGTCTGCTCCCTATATCACCGAATTCCCCATTCACAGGAGACGCTGACATGTCCGACCCTCTCACCCTCAATCAACGCTTCGTTCTTGCCTCGCGCCCGACCGGCGCGCCGACCCCGGAGAACTTCCGTCTCGAGCGCGAGGCGTTGCCGGATCTGCAGGAAGGGCAGGTGCTGCTGAAAACCCTCTACCTGTCGCTGGACCCGTACATGCGCGGGCGCATGAGCGACGCACCGTCCTACGCCGCGCCAGTGCAAATCGGCGAAGTCATGACGGGCGGCGCGGTCAGCCGGGTCGAGCAGTCCCGTCATCCGAAATTCCACGCCGGCGATCTGGTGGTGGGTGCGACTGGCTGGCAAAGCCACAGCCTCAGCGACGGCCGTAACATCATGCCGATTCCCGCCGGGCTGCCGAGCCCATCGATGGCCCTCGGCGTTCTGGGCATGCCGGGCATGACCGCCTACATGGGCCTGATGGACATCGGTCAGCCGAAAGAAGGCGAAACCCTGGTGGTGGCTGCGGCGTCTGGTGCCGTCGGCTCGGTGGTCGGCCAAGTGGCGAAGATCAAAGGGTTGCGCGCCGTCGGCGTGGCCGGTGGTGCCGAGAAATGCAAATACGTGGTCGAGGAGTTGGGTTTTGATGCCTGCATCGACCACAAGGCCGACGACTTCGCCGAGCAACTGGCCAAGGCCTGCCCCAACGGCATCGACATCTATTACGAAAATGTCGGCGGCCATGTTTTCGACGCGGTCGTGCCGTTGCTCAACCCCAAGGCGCGCATCCCGTTGTGCGGCCTGATCGCCGGCTACAACGCTGCCGAGGCGCCGACTGGCCCGGATCGCCTGCCGATGCTGCAACGCACGCTGCTGACCAAGCGCGTGCGTATTCAGGGCTTCATCGTGTTTGACGACTACGGTGATCGCCAGCCGGAATTCATCAGCCACATGGTCCCGTGGGTGCGCGACGGCAAGGTCAAGTTCCGCGAGGACGTGGTCGAGGGCCTGGAGCAGGCTCCCGAGGCTTTTATCGGTCTGCTGGAAGGGCGCACCTTCGGCAAACTGGTGGTCCGGGTTGCCCAGGATTGAGGATTTGACGCTGGCCAGAGGCGCGGGTATAAACCGCGTCTCGTTGTTTAGTCGGACTGTTTACCCATGAGCTTCAGCCCTTTGATTCGCCAACTGATCGACGCGCTGCGCACCTTGCCAGGCGTGGGTCAGAAAACCGCTCAGCGCATGGCGTTGCAGTTGCTCGAACGTGATCGCAGCGGTGGTACACGTCTGGCCCAGGCCTTGAGCCAGGCCATGGAAGGTGTCGGTCATTGCCGCCAGTGCCGCACGCTGACCGAGGACGATTTGTGCCCGCAATGTGCCGACCCGCGCCGCGACGACACGCTGCTCTGCGTGGTCGAAGGACCGATGGACGTCTATGCAGTCGAACAGACCGGTTTCCGTGGCCGCTATTTCGTGCTCAAGGGGCATTTGTCGCCGCTGGATGGCTTGGGGCCGGAAGCGATCGGCATTCCACAACTGATGGCGCGGATTGAAGAGGCCGGGACGTTTACTGAAGTCATCCTCGCGACCAACCCGACGGTGGAGGGCGAGGCGACCGCGCACTACATCGCCCAGTTGTTGCAGAACAAAGGCCTGATCGCTTCGCGGATTGCCCACGGTGTACCGCTGGGCGGTGAGCTGGAGCTGGTCGACGGCGGCACGCTGGCGCATTCGTTTGCCGGGCGTAAACCGATTTCCCTTTAAAAATCAAAAGATCGCAGCCTTCGCCAGCTCCTGCAGGGAACGCTTTCCAGTGCAGGAGCTGGCGAAGGCTGCGATCTTTTGATCTTCTCTATCTTGTTAACCAAGCAAGCGCTCGGTTAACTTCGGCGAACCCTTCCGTGGAGCTCGCCCATGCCTGCCTTTCAGGAATACTTCGACCCCAGCCACCAATTGGTCCGCGACAGCGTCGGACGTTTCGTCGAACGCGAGATACTGCCGGACATCGATCAGTGGGAAGAAGCCGAAAGCTTCCCCCGTGAGCTGTACTTGAAGGCCGGTGCGGCGGGGATTCTCGGCATCGGCTATCCCGAGGCGCTCGGTGGCAGCCATGAAGGTGATCTGTTCGCCAAGGTCGCTGCCAGTGAGGAGCTGATGCGCTGCGGCTCTGGCGGGCTGGTAGCGGGGCTGGGTTCGCTCGATATCGGCCTGCCGCCGATCGTCAAGTGGGCGTTACCCGATGTGCGTGAGCGGATCGTGCCACAGGTGCTCAGCGGCGAGAAAATCAGCGCCCTGGCGGTGACCGAGCCTGGCGGCGGCTCTGACGTCGCCAACCTGCAGACCCGCGCTGTGCGTGACGGCGATTTCTATCGGGTCAGCGGCAGCAAAACCTTTATCACCAGCGGCGTGCGCGCGGATTTCTACACCGTTGCGGTGCGTACCGGTGCGCCGGGGTTTGGCGGTATCAGCCTGTTGCTGATCGAGAAGGGCACGCCAGGTTTCAGTGTCGGCCGCCAGTTGAAGAAAATGGGCTGGTGGGCCTCGGACACCGCCGAGTTGTTTTTTGACGACTGCCGCGTGCCGGTGGGCAATCTGATTGGCGCCGAGAACATGGGCTTTGCCTGCATCATGGGTAACTTCCAGAACGAAAGGCTGGCGTTGGCGCTGATGGCCAACATGACTTCGCAACTCGCATTGGAACAGAGCCTTAAATGGGCGCGCGAGCGTGAGGCCTTTGGCAAATCGATCGGCAAGTTTCAGGTGATCAAGCATCGCCTCGCCGAAATGGCCACGGCGCTGGAAGTGTCGCGGGAATTCACTTACCGGCAAGCGGCGAAGATCGCGGCAGGACAGAGCGTGATCAAGGAAATTTCCATGGCGAAGAACTTTGCCACAGACACGTCCGACCGCATCACCACAGAGGCCGTGCAAATTCTGGGGGGGCTTGGTTACATGCGTGAAAGTCTGGTGGAGCGGCTGTATCGGGATAACCGCATTCTGTCGATTGGCGGCGGGACGCGGGAGGTGATGAACGAAATCATCAGCAAGCAGATGGGGCTCTAAAAGCAAAAGATCGCAGCCTTCGGCAGCTCCTACAGGGAAATGCGGATCCCTGTGTAGGAGCTGCCGAAGGCTGCGATCTTTTGATCTTGATTATTTGTCGGTCAACGCAAACTGCGTCAGGCAAAACGTCGGAATACCCATGTCCTCAAGACGCTGCGAACCTTGCAGCTCTGGCAAGTCGATGATCGCCGCCGCTTCATGCACCCGCGCGCCCATGCGGCGAATCAGGTTGGCCGCCGCGATCAGCGTGCCGCCAGTGGCGATCAGGTCATCGAACATCACCACCGAATCGCCTTCGCACAGGCTGTCGGCGTGCACTTCCAGAAAGGCCTCGCCGTACTCGGTCGCGTAGCCTTCAGCGAGCACGTCCGCCGGCAGTTTGCCCTGCTTGCGGAACAGCACCAGCGGCTTGTTCAACTGATAGGCCAATACCGAACCGATCAGAAAACCACGGGCATCCATCGCGCCGATGTGGGTGAAGTCGGCTTCGACGTAGCGGTGGGCGAAGCTGTCTATGACCAGGCGCAGGGCTGTCGGCGACTGGAACAACGGGGTGATGTCGCGAAAGATCACGCCCGGCTTGGGGAAGTCGATCACGGGGCGGATCAGGGATTTGATGTCGAAGGAGTCGAAGACCATCGGGGTGTCCTGGCAGGGCTGCAAACGGCGCAGTATACCCGCGGCTGAAACGATTCGCTCAACCGCGGGTCGTGATCAGCCTTCGATCGAACCGCCGGCCAACGCGCACAGCTGAATCGGGTCGAGAATGTGGATCTCTTTGCCCTCGGCGGCAATCAACTCGTTCTGCTGAAAGCGCGTGAACACCCGCGACACGGTTTCCACCGCCAGGCCCAGGTAATTGCCGATTTCATTGCGCGACATGCTCAGGCGGAACTGGTTGGCCGAGAACCCGCGAGCGCGGAAACGTGCCGACAGGTTGACCAGAAAGGTCGCGATGCGCTCGTCGGCGGTTTTTTTCGACAACAGCAGCATCATCTGCTGATCGTCACGGATTTCGCGGCTCATCACGCGCATCAACTGGCGGCGCAGTTGCGGCAGTTGCAGGGCCAGTTCGTCGAGGCGCTCGAAAGGGATTTCACAGACTGAAGTAGTTTCCAGCGCCTGGGCCGACACCGGGTGTTTCTCCGTGTCCATGCCCGACAGGCCGACCAGTTCGCTCGGCAAGTGGAAGCCGGTCAGTTGTTCTTCACCGGCATCGCTCAGGCTGAACGTCTTGAGGGCGCCGGAGCGCACTGCATAAACGGAATCGAAGGTGTCACCCTGGCGGAACAGGAATTCGCCTTTTTTCAACGGGCGGCCGCGTTTAACGATTTCGTCCAGCGCATCCATGTCTTCCAGATTCAGAGAAAGTGGCAGGCAGAGCGGGGCCAGGCTGCAATCCTTGCAATGGGCCTGGTTGTGAGCGCGCAGTTTGACTGGCTCGGACATTTCTTCAATCCTTGTGGGAAAACACACATAAGCCGTAAGGGTAACCCACACAAGGACATTCAGGCCAGCACACGGCGGCGTTGTCTTACCGAGATAAAGCCGCAGCACTTACGGCCGATAACCTGTTATCAGCATTCATCCAAGGAAGGCCCCGATGACCGCCATTGGCACGCTAAGCCCCGGTAGTAGTGGCGTTACTGCTTCGCCAGGGGTCACCAAAAGCGACACTGCAACGGGCCGCGATGACGAGATGTCCAACACCGCAACCCCGACCTTGGTCGAGGGCGTCAAAGTGTCGCTGTCCGGTGCGGCCATCGCCAAATCCGCTGCTGTCGGCGGCAAAAACAGTGACATCGACAACAGCGGCTTGCCAGAGAACATCCGGCATTTGCTGAAAATGATTCGAAAAATCCAAAAAGAAATCGTCGAGAAGAAAGCCCGCATGGCGGCAGTCATGTCAGACAAAACCCTTTCCATTGAAGAAAAGATCAACAAGCTCGCCGCCCTGCGTGGCGCTATTGCCGCCCTCAACAGCGGCCTGATCACCGCCAACCTGGCCTTGTCGAAAGTCATGAACCAGTCGGCGCTGACCCCGGATCAGAACCTCAAGGTCGGCTCGTTGCTGACCAAACCTTAAATCACTCGCGAGAAACGCTGGCGGTTCTGCTGCTCAAGGTACGCATCGAAGACCATGCACACCGAGCGCACCAGCAATCGGCCCGCCGGCAATACCTCGATCCGCTCGCGATCAAGTTTGATCAGGCCATCATCGGCCATACCCTGCAATTGCGGCCATAGCCCGCCGAAATAGCCTTGGAAATCGACGTTGAACTGCTGTTCGATCTCGGCAAATACCAGAGTGAAATTGCAGATCAGCTGCTGAATCACCGCGCGGCGCAAGCGATCGTCGGCGTTGCACACGAGGCCCCGACTGGTCGCCAGTTGCGCGCTGACAAGGCTGTTCTGATAGGCATTGAGGTCGCTGCTGTTCTGGCAGTACAAATCGCCAATCTGACTGATCGCCGACACGCCTAACCCAATGAGGTCGCAGTGGCCGTGGGTGGTGTAACCCTGAAAGTTGCGTTGCAGGGTGTGGTCTTCCTGAGCGATCGCCAGCTCGTCGTCGGGCAGAGCGAAGTGGTCCATGCCGATGTAGCGGTAACCGGCCGCGATCAATTGCTCGATGGTGCGCTGAAGCATTTCCAGCTTGTGCGCCGGGCTCGGCAAATCGCTGCTGTTGATCCGTCGTTGCGGCATGAAGCGTTCCGGCAAGTGCGCGTAGTTGAATACCGAAAGACGATCCGGTTGCAGGCTGATCACTTCCTCGACGGTGCGGGCGAAATTGTCCGGTGTCTGCTTCGGCAGGCCATAAATCAGATCGATGTTGATCGAGCGAAATTGCAGAGTGCGTGCCGCATCGATCACCGCGCGGGTTTCTTCCAGGCTTTGCAGGCGATTGACTGCGCGCTGCACCGCCGGGTCAAGGTCTTGCAGACCGATGCTGACCCGATTGAAACCCAGTTCTCGCAAGAGGCCCATGGTCGACCAGTCGGCTTCGCGCGGGTCGATTTCGATGCCGTAATCGCCCGAGTCATCATTGAGTAAGTTGAAATGCTCGCGCAGGTGCGCCATCAGCTGGCGCAGTTCGTCGTGGCTGAGAAAGGTCGGTGTACCGCCACCGAAATGCAGTTGCTCGACTTTTTGCGCCGGGTCGAGGTGGCAGGCAATCATCTGGATTTCCTGCTCGAGCCGCTGCAGATACGGCTGTGCGCGACCGCGATCCTTGGTGATGACTTTGTTGCAGGCGCAGTAATAGCAAATGTTCGCGCAGAACGGCACATGCACGTACAACGACAGCGGCCGCTGCGCCTTGCGGCTGTCGCGCAGGGCATGGAACAGGTCAAAGGTGCCGACCTGACCGTGAAATTGCACGGCAGTCGGGTACGAGGTGTAGCGCGGCCCCGCCAGATCGTAACGGCGGATCAAATCGGTGTCCCAACGAATGGCGTCGAGCATGCGGGCATTCCCCCGGATAGGCTGGCAGTGTGGCGAGTCTATCGGGGTGCGGCGATGGGGCTGTTGATTTGCATCAACGGCACAAGATCAAAAGATCGCAGCCTTCGGCAGCTCCTACCTTGGAATTCGACCTCCTGTAGGAGCTGCCGAAGGCTGCGATCTTTTGCTTCTAATGACCCATAAGCCAATGCTGATGCGGGCCGGGAAGGGTCCACAGGCCAAACACAATCACCAGCAAGCCACCGGCCATGCGCACGCTGCGTTTGCGCAGGATCGCGGTCACTCGTTCAGCCGCCAGCCCCGTGGCGAGCAGCACAGGCCAGGTGCCGAGGCCAAACGCAAGCATCAGCAATGCGCTATCCAGCGCATTGCCCTGACTCGCGCTCCACAGCAACGTGCTGTAAACCAGCCCGCACGGCAGCCATCCCCACAACGCACCGAGCAGCAGGGCACGCGGCAGACTGGAAACCGGCAGCAGGCGATTCGCGACGGGTTGAATGAAGCGCCACAAACCACGACCGAGCGCTTCGATCCGGGTCAGCCCACTCCACCAGCCGGCCAGATACAAACCCATCGCGATCAACAGCAACCCGGCCAGCACGCGCATGAACAGCGCTGCCGGGCTGTTGGCAACCGCCCAGCCGGCCAGGCCGATGAGTAATCCCGCCGTGGCGTAACTGAGAATCCGCCCCAGGTTGTACGCCAGCAACAGGCGAAAGCGCCGGCTGCGCTGTTCCTTGGGGATCGCCAGGGTCAGCGCGCCCATCAGGCCGCCGCACATGCCCAGACAATGGCCGCCGCCGAGCAGGCCGAGGATCAGCGCCGAGACCATCAGTGGCGCCAGTTCAAGCATGAGGTGGCGCCTTGTCGTCCGGTTTGAAGGCGTTGGCTTCGTCTACTGCGGCGGTGTGATTGGGGTCCTGATCGTCAAAGAGGATGCTGTGCGCCGGGCTGTCGAGGTCATCGTACTGACCGCTGTCCACCGCCCAGAAAAAGATGTACACGGCGATGGCGACGATCAGCAAGGCAGCGGGAATCATCACGTAGAGAGCTGGCATCTGTCACTCCAGGCCCGCGCGGCTCAGGCCGGCAGCGGGCGGGTTTGGGTCGGGCTGCCGGTAGCCGGCGCGCTCGGCAGGCGAGTCAGGCGCAGGGCATTGAGCACCACCGTCAGCGAACTGATCGACATGCCGACCGCCGCCCACACCGGAGTAATCCAGCCGAGGGCAGCGAACGGCAACATGAGGCCATTGTACAGCGCCGCCCACAGCAGGTTTTCGATGATTACCCGGCGCGTGCGTCGCGCCAGCGTGAAGGCTTGTACGAGGGCGTCGAGACGGTTGGACAACAACACCGCATCGGCGCTGGTTTTCGCCAGATCGGTGGCCGAGCCCATGGCCACGCTGATGTCCGCCGCAGCCAGCACTGGCACGTCGTTGACGCCGTCACCGAGCATCAGCACCTTGCGCCCTTGCTTGTGCAGTTGTTGCAACACTTGCAGTTTGTCATCGGGGCGCAGACCGCCCCGGGCCTCGTCGATGCCCAGTTCGGCGGCGACACTGGCGACCATGGGTGAACTGTCGCCGGACAACAGCAAGGTACGCCAGCCCCGTGCTTTGCAGGCCGCGAGCAGGGCCGGAGCGTCGTCACGCAGGCGATCGTCAAGCACCAGCCACGCCAGCGGCCCGTGGGTGTCGGCGAGCAACAGCCATTGTCCGGCTTCTTCAGGCATTGACGGCAACGCCGCGCCGCTCAACGCGCAGGCAAACGACGCCTGACCGATGCGCAAACGGCGCTCGCCGACGACCCCTTCAAGGCCCAGGCCCGGGGTGCTGTGCACGTCCTCGGCGGCCAGCGGCGCACGACCGAACGCGCGGGCGATCGGGTGCTCCGAACGGTTTTCCAGCGCGGCGGCAAGGCTCAGGCATTGCTCGCTGTCGAGCGCGCCGAGCGGGCGGATCGAGCGCAGCACCAAGCGACCTTCTGTGAGCGTGCCAGTCTTGTCGAAGATCACCGTGTCGATCTGGTTCAAGCCTTCCAGCACGTGCCCACGTGTCAGCAGCAGCCCGAGTTTGTGCAGCGTGCCGGTGGCGGCGGTGAGGGCGGTCGGCGTCGCCAATGACAGCGCGCACGGGCAGGTCGCCACCAGCATGGCGAGGACGATCCAGAACGCCCGTGAGGGATCCAGCTGCCACCACAGCAGGCCGATCACTGCGGCCGCGATCAGCGACAGCAGCAAAAACCATTGCGCGGCGCGGTCAGCGATTTCCGCCAGACGCGGTTTCTCCGCCTGAGCGCGATCAAGCAGGCGCACGATCGCGGAGAGACGCGTGTCCTGCCCCAGCGCCTGCACTTGCACGGTCAATGCGCCTTCGACATTGAGGGTGCCGGCGGTGACTGCATCGCCCAGTGTGCGCGGTTGCGGCAGGTATTCACCGGTCAGCAGCGATTCATCGATGCTCGACTGGCCGTCGATGATCTTGCCGTCAGCCGGCAGAATCGAGCCCGGCTGCACCAGAATCCGCTCGCCCACACGCAACTCGCTGAGCAGGATGCGTTCGCTCTGACCGTCGCTATCCAGGCGCAGGCACGAGGCCGGCAACAGGTTGACCAGTTGCGCAGTGGCGGCAGCGGTGCGTTCGCGGGCGCGGCGTTCCAGATAGCGCCCGGCCAAAAGAAACAGGGCGAACATGCCGACCGCATCGAAGTACAGCTCGCCGACCCCGGTGATCGATGTCCATATTCCGGCGATGTAAGCGCTGCCGATCGCCAGTGAAACAGAAACGTCCATGGTCAGGTGGCGGGTACGCAAATCGCGCATCGCCCCTTTGAAGAACGGCGCGCAGCTGTAGAACACGATGGGTGTGGTCAGAAACAGCGCGACCCAGCGCAGGATCGTGTGCAGCTCGGGGCTGAGGTCGATGTTGAATTCCGGCCACGTCGCCATCGTCGCCATCATCGCCTGAAACCACAGCAAACCGGCGACGCCGAGTTGGCGCAGGGCCAGGCGATTCTCGCTGGCCAGTTGTTCGCTGGCGCGGTCGGCTTGATAGGGGTGGGCGGCGTAACCGATGTGGCGCAGTTCGGCGAGGACCTGGCTCAGCGGTAATTGCGCATCGGCCCATCGCACATACAAGCGATGGTTGGACAGGTTCAGTCGCGCTTCGGAGACGGCGGGCAGAGTGCGCAGATGCTTTTCGATCAGCCAGCCGCAAGCGGCGCAACTGATGCCTTCCATCAATAAGGTGGTTTCGGCCAGGTCGCCCTCGTGGCGGACGAAAGGTTGCTGCACGTCGGCGCGATCGTACAGCGCCAGTTCATCGCTCAGTTGCACCGGCAGCGCTTCGGGGTTGGCCGAAGCTTCGCTGCGATGCTGGTAATAGCTTTCCAGGCCACCGGCGACGATGGCTTCGGCCACCGCCTGACAGCCCGGGCAGCAGAACTCGCGTGCCTGCCCGAGGACGACAGCGGTGAAGCGGCTGCCCGACGGGACGGGCAGGGCGCAGTGGTAGCAGGGGAGCGGAGTGGTCATGGTGCGCGTTCCGATGATCGTTCCCACGCTCCGCGTGGGAATGCCTTCCCGGACGCTCCGCGTCCGCTTCGGCTGGGACGCAAAGCGTCCCTGGCTGCGTTCCCACGCAGAGCGTGGGAACGATCAGAGTAAGGCTTATTTTTTCAGGTCTTCCGCACCCTGCAATGGCTCATCACCCAGCAGCAGATCCTTGTCATGGCTGACCAGTTCTTCTTCAAACATGCGCCACACGTGCTCGTCCTGGCTGCCAAGCAACTCGACAAACCGCCGGCCTTCGACCTTGTCGCTCAATTGGCCAATGTAGCGCCCGGTCTCGCTTTCACTGCGGGTCAGAACAATCTTGCGATCCTTCTCCGGCTGGGTCGGCGAGATCAGGTTCAGTTCCAGGGTTTGCGGCAGGCTGTCACCGCTCAAACGCAGGTCGACTTCGCCAGTCATATCGTCCAGATGCACCGCCGCGCGCAGTTTCAGGTTCTGTGCGAGCAATTCACGGTCCAGTGAACGGTTGATGCCTTTGCCCGCTTCGTAATAGTTGTCGTTGACCAGGTTGTCCGGGTTGTTCACCGCGATGGTCACCATGGACAGGGTCAAGGCCACCGAGCAGGCCAGAATCGCGATGATGATCCACGGCCAGAGGTGCTTGTACCAGGGACTTGCGGCGTTTGCAGCGGGCATGTTCAAAATTCTCTCAACGGATTTGTGGGCCGATGAATCGGCTCTTGGCTTCAACGTGGACGCTGTCGTCATCGGCGTCCTTGAGGATGAATTTCACCTCGTTGGTGCTCGATGGCAGTTGTTCCGGTGCGCTGGACAACTCGACCGGCATGCTGACGATGTCGCCGGCGGCAACCTTGATCTCGCGTTTGCCTTGCAGGCGCAGGTCGGGCAGGCCCTCGGCTTGCAGCACGTAGGTGTGGTCGCGCTGATCCTTGTTCATGATCTTCAGGCTGTAGACGTTTTCGATCCGGCCTTCGGCGTTTTCGCGGTACAGCACGCGATCCTTGCTGACGTCGAAACCGACCAGCGAACGCATGAAGAACGCGGCGACCAACAGGCTGATCATCGCCAATAACACCACGGCGTAACCAATCAGGCGCGGCCGCAGTTTATGGGTTTTCTGCCCCGACAGGTTGTGCTCGGTGGTGTAGCTGATCAGCCCGCGCGGATAATCCATCTTGTCCATGATGCTGTCGCAGGCGTCGATGCAGGCGGCGCAGCCAATGCACTCGATCTGCAGGCCATCGCGGATGTCGATGCCAGTCGGGCAGACCTGAACGCACATCGTGCAGTCGATGCAGTCGCCAAGGCCGAGCGCCTTGTAGTCGATGCCTTTCTTGCGCGGCCCACGGCTTTCGCCACGGCGCGGGTCGTAGGAAACGATCAGCGTGTCCTTGTCGAACATCACGCTCTGAAAGCGCGCATACGGACACATGTAGATGCACACCTGCTCACGCAACCAACCGGCATTGCCGTACGTGGCGAGGGTGAAAAAACCGACCCAGAAATACGACCAGCCATCGGCCTGGCCCGTGAAGAATTCGATGACCAGTTCGCGGATAGGTGAGAAGTAGCCGACGAAGGTCATGCCGGTGACAAAACCGATCAGCAGCCACAGCGAATGCTTGGCCAGTTTGCGCAGGAATTTGTTGGCGCTCATCGGCGCCTTGTCGAGCTTGATGCGCTGATTGCGGTCGCCTTCGGTGACCTTCTCGCACCACATGAAAATCCACGTCCACACGCTTTGCGGGCAGGTATAGCCGCACCAGACACGCCCGGCGTAGACAGTGATGAAGAACAGGCCGAACGCGGCAATGATCAACAGTCCCGAGAGCAGGATGAAATCCTGTGGCCAGAAGGTCGCGCCGAAGATGAAGAACTTGCGCTCCGGCAGGTTCCACCAAACGGCCTGATGACCGCCCCAGTTCAGCCACACCGTGCCGAAATACAACAGAAACAACGCCGAGCCGCCGAGCATCCGCAGATTGCGGAACAGACCGGTGAAGGCACGGGTGTAGATTTTTTCTCGTGAGGCATAAAGATCGACGCTGTTGTTCGCGTTCTTGCTTGGCGGCGTGACGTCATGTACCGGAATCTGATTGCTCATCATTGCATCCCACGGCAGTGGAAAAATGCCTCGGTCGATACGTGCCAACCAAGGTCAAAAAAGGCTGTTGCAGTGGCCCGATGATACGCCTGTCGCTCCGGCTCAAGGGTGCGACCTTTGGTCGCGTTGGGGAAAAAACCTGAATGGTGTAGCGAATGCAGCAAAGCATGACACAGGTCAATTGACTATAGACGACGGCTGCTGCTCGCATCGTCTGTGCATTCGCTGCAGGAAAACCCTTTCAAACAGTCATCAGGACAGCTAGCTGCTGTGTGCAAACACCGATGGTTCATATAAGCCTGTATCAAAATATGCAATACGGTAGTTCGCTTAAGTCAATAGCGCGTCTGGTGTGAAATATAAGTTATTAATGTTCGGTTTGTCTGGTGGGTTGATTGTTGTAGTTTGAATCGCCGGTCAATGTTGGTCGGTTTTATTTTTAATGAGAGGGATCTCTTATGTTATGTAAAAAGTTTGTAGGCGCGTGCTCGCTATTGATTGTTCTGTTGGCGACGACTGCCTACGGCCGAGACGAATACTCACCCAACCATATGATCTTCACTTCCGATCCACAATTTCCATGGACCGAAAGTTCTGATTATGGCTGGGATGAGTCATCTTCGGAACGGGACAAACTCTCGCGCTGGCTGATTGAAAGCCAGTATTCTGACGTGGCGAATTTTCGACGAAACTTCCATCAGTATATCGAGCGGATCCCGGTGACGATCAACGGTGACATGACTGCATTTGGGCATGGCTCGGAACGTTCCACGGTAAAGGAAATTCTCGATCGGCAACTTGGCGGAGTCTACGACTACGGTCTCGGTAATCATGACTACCAGAACAACATCAATGATTGCAGTTTTCCCGAAAACAACTGTGCCGCCGGCAGCATCACGGACTTGAAAGAACGCTATTGGGGCAAGGTCGACACCTTTGATCTGGCACTGAGAGATGAAAAAGGCAGAAAAACCTTTTATGGCAGTCTTGCCTATTCGAAAAATTATGGCGATGTGCATCTGGTGCAATTGAATAACGAACCGACTTATTCAGTGCGGTTCTCTTCCGGATTTCCATTGTTCAAAGTCGATTACGAAATTTCCGATGCCCTTGACTGGCTGGAGAAAGATTTGAAAGTGGCTCGTGAGAAAGGTCAGATCATCATTCTGAACATGCACAAGCCTGATCGCTGGGCCGGCACCAGCGAGCAAGTGGATCGATTCCGGGCGATGATCGAGAAGTACGCCGTGACCGCAGTGTTCGCAGGGCACTTGCACAACAGCCCCGGCGGCTACTACCGCAATTCGGACAGTTTCGGCAGTGTCCCGGTGTATCTCAGCGGCGGCGCGTCGAATCAGACCTACTTGATCACCGAATTCGCCGCAGATCGCAAGACGATGAACGTGCATCAGGTTAACGCCAACAATTGGCCAAGCCGTAAATTGATCGCGACTGTCGATGTTAGAAAGGAGTAACGAAAAAGGCCCCGCCAATCGAAATTGGCGAGGCCTTTCTGGTATCGAGCGTTGGCCTTATTCAGCGTTCGCTTCGGGTGCTTTTTCGCCATGGGACAAGCTGTAAACATACGCCGCCAGCAGATGCACCTTGTCGTTGCCCTGCAGTTGTTCCTGCGCCGGCATCTGGCCCTGGCGGCCGTAACGGATGGTCTGCTGCAGTTGCGCGAAGCTTGAGCCGTAGATGAATGCGCCCGGATGGGTCAGGTCAGGCGCGCCCATGGCCGGGGTGCCTTTGCCGGCAGGGCCGTGGCAGGCCACGCAGTTGGCCGCGAACAGTTTCTGCCCGTTGGCCGGATCGGCTTTGGTGCCTTCCGGCAGTTTGCGTCCGTCGAGGTTGGTCACCACGAAGGCCGCCACGTCGGCCACGCCTTGCTCGCCGATCACTTCCGCCCAGGCCGGCATCACCGCGTGGCGGCCGCCCATGATGGTGGTCTTGATGGTTTCCGGCTCGCCGCCCCAGCGCCAGTCAGCATCGGTCAGGTTGGGGAAGCCGTAGGCGCCCTTGGCGTCGGAGCCGTGGCACACCGAGCAGTTGGAGGCGAACAGGCGACCGCCCATTTTCAGTGCTTGCGGATCCTTGGCGACTTCTTCAATCGGCATGGCGGCGAACTTGGCGAAAATCGGTCCGAAGCGGGCGTCCGAACGTGCCATTTCCTTTTCCCATTCGTGCACGCCGGTCCAGCCGGTCTGGCCGTTGGCGAATGCGGTCTGCTTTTCGTTATCCAGATAGTTGTA
Organism: Pseudomonas sp. TSRC2-2; assembly: GCF_049897785.1. NCBI lineage: Bacteria > Pseudomonadati > Pseudomonadota > Gammaproteobacteria > Pseudomonadales > Pseudomonadaceae > Pseudomonas > Pseudomonas sp. TSRC2-2. The sequence continues at coordinate 91,716 of NZ_JAFCWZ010000014.1, forward strand.
ACCCGGCAACAGACCTTTCCAGTTGCCCAGGCCCGGATACAGCACCAGATAACCCAAGGCGAAAATGATCGTGCCAACGAACAGCATGAACCACCATTTCGGCAGCGGGTTGTCGTACTCCTCGATCCCGTCGAAGGAGTGGCCGACCGTCTCGTCCGTCTGTTCGCTGCGCTGGCCCTTGCGGGTCGACAGCAACAGCCAGGTCAGCGCGAAGATCGTACCGAGACTGAGGACTGTGACGTACAGACTCCAGAATGTAGTCATTCTTTGTTACTCCTAGAAGCTTGCTCGACGTGCTTGATGGCTTCGGGATCATCCGCAAAAGGCAACAGGGTCGCGTCTTCAAACTCCGACTTGCGCTTGGGGCTGAATACCCACAAGGCCAGACCGATGAAGGCCACCATCACGACAACGGTGCCCAGGCCTCGAATCATCCCGATATCCATCAGATTCACCGTTTGCTTTTGATGATGGTGCCCAGGCCTTGCAGATAGGCCACCAGCGCGTCCATTTCGGTTTTGCCCTTCACGGCATCCTGTGCACCGGCGATGTCTTCGTCGGTGTAGGGGACGCCGAGAGTGCGCAACACTTCCATTTTTTTCGCGGTTTCCTTGCCGTCGAGCTTGTTTTCCACGAGGAACGGATAAGCCGGCATTTTCGACTCGGGCACCACGTTGCGCGGGTTGTACAAGTGCGCACGTTGCCAGTCATCGGAGTAACGACCGCCCACTCGGGCCAGGTCCGGCCCGGTACGTTTGGAACCCCACAGGAACGGGTGGTCCCAGACGCTTTCACCGGCAACCGAGTAGTGGCCATAGCGTTCGGTTTCAGCGCGGAACGGACGGATCATCTGCGAGTGGCAGCCGACACAACCGTTGGCGATGTAGACGTCGCGGCCTTCCAGTTCCAGCGCCGAGCGCGGCTTCATGCCCTCGACCGGCTTGTTGGTGACGTCCTGGAAGAACAGCGGAACGATCTGGGCCAGGCCACCGACGCTGACGGCGATGACCATGAAGAAGGCCAGCAGGCCAATATTCTTCTCGACAGCTTCATGCTTCATCAGTGAGCTCCAACGACGGCAATCTTGGCGGCGGCTTCGGCTTCAACCGGATCCGACGCGCGTACGGTGCGGTACACGTTGTAAGCCATCAGCAGCATGCCGCTGGCAAAGAACGCCCCGCCCAGCGCACGGACAATGAAGCCCGGGTGGCTGGCCTGCAGCGCTTCGACGAACGAGTAGGTGAGGGTGCCGTCATCGTTAATTGCACGCCACATCAGGCCCTGGGTGATGCCGTTGACCCACATCGAAGCGATGTACAGCACGGTGCCAATGGTGGCGAGCCAGAAGTGCGCGTTGATCAGACCGGTGCTGTGCATCTGCGCACGGCCGAACAGTTTAGGAATCATGTGGTAGATCGCGCCGATCGAGATCATGGCTACCCAGCCGAGAGCGCCGGCGTGTACGTGGCCGATGGTCCAGTCAGTGTAGTGCGAGAGCGAGTTGACGGTCTTGATCGCCATCATCGGACCTTCGAAGGTCGACATGCCGTAGAACGCCAGCGATACCACGAGGAAACGCAGGATCGGGTCGGTGCGCAACTTATGCCAGGCGCCCGAGAGGGTCATCATGCCGTTGATCATGCCGCCCCAGCTTGGCGCCAGGAGGATGATCGACATCGCCATGCCCAGCGACTGCGCCCAGTCCGGCAGGGCGGTGTAGTGCAGGTGGTGCGGGCCGGCCCAGATGTACAGGGTGATCAGCGCCCAGAAGTGCACGATCGACAGACGATAGGAATAGATCGGGCGTTCGGCCTGCTTCGGCACGAAGTAGTACATCATCCCGAGGAAACCGGTGGTCAGGAAGAAACCCACCGCGTTGTGGCCGTACCACCACTGGATCATCGCGTCAGTGGCGCCGGAGTACGCCGAATACGACTTGAACAGGCTGACCGGCAGCGACATGTGGTTGACGATGTGCAGCATCGCGGTCACGACAATGAACGCGCCGTAGAACCAGTTGCCGACATAGATGTGCTTGGTTTTGCGCTTGGTGATGGTGCCGAAGAACACCAGACCGTAGGTGACCCAGACAATCGCCAGCAAAATCGCGATCGGCCATTCCAGCTCGGCGTATTCCTTGGTGGTGGTGTAACCCAGCGGCAAGGTGATGATGGCGCCGACGATCACCGCTTGCCAGCCCCAGAAGGTGAAGGCCGCGAGGCTGTCGGAAATCAGTCGCGTCTGGCAGGTTCGCTGCACGACATAGTAGGAAGTGGCGAACAGTGCACAACCACCGAAGGCAAAAATCACCAGGTTTGTGTGCAACGGGCGCAAGCGTCCAAAGCTCGTCCACGGCAGACCGAAGTTCAGTTCCGGCCAGACCAGTTGCGAGGCGATGAAGACACCGAGCCCCATGCCAAGGATCCCCCAGACCACCGTCATGATGGCGAACTGGCGGACTACCTTATAGTTATAAGCAGTCGGACTGATTGCTGTGCTCATTCTAAGGTTCCACGGTTTGGGTATTTTTATAGGGATAAAATCGGCCGCAAGTATGTATAAAGCAGGGGGTCATTGCAACGCGCCATGACCTGGGTCAATGCTTTCCAACGCTGATTCTGCGGCCTTTCCATGTGCCGCGTAGGGTCAAAAATGGCCTGTGAAAAAATGTCGCAGTGAACGAAAAAAGCGCGGGGTCCGGATCGCCGTCACCGGTGCCTGTACACAGGTCGTGATCGGGGGGTTAAGGGCAATCGGCGCAACAGCCGTTAACTGCCTGCCTTTGCGGCGAATCCATTAACCGGTTCATGGCGCGCATCGTTCGGGATTGATCTGAAAACCGACTTCAGCCGGTCCGCTTCGATGAAGCGTAGACCCGAATCCGGGGTTCCGAAAGGAGAGGTTGCAAGGGGTGCGACAATGCGTCGCAAGGGGGCGGGAAACTGCCGCGACAAAAAAGTCACGGCAGTTGTGTGTTCATTATCTACTTCGTTATGTCTTCAGTTACGAGTTTTTCTGTATTCAATACATGGCTGAGGCTGTAGACATAAGCGGCAAGCAGCTGCACTTTGTCATTGCCCAGCAGCTCGTTCTGCGCTGGCATATGTCCTTGGCGTCCATGGCGTATTGTCTGCTCCAGTTGGGTCAGACTGGTGCCATAAATGAAGCCGGCCGGGTGGGTGAGGTTTGGCGCGCCCATGGCCGGGGTGCCTTGGCCCGTGGCACCGTGGCAAGCCACACACGTGGTGCTGAACGCTTGCTGCCCGGCTTGCAGATCCGCTTTGCTGTCGGCAGGCAGGGGCAGGCCGGCCAGCTCGTGACGCACGTAGGCTGCAACGTTTTTCACCCCGGCCTCACCGAGTACTTCGCCCCACGCCGGCATCGCCGCCATCCGCCCGCCCATGATGGTGGTCTTGATCGTCTCGGCCTCACCGCCCCAGCGCCAGTCGCTGTCGGTGAGATTAGGGAAGCCGAATGCGCCCTTGGCATCCGAGCCGTGGCACACCGAGCAATTGGACGCGAACAGACGGCCGCCCATTTTCAAAGCCTGTGGATCCTTGGCCACTTCTTCCAGCGGCATGGCGGCAAACTTGGCGAAGATCGGGCCGAAACGGGCGTCAGCCTTGTTCATTTCCTTTTCCCACTCGTGCACGCCGGTCCAGCCATCTTCGTAGCCGGGCAGGATCCCTTTCCAGTTGCCCAGGCCCGGATACAGAATCAGATAGCCCACCGAGAACACCAGCGTGCCGGCGAACAGCATGAACCACCACTGCGGCAGCGGGTTGTCGTATTCCTCGATGCCATCGAAGCTGTGGCCCATGGTCTGGTCGACGCTGCCCTTGGTCTCGCCCCGGCGGGTGCCGATCAGCAGCCAGGTCAGGCCGATCAGGCTGCCAATGGTCAGTACGCAGATCCACGTACTCCAGAAGGTGGTCATGGCCGGGTACTCCTTGTTTCAGAGGCGGGGTTTGTGTCGGGTAGTGGTTCGTCGGCGAACGGCAGCAGACGTGCTTCGGCGAACTCCGGGGTGCGCTTGCGGTTGAACACCCACAAGGTCAGGCCGACGAACGCGACGAACACCACGACCGTGCCGAGGCCGCGGATCAGGCCTGCACTCATTTCAATGACCATGGCTCACCTCTTGCTCTTGATCGCAGTGCCAAGCACTTGCAGGTAGGCGACGAGGGCGTCCATTTCGGTCTTGCCCTTGAGGCTGGCGACCGCGCCGCTGATGTCGTCGTCGGTGTACGGCACGCCGAGGGTGCGCATGGTTTTCAGCTTGGTTTCGGTATGGCTGCTGTCGACCGCTTGCGTGACCAGCCACGGATAGGCCGGCATCTTCGATTCCGGCACGACGTTGCGCGGGTTGTACAAGTGCGCGCGATGCCAATCATCCGAGTAGCGCGCGCCGACCCGGGCGAGGTCTGGCCCAGTACGTTTCGAGCCCCACAGGAATGGATGATCCCAGACGCTTTCGCCGGCTACCGAGTAGTGCCCATAGCGTTCGGTTTCGGCGCGGAAGGGGCGGATCATCTGCGAGTGGCAACCGACGCAGCCTTCGCGGATATAGATGTCGCGGCCTTCCAGTTGCAGCGCGGTGTAGGGCTTCATGCCTTCCACCGGTTTGTTGGTGACGTCCTGGAAGAACAGCGGGACGATCTGGGTCAGGCCGCCGATGCTCACGGCGAACACCATCAACAGCATCAACAGGCCGACGTTCTTTTCAATCGTTTCGTGTTTCATGGCGAACTCCTCAGGCCATCTGCGCGGCAGCGACGACTTCGGCAGGCTGCGAGGCCCGCACGGTGCGCCAGGTGTTGTAAGCCATCAGCAACATGCCGCTCAGGAAAATCGCCCCGCCGATCAGTCGCACGACAAAGCCCGGGTGGCTGGCCACCAGGGTTTCAACGAAGGAGTAAGTCAGCGTGCCGTCCTCGTTGACCGCGCGCCACATCAGGCCCTGGGCGATGCCGTTGACCCACATCGACGCGATGTAGAGCACGGTGCCGATGGTCGCGAGCCAGAAATGCGCGTTGATCAACCCGATGCTGTGCATCTGCGCTTTGCCGAAGATTTTCGGGATCATGTGGTACAGCGCGCCGATGGAAATCATCGCCACCCAGCCGAGCGCGCCGGCGTGAACATGGCCGATGGTCCAGTCGGTGTAGTGGGAGAGGGCGTTTACCGTCTTGATGGCCATCATCGGGCCTTCGAAGGTCGACATGCCGTAGAACGCCAGCGACACCACAAGGAAACGCAGGATCGGGTCGCTGCGCAACTTATGCCAGGCACCCGAGAGGGTCATCATGCCGTTGATCATGCCGCCCCAGCTCGGCGCCAGCAGAATCAGCGACATCACCATGCCCAGCGACTGCGCCCAGTCCGGCAGGGCGGTGTAGTGCAGGTGGTGCGGGCCGGCCCAGATGTACAGGGTGATCAACGCCCAGAAGTGCACGATCGACAAGCGATACGAATACACCGGACGCTCGGCCTGCTTCGGCACGAAGTAATACATCATGCCGAGGAAGCCGGCGGTGAGGAAAAAGCCCACGGCGTTGTGGCCGTACCACCACTGCACCATCGCGTCGGTCGCGCCGGCGTACAGCGAGTAGGACTTGGTGAAACTCACCGGCAATTCAAGGTTGTTGACGATGTGCAGAATCGCCACGGTGATGATGAACGCGCCGAAAAACCAGTTACCGACATAAATGTGTTTGGTCTTGCGCTGCATGATCGTGCCGAAGAACACGATCGCGTAGGCGACCCAGACGATGGTGATCAGAATGTCGATCGGCCACTCCAGCTCGGCGTATTCCTTGGAACTGGTGTAACCCAGCGGCAGGCTGATCGCCGCCAGCAGGATCACCAGTTGCCAGCCCCAGAAGCAGAACGCGGCGATTTTTGGTGCAAACAACTGCGTCTGGCAGGTGCGTTGCACCGAGTAGAACGAACTGGCGAACAGCGCACAGCCACCAAAGGCGAAGATCACCGCGTTGGTGTGCAGCGGGCGCAGACGGCCGAAACTGGTCCAGGGCAAATCGAAGTTGAGCTGCGGCCAGACCAATTGCGCCGCGAGAAAAACCCCGAGGCCCATGCCGACGATGCCCCACACCACCGTCATAATGGCGAATTGGCGGACCACCTTGTAGTTGTAGGCGGTACTGATAGAAGTGTTCATGGTTCCCCATCCACGGTTCAGCCGAAGTGAGCGCGCGCAAACCGCGCGAATCCTTCGCCTGGAGTTATAGGCAGACTAAAAGCGAGGCAAGCATGGACAAACAGCACAAGGCCAGTATTGACGGGGATCAATGGGCGCAGTGTGTGCTCGATCATGGGTGGCTTTGGAATGCGGCGTCGGGCGAGGCTTCGGCGACGTTGATCCTCGCCCACGGTGCTGGGGCGCCAATGGACAGTGACTGGATGAATGACATGGCTGGGCGCCTTGCCGGGCTTGGGGTCAACGTGTTGCGCTTTGAGTTTCCGTATATGGCGCAGCGGCGGGTGGACGGTGTTAAACGTCCGCCGAATCCTGCGCCGAAACTGCTGGATTGCTGGCGGGAGGTGTTTGCGCTTGTGCGGCGTCATGTCGCTGGGGTTTTGGCGATTGGCGGGAAGTCGATGGGCGGGCGGATGGCGAGTCTGGTGGCGGATGAGCTGGGGGTGGATGCGTTGGTGTGTCTGGGGTACCCGTTTTATGCGGTGGGCAAGCCGGAGAAACCGCGGGTTGAACATTTGGCTTCGCTGCGCACGCGGGCGTTGATTGTGCAGGGGGAGCGGGATGCTCTGGGGAATCGCGAGGCGGTTGCGGCTTACAGCTTGTCACCGAGTATTGAGGTGATGTGGCTGGCGGCTGGCGATCATGATTTGAAGCCGCTCAAGGCTTCCGGGTTTACGCATGCGGATCATTTGGATAGTGCTGCGCGGGAGGTGGCTTTGTTTTTGCGGTGAGGGGTGGGGGCATATCCGTTGCTTCGGGAGCTGCGGCTGGCGGTTTCGCTTGACGGCGACTTAGTTTTTTACAAGCGCCCGGAATGCCGGCCCAGAAAAAAAGTAAGCAAGAAACGCTAGCTCCTACGTTCGGCCCTCGCAGGCTCGGGTCCCTTCGCTGCGGGATCGATCCGGGCGCAGCGGCTCCGGTGCGCTGCGCTGCACCTCCTTGCGCTGTGTACGACTGCGTCGAACGGTCGCTGCGCTCCCACGCCCGGATCAATCCCTCCACTCAGCCTTCCGGCGTCGCCGGTGGATCAAGATCAAAAGCACTCGAGCTAACACTCATCGTTGTAGGAGCTGCCGAAGGCTGCGATCTTTTGATTTTGCTTTTCTGTGGAAGCGAGCCTGCTCGCGAAAGCTCTCTTCCAGACGACCTCAAACCACCAGCCCGTCAGAGGCAATGCCTGCACTTAAACACCATCAAATAACCCCGTTTAAACTACACGATTCGTTACGCCATCCCGGCTACAACTCCTCGCGCCGTTGCCTACGCGTACGCCAGAATCCGCCGGCTTACGCGGCCATGAGGTTGGCTATATCGTTTCTCGGTCACTGACAGAAAGTAGTGATCGGGTTTGGTAGCCCGTCTGTAATGGCCGTATGTCTACGCCTTAATACCGTCCTTTTTTGGGGGCTCGGTTTATATGGTGGTCATGCGTGGGGCTCGTTCGCGGGCGCCGGGTTCCTATTACAGCCGGTCTACCAACCCGCGTATGGCCGCCACCCTCGTTTTGTTCAAAGTAACCCCCAACCCGCCAATCCCCCACGACCCCGCGTTCGATCCGCAAAAAGTCCAGGAAGCCACCGACCGCGCCCTCGATTACTACCTCAAACCTGAAGACCTGGCAGCCCCGCCAAGTTCGCCAAAATATCGCCCGGTCTATGTTGTCGATCCCACGCTGGATGACGAAACCCTGTTGGTCGAGGCTTGCGAGTCGCTTTCATACGCGCATGCCATGGCCGGTAATATCGCCAACTCAATAGGCGGCCCGGAACGCAAACCACTGCTGGCGCTGCAACAGGTGATCATGCTCAACGAACTGTTGGTCAATCGACTGCTGGATAAGCTGAAGTTGCCTCAATAATCGCGTTGGTTGTTATGGCCCCTTCGCGAGCAGGCTCGCGATGGCGGCTTGCCAGACACCAAAAATTCCCTATCAAGAACAAAAGCCCGGACAGCTTTCGCGGTCCGGGCTTCCAAGGTCAAAAGATCGCAGCCTGGGGCAGCTCCTACGATTATCTGTAGGAGCTGCCCCAGGCTGCGATCTTTTGCTGTTAGCGGTTAAACCGCGCCACCAACGAATACTGCGTGTTGGCCGTCTTCGTCAGCTCTTCACTCAACAACGCCGAGTTTTGCGCCTGCTCGGACGTCTGATCAGCCAACTCCGAAATGTTGCTGATGTTGCGGCTGATCTCTTCAGCCACCGCACTTTGCTCTTCGGTCGCGGCGGCGATCTGGGTGGTCATGTCGGTGATGTTGGCCACTGCTTCGCTGATGCCGACCAGAGCCTGATCCGCCTCTAGTACCCGAGCCACGCCTTCTTCAGCCTGGCGATGCCCGGCTTCCATGGTTTGCACGGCGCTGGAGGCGGTCTGTTGCAGCTTGGCGATCAGGGCGTGAATCTGCCCGGTCGATTCGCTGGTGCGTTGTGCCAATTGACGGACTTCGTCGGCCACTACGGCAAAACCACGGCCCATTTCACCGGCACGGGCCGCTTCGATGGCGGCGTTGAGGGCGAGCAGGTTGGTCTGGTCGGCGATGCCTTTGATCACGTCGACCACGCCGCCGATTTCGTCGCTGTCCTTGGCCAGTTGCGTCACGGTCAGGCCGGTTTCGCCGACGACGACCGACAGGCGCTGAATGGCTTCGCGGGTTTCACCTGCGATGTCGCGGCCGCGACCGGTGAGGCGGTTGGCCTCCTGGGTGGCGTCAGCGGTGCGTTGCACGTGGCTGGCGACTTCCTGGGTGGTGGCGGCCATCTGGTTGACGGCGGTGGCGACCTGTTCGGTTTCCACGCGCTGGCGTTCCAGACCGGTCGAGCTGTTGTGCGCGAGGGCATCGGACTGCTTGGCCTGATCGGTCAAGTGTTCGGCGGTATCCTGCAGGCGGGTCAGGCAGGTTTTCAAGCGGGCTTCCTGGCTGAGGATCGACATCTCCAGACGTGCCTGCGCGCCCCGACTGTCGGTGTACATCTGCGCGATCAGCGGGTCGGAGGTGGTCTGCTCGGCCAGGCGCAGCAGGCGCTTGAGCCCGCGTTGCTGCCATTGCAGGCCCATCAGGCCTAGCGGCACCGACAGCGCGGCGGCGAGGGCAAAGCCCCATTGCGAGGTCAGCGTCGCGCCAATCATGAAGCTCAATTGGCTGACCAGAATGAACGGCAGCCAGTCCTGCAGGATCGGCAGCCATTTATCGGTGGATGGAATCGCCGACTTGCCCTGATTGATGCGTTGGTAGAGCGCTTCGGCGCGGCGGATCTGTTCGGCGGTGGGCTTGACGCGCACCGACTCGTAACCGATCACCTGGCTGCCATCAAACACCGGTGTGACATAGGCGTTCACCCAATAATGGTCACCGGACTTGCAGCGATTCTTGACGATGCCCATCCATGGCAAGCCTTGTTTCAGCGTGCCCCACATGTGCGCGAACACCGCCGACGGCACGTCTGGATGGCGAACCAGATTGTGCGGCGCACGGATCAGTTCATCCCGCGAAAACCCGCTGATTTCGACGAAATCGTCGTTGCAGTAGGTGATCACGCCCTTGGCATCGGTGGTGGAAATCAACCGTTGCTGAGCTGGAAAGGTCCGCTCGCGTTGTGTGATGGGCTGGTTGTTACGCATGGTTTTTCAATCCGCAAGGCTTTGAAAGGTTGTCGGCGCTGACAGGTTTTTATTGAAGTTTTTTTTCAGATTTAAGTACGCCGTCGCAAAACGGCGCTTGCGTCAATTGGCCAGCATCGGATAGGTGAACAGGCCGAAGTGCAGCAGGTTCAAGCCCAAATGCGTGGCGATCGCTGCGCCCAGGCCGCCGAAACGGTAGGCCAGACCATAGCCGACCCCGGCCAGTCCCGCCAGTAACACCCAGGTCCAGCCGGCGCCGGCATGCGCCATGCCAAACAGCAGCGAAGCCAACAGCAGCGCGAGGTTGTCGCCATATGGCAGGTGCTTGAAGCGATGGCTGAGTCCGCCCTGTATATAGCCGCGAAAGAGCGCTTCCTCGACCAGCGTCACCAGCAGCAGATTGTTCAGCACCCACAGCCAGGCCTGATCCGGCCACTTCGGCGCCCAGGTGATCACACCGAGCAACAGCGCGCCGCCGAGGGCGAGTGCCGCGCATAACGTCAGCGCGAGGGCGGTGGCATAAACAGTCAGGCGCAACGAACGCCGCGCAACAATCCACGGGCAGACCAGCAGCAGCCAGAAGCCCACCAGCGGCTTGTCGAGGTTGAGGTGCATCGCGAACGGCACGGCGTCGTCAGTAAGACGTTGCGGGTTGATTACGCGGCCATTGGCAAAACCCGGCAGCCAATGCAGCGCCAGCGCCACGGCCAAAACAATGAACAGGCCATGGCCGAGCCAGCGCGCGACCGGCACCTGTTGCTGGCGCACGGCGAACGCGGCGAACAGCAACAGCCCCACGGAGATCAATGCCAGCCAACCAAGTTGGCCGTAGCTCAGGGCCAATCCGTAGCCGAGGCTGAGCAGCGCGAGATAAAGCCAGGGCAGCGCCTTCATCCAAAGTCCTTGTGCGAGATTTCTGGAAGGGGCTTTCTACACGGGCGAGGGAGGTGGGACAAGTGAAGGTGTGGCGAAAAAACCGGGACAACGCAACGCTCGATAGTCATATACAGAACCCAATGTGGAAGCGGGCTTGCTCGCGAACGGGGTGTCACCGATACAGAATAGGTGACTGACACAGCGCATTCGCGAGCAAGCCCGCTCCCACATTGGATCATTTCACGCAGAAATCGCTGGGCGTTCGGTATCAGCGCAGGCCCAGCTTGGCCGCCGCGCGCTCGGTAATCTCCGTGCGCAACGTCAGCGAAGGCGCCGCGCGCAGCCGTGCTTCATCGACCACTGCACTCGGTGCCACGTCCGGGCTGCCGGCATTGAACGGCGGGGCCGGCGCATATTCCAGTTGCAACTGCACCAGTTGCGCCGTGTCGGCATCGACCAGTTCCGCCGCCAGCACCAAGGCGAAATCGATTCCGGCGGTGATCCCGCCACCGGTAAAAAGATTGCCATCACGCACCACCCGATCCTTCACCGCAATTGCCCCCAGCGTCGGCAGCAACTCGTGATAAGCCCAATGCGTAGTCGCGTGTTTGCCCTTCAGCAGACCCGCCGCGCCGAGCACCAGCGAGCCGGTACACACCGAGGTCACGTAACGTGCCTGGGCGGCCTGGCGTTTGATGAAGTCCAGCGTCTGCTGGTCTTCCATCAGCGGCCCGACGCCGCCACCGCCGGGCACGCAAATCACGTCCAGATTCGGGCAATCGTCGAAGGTTGTGGTCGGTTTGAGCAGCAAACCCGTGCTGGACGTCACCGGCATCAGGTCCTTCCAGACCAGATGCACCTGCACGCCGGGCAACGAGGCGAGCACGTCGTAAGGGCCGGTCAGGTCGAGTTGCTGAACCTGCGGGAATAATAGAAAACCGATCTGCAGCGTCATCGTTCTGGCTCCGTTGAAAGAAGTGGACGACTGCACTGTAGGCGCGTAGGTTCTGGCGCATACGCCAATCACCCCACGAATTACGCCAAATGCCCAAAGCCATTCACGTCCTCGCGTTTGCCAACATGCAGATTCTCGATGTCACCGGGCCGTTGCAGGTGTTCGCCTCGGCCAACGATCTTGCGCGCCAGCGCGGCATGCCGACGCCCTATGCGCCGAGCGTGATCGCCAGCGGCGGCGGGGCGGTGATGTCATCGGCGGGGTTGGCGGTGCTGGCCGAACCGTTGCCACAAACGCCCAGCGACACGTTGATCATCGCTGGCGGCTGGGGCATTTATCCCGCCGCCGAAGACCAGCAATTGGTCGACTGGGTGCGCCAGCACGGCATTCATTGCCGTCGCGTGGCTTCGGTGTGCACCGGGGCCTTTTTGCTCGCCGCCAGCGGCTGGCTCGATGGCCGCCGCGTGGTCACCCACTGGACGCGCTGCGAGCAACTGGCTGCGCAACATCCCAATCTGCACGTGGAAGCCAATCCGATTTTCATCAACGACGGCCCGGTGTGGACCTCGGCCGGCGTCACGGCAGGCATCGATCTGGCGTTGGCCATGGTCGAAGAAGACCTCGGTCGCGACATCGCCCTCGACGTCGCCCGGCACTTGGTCGTCTTCCTGAAACGCCCGGGCGGGCAGTCGCAATTCAGCGTGACGCTGTCGCTGCAACAACAAGGCAACCGCTTCGATGAACTCCACGCCTGGATCGCCGAAAACCTGACCTGCGACCTCGGCATCCCCACCCTCGCCGAACAGGCCGGCATGAGCGAACGCAGCTTCATCCGCCACTACCGCGCCGACACCGGCCAGACCCCGGCGCGGGCGATCGAATTGATCCGCGTGGAAACCGCCCGGCGACTGCTCAGCGACACCGGCCTGCCGGTCAAACGCATCGCCGCCAATTGCGGTTTCGGCAGTGAAGAGACGCTGCGGCGCAGTTTTCTGCGAGCCATTGGCGTGACGCCGCAGGCTTATCGGGAGCGGTTTTCGGTCAGCGTTGCAGCAGATTCAACACCTTCAGGGGCAAGTCCCGCTGCGACACCAACCAAGGCATCCGCAGAGCGACGATCAATCCGCGCTTCGTGATAGAAACCGCTGCTTTGAAACTCCTGATGTAAATCGACCATTTCTGCCTCTCCTTAAGCCTCAACTTCCGCCACCTGATTGAAATACTTGGTCCGGTCCGGCGTAAACGTCACCTTCATCTTCGTCCGCGAGCACGTCAAAGAACGCTCCTGCGCCAGCTCAATGTCCAGATCCTCACCGCGCAAGCCTTGCCACTGCGCCAGGTATTTCAGCGAGCCGTACTTCTCGTTTTTCTTCAGGCTGCGACTGACGCCACCCTTCCAGCCCAGCACTGGCAATTCACCGGCCAGGCAGCGCTGGGCCAGTTCGGGAAAGCGTTCGGCGCGCTGGCGGCCGATTTCCCAGCATTTGATCAGGCCCTTGTCGGCGCCTTCCCAGAGCTGGGTGCGGGTCAGCCCGGTGCGAAGGGGGGAGGCGATGCTGCGCTGGACGTGGTGAGGCATTCCGTTTCCTTGAATTCGGGGTGGTTGGACAGCTCCGCTGTGCCCGTTGCGTTGGATGGTAGGTGTGGATGTAACGGCTGGCAACAAGGTATTTCGGGGTGTAAGCGCACGTTGCGGGAAGCGTTTCAACGTGACGTGAGTGGTTTTTGCAGGCGCGGTTTTTACACAGACTGTCGTCAGACGTAACCGCTGCGCAGGTTTGACGGCGGGCACGGGCCTGAGCCAGTTGTCTGGCGTAAGGCCCGTTGTTGAAAAATACCTCTGGATCAGGGATCGGTCTGACAAGCGCTGGCGAAAAAGCAGTCAGCGCTATGGCTGCCAGGAACTCTTCTCGCCACTCAACTTGCGATCAAGAAAGCTCGCCGCACTGATCAACGCCAGATGCGTCAGGGCTTGCGGCGTGTTGCCCAGGTGGCGGCCATGGCTGTCGAACTCTTCGGCGTACAGCCCCAGCGGGTTGGCATATCGCAGCAATTGTTCAAACTCCAGATGGGCTTTTTCCACCTGCCCGGCCCGGGCCAGGCATTCGACGTACCAGAACGAGCAGGCGGCAAACGCGCCTTCCGTGCCTGTGAGGCCATCGATGTTGGCGTCGTCGTTGCGGTAGCGATAGACCATGCCGTCGCGCACAAGGGTTTTTTCGATGGCTTCGAGGGTCGACAGCCAGCGCGGATCCTTGGCGCTGACGAAGCGCACCAGTGGCATCAGCAGCATCGAGCCGTCCAGCGCGGTGCCGCCTTTGTACTGGACGAAATGGCCGCGTTCTTCGTCCCAGAAGTTGTCCCAGATGTCGGTGTAGATGGCTTGGCGGGTCTGATCCCAACGGGCAAACGGTGCCGGCAGCGAACGCTTGGAGGCCAGACGGATTGCGCGGTCCAGGGCAACCCAGCACATCAGCCGTGAGTGCAGGAAGTGATGAGTCTCGCCGCGCATTTCCCAGATGCCGACATCTTCGCTCTGCCAGGCCTCACAGACCTGATCGACCACTTCGCCGACGTGCCGCCAGCCTTCATGGGAAATCGCGTCACCGTATTTGTTGACCAGATACACCGCGTCCATCAGCTCGCCGAAGATGTCGAGCTGGACTTGCTCATAAGCGCCGTTGCCGATGCGCACCGGCTGCGCGCCGCCGTGGCCGGCCAGATGCGTCAGCTCGGTTTCCGGCAACTCCTGTTGGCCATCGATGGCATAGAGGATGTTGAGTTTCATCGGTTTGCCACAGCAATCGCTGACCCGCCCGCGCAGCCACTGCATGTAGTGGTTGGCCTCGTCGACGAAGCCCAGACGCATGAACGCATACACGGTGAACGACGCGTCGCGGATCCATGTGTAGCGATAATCCCAATTGCGCTCGCCGCCGGGGGTCTCCGGCAGGCCGAAAGTAGCGGCGGCGAGAATCGCGCCCTGGCGGCGCGAGGTCAGCAGTTTCAGGGCGAGGGCTGAGCGATTGACCATTTCCCGCCAGCGCCCGCGATAGTTGGATTGGCCGAGCCAGCCGCGCCAGAATTTCAAAGTGCGCTGCATGCACAGCTCGGCGGCGCCTTCGGCAAAACGCGGGTCGTCGCTGCCGCCGAGCATGAACGCGGCGGTTTCATTGTGCTTGAGGGTGAACTGCGCGACGGCCGCTTGTGCGTCGATTTGCAGTGCCTGATCAGAGGAAAGGCGAATCGACGGCTGGCCGGCAGCACTGAACGTTACGTCTCGCTCGTCCATCTCTGCCCGGGTTTGCGCGCGGCCATAATCGTGGCGCACCGCGCAGCGCAGATTGAATGTCGCCGAACCGCTGACGACCCGCACCCGGCGCATCAGCAGGGGCAAGGCGTCGACGTCGTCACCGATGGGCAACAGATCGGTGATTTCCACCACCGCGTGTTCGCTCAGCCAGCGGGTTTGCAAGACATTGGTGTCGGGCAGATAAATCTGTTCGCGGCGCGCATCCGGCAGGTCCGGCGCGAGTTGGAAAATGCCTGCGTCAGGGGTGTCCAGCAGCGAGCAGAAAATCGTCGGGCTGTCGAACTCCGGCCAGCAGAAAAAATCCACGCTGCCCTTGTCATTGACCAGCGCGGCGCTGCGCATGTCGCCGATGATGCCATGTGCATCAATGGCGCTTTGTTGTTCGATTTCAGGCTCAGCCATTGCCGCGAAACTCCGGATAGAGGCTCATCCCGCCATCGATGAACAGGGTGGTGCCGACGATGTAGTCGGACAGGTCGGAAGCGAGGAACACCACCGCATTGGCAACGTCCTCGACATCGCCAATACGGCCGTAGGGAATCAGTTCGAGGAGTTTTTCGCCGGCCGCGCCTGCGGTGGCTTCAGCGTTGATCGCGGTGCTGATCGCACCGGGCGCGATGCTGTTGATGCGGATGCGCTGGTGGCTGACTTCCTGGGCGAGGCTCTGCATCAACTGATCGACGCCACCCTTGGAGGCGGCGTAATTGACATGCCCGGCCCATGGGATGCGCTGGTGCACCGAGCTCATGTGAATGATCTTGCCTGCCGCGCGCGATACGCCTGCGCGCACGCCCTGACGCTGGAAGATCCGCAACGCTGCCCGCGCGCAGAGAAACTGCCCGGTGAGGTTGACGCCGATCACCTTGTTCCAGTCATCGAGCGTCATGTCCACGGCGGCGGCGTCTTTTTGCAGCCCCGAATTGGCCACCAGAATGTCCAGCGAACCGAAGGCGTCGACGGTCTTGGCGAACAGCCGCTCGACCTCGTCTTCTTTCGAAACATCGGCACCAATGGCGAGGGCCTTGCCGCCCTCGGCGTTGATTTGCGCGGCCAGCGCTTCAGCGGGTCTGGCGCTGCTGTTGTAGTTGATCACGACCGCAGCGCCGGCGGCGGCCAATGCTTTGGCGGCGGCATGGCCGATGCCGGAGCTGGCGCCGGTGACGAGGGCTACTTGTCGGGCGAGGGAGATCTGCATGAATGTCTGGGCCTCGAATGGTGGGCATAGACAGCTGACTGGTTGCGGGCCATGAGAGTTCATTCGGTGCAGAAAGCGGCGGTGATGCCGGCCCCTTCGCGAGCAAGCTCGCTCCCACAGGGGACTGCATTTCGCCTGTGCGAGCGAAGGGGCCTTCACAGACGGCTAACAATTGTGCGCTTCCACGGCATTCAAGCCTGTGGCAACTTGGCCGCCCCTGATGAGGCTGCAATCGATGGCAAACCCCTACCGCGAATTGTTCACCGCCCCCGGCGCCCGTGCTTTTGTGCTGGCCGGGATGCTGGCGCGCATGCCGATTTCGATGACCGGCATCGGCCTGATCACCATGCTCGCGCAGTTGAACGGCGGTTATGCCCTGGCGGGTGCGGTGGCGGCGACGTTCGCTCTGGCCACGGCGTTTTGCGCGCCGCAGGTGTCGCGGTTGGTGGACCGTTATGGGCAGGGGCGGGTGCTGCCAGTCGCAGCGCTGACTGGTGGCGGCGGGTTGTTGATGCTCTTGTTGTGCACGCGCTTGCAGGCGCCGCACTGGACGCTGTTCGTGTTCGCCGCGCTGGCCGGGTGCATGCCGAGCATGTCGGCGATGGTGCGTGCGCGCTGGACCGAAATCTACCGTGGCCAGCCGCAATTGCAGACCGCATATGCACTGGAGTCGGTGCTCGACGAGGTGTGTTTTATCGTCGGGCCGCCGCTGTCGGTGGGCTTGTCGGTCGCGGTGTTTCCCGAGGCCGGGCCGTTGGCGGCGTTGTTGGCACTGGCCATCGGTGTGACGGCGTTTGTCGCCCAGCGCAGCACCGAGCCGCCCGTGCACGCGCAGGAGTCGCAGCATAAGGGCTCGATCATTCGCTCCACCGACGTGCAATGGCTGCTGGCGCTGATGCTGGCGATGGGCGTGATCGTAGGGGTGATCGACGTGGTCAGCGTCGCCTTTGCCCAGCAGCAGGGCCAGCCTGCGGCGGCGAGTATTGTCTTGTCGGTGTACGCGATCGGCTCATGCCTGGCCGGCATCGCCTTCGGTGCGATGCGTTCGAAACTGCCGCTGCCGCGCCTGTTTCTCTACGGCGGTGTGGCGACGGCGGTGACCACGCTGCCGCTGCTTTTGGCTAGCAATATTCTCGGCTTGTCGGTGGCGGTATTCATCGCCGGGCTGTTCTTCTCTCCGACGCTGATCGTCGCGATGGCGTTGATCGAACGCATCGTGCCACCAGCCAAACTGACCGAAGGCCTGACCTGGCTGGTGACCGGGCTGAGCATCGGTGTGGCGATCGGCGCCGCCGGCTCCGGCGCGTTGGTCGATGCCTTTGGCGCACGTAGCGGGTTCTGGCTGGCAATCGCGGCGGGGGCGGTGGTGCTGGTTTCAGCGTTTCAAAGTTTCCGTCACTTGAAATAACAATCCTGTTGTAGGAGCTGACGAGTGCAACGAGGCTGCGATCTTTTGACTTTGACTTTGACTTTGGATTTTGAAGATCAAGATCGAGATCAAAAGATCGCAGCCTCGTTGCACTCGTCAGCTCCTACGCGGGATTGGGTTACCAGCCTCGGCCAGAGTTGACCCAGAAATTGACTGATAACGAGGTCGACACAGACTCCACTTGATGAAACCAGCCCTCCGGCAAGAACAGCAGATCCCCAGCCTCCAGCGTCACCTGCAAAAAAGTCACCTCCCGCGCAGCCGGGAAACGTTCATAGTCCGGCGCGTCCGGGTTGAAGTCGCAGCCATCCAGGCCGCCCTTGGGCGCAGTCGACCAGGTGCCCAGTGCTTCGCGATGATGCGGCGCGGCGAGCGTGAATTTTTTCTGCCCCCAGACCTGGGCGAAGAGGTTGTCGGTGTCATCGCGGTGCAATGGCGTCAGCGTGCCTTTGGGGCCGATCCAGATGCGCGGCGGGATGAACAGCGAGGTGTCGAAGTAGGGCGGGTACTGAATCTGTTGCAGCAACTGCGCCGGCAGAATGTTGTTGCCCATGTACGCCGGCGGCTCGCCGTCCGCCGCTTTGATCGCCGGGCTGTCCAGCGAAGCGATGAAATCGGCCATTGAGGTCGAGCGGAAATCACGTTCGGTCGAAAACGTCTTCTTCACGTAATCGCCATGGCGGGTGATGCCCTGCAGTTCGGCGAAATGCACCAGCGACTCCTCGCGGCTCAGGCTGAACAACGGCCAGTCATGCAGGGCATTGCGGATCACCAGTGGAATGCCGTTGGGCAGATAGCGGGTTTCGAATTCGTGCCGGCTCAACTCGGCGCGCGCCCGGCGTTCGATGCTGGTCTGGCGAGGCAGCGCGGCAGTGAGCTTTTCGCTGAAGCGCGGCGGCGTCGGATAGCGTTTGTTCATATCGACCTTTTCCACCGTGCCGCCACCCTGGCGGGCGTGGTCGATAATCTGCGGCAGCATCGTCGCCAGGCCCATGTTGCCGCCGATCTTCAGGCGGCCGCTGGCGAACAGTTCCTCGACATTGACCACGCCGGCCATGATCCCGAGAAAGTCTTTTTCTGCGACTTCGATGGTCACGTCCGGGCTTGGGTGGCGCCCGGCTTCCGTGTGCTGGCTGGTCTGGACGTCATACCAGTACGCCTGCTGCGCGCTGAAAATGAACTGGAAAACGCCCTCGATGCCGACCGCGCCGGCGTTGACGAACAACTTGCCCAGAATGCTCTGCAGGTCCACGGTGATGCCCTCGCGATTGTTGTTTTTTTCCTGAACAGGCAACGAGCCGCGGCCGGGGGAATTTAGCGGCCGGGCGACTAATTTGTCCGGCCAGTGATCCGTCTTTCTTGCAGACACATTTTTCAAGGAAAGCGCGGTGACCAAGCTGACATTGCTGTGCCTGCCCTATTCGGGCGCCAGCGCCATGGTTTACAGCCGCTGGCGGCGCCAACTGCCGACCTGGCTGCAATTGCAACCGGTGGAACTGCCCGGGCGTGGCGCGCGGTTCGATGAACCCCTGCAAACCGACATGCGTGCACTGGCGCGACAACTGGCGCGCGAGCACAAACCGGGGCTGCAAGGTCCTTATGCGCTGTTCGGGCATAGCCTCGGCGCGTTGCTCGCCTGCGAAATGGCCCATGCCTTGCGCGAGCTCGGCGTGCCCGAGCCGCTGGCGCTGTTCGCCTCCGGCACCGCCGCACCGTCCATGCGCAGCGACTACGACCGCGGCTTTGCCGAACCGCGCAGTGATGAAGAACTCATCGAACAGCTGCGCACCTTTCAGGGCACCCGCGAAGAAGTCCTCGCCAATAAAGAGCTGATGAGCCTGACGCTGCCGGTGCTGCGCGCCGACTTCATGATGTGCGGACGTTTCACGCCTGCCGAACGGCCTCTGCTCAATTGCCCGGTGCACGTGCTCGGTGGCAAGGAAGACCGCGCCACCACCGAACAACTGATCGGCTGGAGCAAAGAGACCCTGGGCAGTTTCTCGGTGGACATGATGACCGGCGGGCACTTCTTCATTCATGAGCATGAAGCGCGGGTCATTCGCACGATCAAGACGCATCTGGAAGTGCATCACCGGCGCCATGCGCAGGCCGCGCAACCGGCGTTCTGAAACGCGACTTATCTATCACGCATATTCAGGAGGCCAGTCATGGCTGTTGCTCTGGGATTTTCCGTACGGCCGCTGCTGCCGGAGCGCGGGCGCTTGCCGCTGTTGGTCGAGGCGAGCGATGCCGACACCGATCTGTTGGCGGTATTGGACGAATTGCAGGAGTTGGTCGACGAGCATCTGCTGCGTGACGGCGGTGTGCTGTTTCGCGGTTTTCGCCTCGATGGCGCCGAGCAGTTTCGCCAGTTTGCCGCGAGTTTCGGCCATCCATTGCTGAACTACGAGTTCGGCTCGACGCCGCGTACCAACGTCACCCAAGGGGTGTACACCTCCACCGAATACCCGGCGCACCAGAGCATTCCACTGCACAACGAGCAGGCCTATTCCCGCGACTGGCCGATGAAGATCTGGTTCTACAGCATGATAGCCGCCAGGTCGGGAGGCGAAACGCCGATTGCCGACAGCCGCGAAGTCTACCGACGCATTCCCGTGGCGATTCGCGAGCGTTTTGTCAGTAAAGGCCTGATGTATGTGCGCAACTTCGGCAATGGTCTGGATGTGGCCTGGGAAGACGTGTTCAACACCGAGGACCGCGAGGTCGTCGAGGCCTACTGCAACGCTCACGGCATTGTCTGCGAGTGGAAGGACGACGGTGAGCTGCGCACGCGCCAGACCTGTCAGGCAGTGGCAGTGCACCCGGTCACGGGCGATCACGTCTGGTTCAATCAGGCGCACCTGTTTCACATCTCCAACCTGCCAGCGGACGTCCGCGAAAGCCTGCTTGACATCGTCGATGAAGAAGACCTGCCGCGTAACGTCTACTACGGCGACGGCTCGCCGATCGAAGATGAAGTGCTGGCGCAGATTCGCGCGGTGCTCGACGATTGTGCGATCAGTTTCCCCTGGCAGGAGGGCGATGTGCTGATGCTCGACAACATGCTCTCGGCCCACGCGCGCTCGCCGTTCGAAGGGCCGCGCAAAGTCATCGTGGCGATGGCCGAGGGGCATTCGCAGGACGTGCGCTGAGCGCTTCGCAACTGTTCAACTCAAATGCCGAAGCCGGACGTGTACCCGGCTTCGGCATTTGTCTGTCTGGCCTTTGTACCGTCGGGCCGCGATTGCCGCTGGCGCGCTAAATCGTCGCGCGGGCCATTCGTTCTTGTTGATACGACCGGGTCTCCAGGTCACGCCGCCGATCAGCAAGGACTCCACGCATGAATGCCGCAGACGCACAGAAACTAGCCCGCCGCTTTATCGAATTGCCCCAGGACAAACGCCGTTTGTTCCTCGCCGGCATGGCCCGCGAAGGCATCGATTTTGCGCAGTTGCCCATGACCGCCTGCGCCGGCATCGCCGAGCGTGACGGCCTGTCTTACGCACAGCAGCGCATGTGGTTTCTCTGGCAATTGGAGCCGACCAGCCCAGCCTACAACCTGCCGATGGCCGTGCGTCTGGAGGGCGATCTGCACGTCGCGGCACTGGAGCAGGCCTTCAGCCGTTTGGCGGCGCGCCACGAATGTTTGCGCACCACCTTCGGCCAGGACGGCGAGCGTGCCTTCCAGCGCGTGGCCGAACCTCAGTCCCTGAAACTGCCCGTAACTGATTTGAGCGAGTTGCCCGAAGCCCAGCGCTGGCCGCTCGCGCAGCAGCACATGATGGCCGAGGCGACCCAGGCTTTCGATTTGCAGAACGGCCCGCTGCTGAGCCTGCGGCTGTTGCGCCTGGCCGCGCAGGAACATGTGCTGCTGCTGACCTTGCATCACATCATCGCCGACGGCTGGTCGATGAACATTCTGATCGACGAGTTCATGCGCACCTACGACGCACTGGTCGCCGGGCGCGAACCGACATTGGCGCCGCTGACCGTGCACTATCGCGACTACGCGCTGTGGCAGCGCAGTTGGCTGGAAGCCGGTGAGCGCGAGCGGCAACTGGACTACTGGCGCGCGCAACTGGGTGACGACCATCCGGTGCTGGAATTGCCCACTGATCGCGCCTACCCGGCGCACTCCAGCCATCAGGGAGCACGCCTGGAAACGGTGATCGATGCAGCCCTGCGTGAAGAGCTGAAAAACCTTGCCCAGCGCCAGGGCGTGACCTTGTTCGTGGTGCTGTTGGCGGCGTTCAAGACCCTGTTGCACCGCTACAGCGGCCAGACCGATATTCGTGTCGGCGGACTGATCGCCAATCGCACCCGCAGTGAAACCGAAGGCCTGATAGGCTTCTTCGTCAACACGCAAATCCTGCGCAGCGCGGTCACTGCGCAAACGCCATTCGCCGAGCTGTTGCAGAACCTGCGCCGGGCCGCCCTCGGCGCCCAGGCCCATCAGGAACTGCCCTTTGACGCCCTGATCGAAGCCCTGCAACCGGCGCGCAGCCAGAGCCACAACCCGCTGTTTCAGGTGATGTTCAACCACCAGCCGCTGGTCACCGATTTGCACCAGGCGCAACTCGCTTCAGGCTTGCGCGTGGGCTATCTGAGCGAAGAACAGCTGGCCGGCAGCGATCGGCAACACGCGGCCACCAGTGATTTGATGCTCGACACCCGCGAGGAGGGCGAGCAACTGTTCGCCGCGTTCACCTACGCCACCGATATTTTCGACGCCGCGACCATCGCCGCGCTGGCCGGGCATTGGCGCAACATTCTGCAGTCGGTGTGCCGCGACCCGCAGCAGTTTATCGGCGAGGTGGCGATGCTCGCCGAAAACGATCGCCACGCGTTGATCCACGCCACCGCGCCAGCGCCTCGTTTCACCAGCGTGCAAAGCCTGTTCGAAGCGCAAGTCGTGCGGACTGCGCAAGCCCCGGCGGTGCTGTTGGCCACTGCACCTGCGCCGGCATTGAGCTACGGCGAACTCAACAGCCGCAGCAATCGCTTGGCCCATCAGTTGCGCGCACAGGGTGTCGGCCCGGACGTGCTGGTCGGCGTCGCGCTGGGGCGTTCGCTGGAGCTGGCGGTGGCGTTGCTGGCGGTACTCAAGGCCGGCGGTGCCTATGTGCCGCTCGATCCGCAGACCCCGGCCGAACGCTTGCGCCATGTGCTCGATGACAGCGGTCTGAAACTGTTGCTCAGCGACCGGCAAAGCCTCGCCAGCCTGCCGCCGCTCGACGGCATCGAATGCCTGTGTCTGGAGCAATTGCCCGACAGCGCGCAGAGCGACAATCTGCCGGTCACGGTCGAAGCCGACAACCTCGCTTATGTGATTTACACCTCCGGTTCCACCGGGCGGCCGAAAGGTGTGGCGGTCAGTCATGGCGCACTGAGCGAGTTCATCGCCCGCGCTATCGATTACAGCGATCTGCGCGAAGGCGATCGGGTTCTGCAATTCGCCACCAGCAGTTTCGACGGTTTCGTCGAGCAGTTTTTCCCGCCGCTGTGCCATGGCGCCAGCGTGGTCATGCGCGATGCGCCGTTGTGGGACAGCGCGACACTACAGCAGGTCATCGTCGATCAGGGCATCACTTTGGCCGACCTGCCGGCGGCCTACTGGTATTGGCTGGTGCAGGAATACGCGGCGAAACCGCCGGCCAGTTTCGGCGCGCTGCGGCAGATTCACGTTGGCGGTGAAGCCATGGCCGTGGACGGCTTGCGCTTGTGGCAACAGGCCGGGCTCGGTCATGTGCGCCTGCTCAACACCTACGGCCCGACCGAGGCGACGGTGGTCTCGACAATTCATGACTGCACCGCGCTGACCGCGCAGAACGTGTCGTGGCGCGGCATGCCGATCGGCAAGGGGCTGGCGGCGCGGCGCTTGTACGTGCTCGACGATGATCTGAACCTGCTGCCGCAAGGCGCGGTGGGCGAGTTGTACATCGGTGGGCCGGGGCTGGCGCGCGGTTATCAGCGTCAGCCGAGCCTCAGCGCCGAGCGGTTCATTGCCGACCCGTTCGCCGACGGCCAGCGCCTGTACCGCACCGGCGACCGTGCGCGGCTGCGCGGCGATGGCGCGCTGGAGTATGTCGGCCGGGTCGATCACCAAGTGAAGATTCGCGGCTTCCGCATTGAACTGGGCGAGATCGAAGCGCGCCTGCAGCAGTGTCCGGGCGTTCGCGAAGCGGTGGTGCTGGCGGTGCCGTTCGCCGGCGGTGCGCAACTGGTCGCCTACGTGGTGACGGAGCCTGCGGTGCTTGCCAGCGCGGCGACGCAAACGGCGTTCCGTCAGCAGACCCGCGCTGCGCTGCAAGCCAGCCTGCCGGACTACATGGTGCCGGGGCATCTGCTGTTGCTGGCGAACCTGCCGCTGACGGCGAGTGGCAAGCTCGACCGCAAAGCCTTGCCAGCGCCGGATCCGGCGCAGTTGCAGGGCGATTACCGCGCCCCGCAATCGCCGGCCGAGCAGTGTCTGGCGCAGGTCTGGGCTGAGGTGCTGCAGGTGCCGCGTGTGGGCCTGGACGATCACTTTTTCGAACTGGGCGGCCATTCGTTGTTGGCCGCGCAGGTGATCGCGCGGGTCAAGGAGCAGTTGGGCGTGGTGCTGCCGCTGCGCAGTCTGTTCGAGAAACCGCTGCTGGCGGATCTCGCCGAGGTACTCGCGCAACTGGCCGAGGCGAGCGGCGACGACGACTGGTCCGACATGGATCAGTTCATGAATGCTTTGCAAGGAGAAGAAGTATGAGCGGCACGATGGCGGAACGTATTGCAAAAAGGTTCGTCGGCCTGCCGCTGGAACAGCGTCGGCTGTTTCTCGCCAAATTGCGCGAGGAGGGCAAGGATTTCAGCCTGTTGCCGCTGCCGGTCAGCCGCCACGACTGCGCGCAGATCCCTTTGTCGTTCGCCCAACAGCGCCTGCTGTTTCTATGGCAGCTCGAACCGCACAGCGCCGCGTACAACATGGCCGCTGGCTTGCGTCTCAAAGGCCGGCTGGATGAGTCGGCCCTGAGCCGCTCGTTCGATCATCTGCTGGCGCGCCATGAAGTGTTGCGCACGGTGTTTCACACTGACGGCGATCAAGCGCATCAGCTGATTCTCGAGCAGCAAAGTATTGCGCTGGAACGCTTCGACCTGACCGGCACCGCCGCGCAAGAGCGTGAGCAAGTGCTCGCGCAACAAGTACAAAACGTCACCGCGCAACCGTTCGATCTGCGCCACGGCCCGTTGCTGCGCGCCAGCCTGTTTGCTTTGGCTGACGATGAGTTCGTGCTGGTGGTGAGCATGCACCACATCGTCTCCGACGGCTGGTCGATGGACGTCATGGTCAGGGAGTTCGTGCAGTGCTATCAGGCGTTCAGCCTGCAGCGCGAACCGCAATTGCCGGCGCTGCCATTGCAGTACGCCGACTATGCGATCTGGCAGCGACGCTGGCTGGAGGCCGGCGAGGGTGAGCGCCAGCTCGACTACTGGCGTCAGCAGTTGGGCGACGAGCATCCGCTGCTGGAAGTGGCGCCGGATTTTGCCCGACCACTGACCCAGAGCTTCGCCGGGCAGACCCTGAGCTTCGATTTCGGCACCGACCTGTCGCATCAGCTCAACGCCTTCGCCCGTAGCCAGGGCATCAGCCTGTTCATGCTGGTGCTGGCCGGGTTCTCGCTGTTCCTCTCGCGTCTGGCCGGCGAGCGCGACATTCGTGTCGGCGTGCCGAATGCCAACCGTGGCCGCGCCGAAGTCGAGGGGCTGATCGGTTTCTTCGTCAACACCCAAGTGCTGCGTTGCCAGGTCGATGAGCGCGGCAGTTTCGCCGATTTGCTGGCGCAGGTGCGTGAAGCAGCGTTCGGCGCACAGGCCCATCAGGAGTTACCGTTCGAGCAGTTGGTCGATGAGTTGGTCGCCGAACGCACGCTAGGCCACAACCCGTTGTTTCAGGCCAAGTTCAACCAGAACGTCGGCATGCAGAAACAGCGCTCCATGGCCTTGCCCGGCCTGACCGTCAGCGAATACCCGCTGGCCAAGGACGGCACGCACTTCGATCTGGCCCTGGACATCACTGACGACGGCGCGCTGATCCACGGCCAGATGACCTACGCCAGCGATCTCTATCAGGCAGACACCGTCGCCGGTTTCGTGCCGATGTTGCTCGACCTGTTTGCGTATTTGCTCAAGGACCCGCAGGCGCCACTGCACACGGTCGCCACGCCACGGCCCGCTGCGCTTTCAATCCAGCGCGAACCGGCGTTGACGGTGTTGCAACACTGGGCGCGGGAAGTGGCGCGGCAGCCAGAAACGCTGGCCGCTCGTGATCTACAGCAGACAATCACTTTCCAGACGCTGGATCAGGAGGCCAATCGTCTCGCCCATTATTTGCGAGCGCAGGGCGTCAATGTCGGCGACCCGGTGGCGGTGCTGCTGGAACGTTCGCTGGACTGGCTGACTTGCCTGCTGGCGATTCTCAAGGCTGGCGCGGTGTACATGCCGCTCGACGTCAAGGCGCCGAGCGCACGACTGGAGCAGATGCTCGGCGCTGCGCAGGCCCGCGTGCTGATCGGTGCTGCAGGCGATGCGCGGCTCAGCGAACGGGCGGTCGAGGGCTGTCAGGGGCTGGAGTTTGCGCCGGCGCAATGGCAATCGCTGCCGGCGTCCGCACCTGAGCTGACGTTGTTTGCGCACTCACCGGCCTACCTGATTCACACCTCCGGTTCCACCGGGCAGCCCAAGGGCGTGCTGGTCAGCCACGGCGCGCTGGGCAGTTACGTGCGCGGCGTACTCGAACGTCTGGCGCCGGCGCCCGAGGCGAGCATGGCGCTGGTCTCGACCATCGCCGCCGACCTTGGCTTCACCGTGCTGTTCGGCGCGTTGTGCTCGGGCCGACTGCTGCATGTGCTGCCGGAAGAACTCGGTTTCGACCCGGACCGCTTTGCCCAATACATGGCCCGCCATCGCGTCGGCGTGCTGAAAATCGTCCCCGGGCATCTTGCCGCGCTGCTGCAGGCGGCCAAGCCTGCCGACGTGCTGCCGGGACACGCACTGATCGTCGGCGGCGAAGCCTGTTCGCCGGCGCTGGTCGAGCGCGTGCAGCAACTGAAGCCGGGCTGCCGCCTGATCAACCACTACGGGCCGAGCGAAACTACTGTGGGTGTGCTGACCCATGAGGTCGAAGCGCTTGCCGCGCAAGCACGCAGCGTTCCGGTCGGCACGGCACTGGCCGGTGCTCACGTCTATGTGCTCGACGATGTGCTCAACCCGGTGGTCGATCAGGTTGCCGGTGAGCTGTACATCGGTGGCGACAGCGTTGCCCTTGGCTATCTGAACCAGCCGGGGCTCACCGCCGAGCGCTTCCTGCCCGACCCGTTCGGCGCAGCGGGCGCGCGGGTCTACCGCAGCGGCGACCGGGTTCGGCGCAATCGCGAGCAGGCGCTGGAATTCATCGGTCGTGCCGACGATCAGGTCAAAGTGCGCGGCTACCGCGTCGAGCCTGCGGAAGTTGCGCGGGTGTTGCTCGGCCTCGACGGCGTCAGCGAAGCCGCCGTGCTCGCGCTGCCAGTGGATGACGATCCGGCGCGCCTGCAACTGCTGGCGTGGTGCGTGCCGGCAGTGGGCACGAAGGTGCAGGCGCAGGATTTGCGCGAACAGTTGCAGGCGCGTCTGCCGGATTACATGGTGCCGGCGCAGTTGCTGTTGCTGGAAAAGCTTCCGCTGACCGCCAACGGCAAGCTCGACAAGCGTGCGCTGCCAGTGCCCGGCGTGGTCAGCCAGCAGTTCGTCGCGCCGGTCGGTGAGATCGAGGAAAAACTGGCGGCGATCTGGGCAGAGGTGCTCAAGCTCGAAAGGGTCGGCAGCAGCGATAACTTCTTTGAATTGGGCGGCGACTCGATCCTCAGCTTGCAGATCATCGCCCGGGCCAAGCGCCAGGGGATCAAGCTGAGCCCCAAGCAGCTGTTCGAAAAACAGACCATCGGCCAACTGGCTGCTGTGGCCAAACTGATCGACGCCAAACCGGCTGCCATCGCCGCACCGGCGGCACGCGGGCCGTTGCCGTTGCTGCCGATTCAGGTGCGGTTCTTCGAGACGCCGATTGCCCAGCGCCAGCACTGGAACCAGTCGGTGATGCTGCAACCGACCCTGGCGCTGGACGCCGCGCATCTGCGCACGGCGCTGGCGGCACTGGTCGAACAGCACGAGGCATTGGCGCTGAGCTTCGTGCAGTCGGGGGATAGCTGGCAGGCACTGCCGCAGGCCCAGCCTGATGCCGAACTGCTCTGGGTGCGCGAGCTGGACAGTCTCGATGCCTTGCCCGCGCTGGCCGACGCGGCGCAGCGCAGCCTGGATCTGCAACGCGGGCATCTGCTGCGCGCAGTGCTGGTCAATCTGCCAAATGCCGAGCAGCGTTTGTTGCTGGTCATCCATCACCTGGTGGTCGACGGCGTGTCGTGGCGCATTCTGCTGGAAGACTTGCAGCAGGCTTACCACGCATGGGCGGCGGGGACGGCGCCGGTGTTGCCAGGCCAGAGCAGTTCGCTGCACAACTGGGCCGAGCAGTTGCATCGTTATGCGCAGAGTGAAGCGCTGGCCGGGGAACGCGATTATTGGCGCCAGACCCTGGCGGCGGCTGACGCGGCACTGCCACGGGATTTTGCCGAGGACAGCCAGACCCGCGCCCAGGCTGCTCGCGCCAGTACGCGCCTGAGCCCGGCACTCACCGACAAACTGTTGAAAGTCGCCCCGGCGGCGTATCGCACGCAGATCAACGATCTGTTGCTGACCGCGCTGGCGCGGGTGCTGTGCGACTGGAGTGAGCAGCCTTCGGTGTTGATCCAGCTCGAAGGCCACGGTCGTGAAGACCTGTTCGACGACGTCGACCTGAGCCGCACGGTCGGCTGGTTCAGCAGCCTGTTCCCGGTGCGTCTGACCCCGCAGGCCAATCCCGCTGCATCGCTGTGCGCGATCAAGGAGCAACTGCGGGCGGTGCCGGGCAAAGGCATCGGTTATGGCGTGCTGCGTTACCTCACGGGTTGCACCGAGTTGCAGACGCTGGCGCAACCACGGGTGACCTTCAATTATCTCGGCCAGTTCGACGGCGCGTTCAGCGCCGAGCAAGGCGCGTTGTTCCTGCCAAGCACCGACAGCACCGGTGCCAATCAGGACGGGCAAGCGCCGCTGGGCAATTGGCTGAGCGTTGACGGACAGGTTCTCGGCGGTGAGCTGGAACTGACCTGGTCCTTCGGCATCGGCATGTACCGCGCCGAGACCATCGAGGCGCTGGCCGAGGCTTATCGCCGCGAGCTGGAACGCTTGATCGAACATTGCTGCGAGAACGGCGTCGGTGGCGTGACGCCTTCGGATTTCAACCTCGCCAACCTGACTCAGGCGCAGCTGTCGGCGCTGCCGATGGCGCCGCGTGACATCGTCGATCTGTACCCGCTGTCGCCGATGCAGCAAGGCATTCTTTTCCACAGCCGCAACGAGCCGGACAGCCCGGCCTACACCAATCAGCTGCGCGTCGATGTCGAGCAGCTCGACGCCGAGCGCTTCCGCCAGGCCTGGCAGCAGACCCTCGACGCTCACGATATTTTGCGTACCGCGTTCGTCTGGCCGCAGGATGCCGTCGCGCCGGTACAGGTGGTGCGCAGCCGTGTGCAGATGCCTTGGCAGGTGCAGGACTGGCGCGGTCGCGATGGGCTCGACGCCGCACTCGGGCAACTGGCGGCGGAGGATCTGCACAACGGTTTCGATCTGCTCGAGGCGCCGCTGTTGCGCGTGACGCTGGTGCGCACCGATGAGTCCACTCATCACCTGATCTACACCTGCCATCACATCCTCATGGACGGCTGGAGCACCTCGCAGTTGTTCGGCGAAGTGCTCCAGCGTTACGCCGGCATCGTGCCGAGCGCAGGGCAGGGGCGTTATCGCGATTACATCGAATGGCTCGGGCAGCGTGATCAGCAGGCCAGTCGACAGTTCTGGCGCACGGCGCTGGCGGACCTTGAACAGCCGACGCGACTGGCCAGCGCCATGCCGGTCAGACACGCGGGCAGCGGCTATGCCGATCACGAGCAGGTGTTCAGCGAACAGCTGACGGCCAATCTCAACCGCTTCGCCCGCGAGCAGAAAGTCACGCTCAACACGCTGGTGCAAGCGGCGTGGCTGCTGCTGTTGCAGCGCTACACCGGACAGGATCACGTGGCATTCGGCGCGACGGTCGCCGGGCGGCCGACCGACTTGCCGGGCGTCGAGCAGCAGATCGGCCTGTTCATCAACACCTTGCCGGTCGTGGCAGCGCCGTCGGCCGAAGTCATTGTCAGCCAATGGCTGCAGCAGGTGCAGGCTCTCAACCTGGCCTTGCGCGAGCACGAACACACGCCGCTGTATGACATTCAGCGCTGGGCCGGTACGGGCGCCGGGGCGTTGTTCGACAGCATTCTGGTGTTCGAGAACTATCCGATGGCCGAAGCGCTCGCGCAGGGCCCGCAGACGGGTCTGACGTTCTCGGCGATCCGCCGTCAGGAGCAGACCAACTATCCGCTGACGCTGGTGGCGGTCACTGGCCGCGAGCTGAGACTTGGCGTGAGTTACGATCAGGCCAGTTTCGACGCTCAAGCGATCAGCGCGCTGAGTGGGCAACTGCAAGGCCTGCTCGAGCAGTTCCTCGCCGACGCCACGCAGCCGCTGGGCGCGCTGCAACTGCTCGCCGAGCCACAACGGCAACAAGCGATCAAGTGGGGCAAGGCGCCGGCGACCGCGCCGGATCAACGCACGGTATTGGCACACATTGCTGCGCAGGTGCAGCGTCAGCCGCAGGCGAACGCCGTACTGTTCGCTGAGCAATCCATCGATTACCAAAGCCTCGATACCCGGGCCAATCGTCTGGCGCACAAGCTGCAAGGCATGGGCGTCGGGCCGGAGGTGCGCGTTGGCCTGTGCATGCGCCGCACGCCGCAGATGCTGGTCGGCTTGCTGGCGATCCTCAAGGCCGGTGGCGCCTACGTGCCGCTGGACCCGGACTACCCGCAGGAGCGCTTGCTGCACATGCTCGATGACAGCCGCGCGGCGGTGCTGCTCACTGAACCGGCGGCGTTGGCGATGCTGCCCGAAACCTTGAGTGCGCAGGTGCTGCTGGTCGATGACAGTGTCGCCCGTGAATGCCCGGCCACTGCGCCGCTGGTAAACCTCGCGGCAGACAATCTGGCGTACGTGATCTACACCTCCGGCTCCACCGGCAAACCGAAAGGCGTAGCGATCAGCCACGGCAATCTGTCAGCGCTGATTCAATGGTCGGCGGATGTCTATCGCGAAGAGCAATTGCGCGGCGTGCTGGCTTCGACCTCAATCTGCTTCGATCTGTCGGTGTGGGAAATCTTCGTCACGCTGGCCTGCGGTGGCTGTCTGGTATTGGCGGACAACGCTCTGGCGCTGGCCGAGTTGCCGGCGCGCGATCAGGTCACGCTGATCAACACCGTGCCGTCGGCGATTGCCGCGTTGCAACGGGCCGGGCAGATTCCGGCTTCGGTCGGCACCATCAATCTGGCCGGCGAGCCGCTCAAGCAGAGTCTGGTCGACAGCCTCTATGCCAGCACTCAGGTGCAGCAGGTCTACGACCTCTACGGGCCTTCGGAGGACACCACTTATTCGACCTTCACCCTGCGCACGCCGCAGGGCCGGGCGAACATTGGCCGGCCGCTGGATAACACCGTGGCGTACCTGCTCGACAGTCAGTTGCAGGTGTTGCCCGAGGGCGTGGCGGCCGAGCTGTATCTGGCCGGCGCCGGGGTGACGCGCGGCTATCTGCGCCGCGCCGCGCTGACTGCCGAACGCTTTGTGCCCAATCCTTACGCAAGCAATGGCGAGCGCCTGTACCGCACCGGCGATCTGGTCCGCCAAGGCGATGACGGCAACATCGAATACATCGGTCGCGCCGACCATCAGGTGAAGATTCGCGGTTTCCGCATCGAACTCAGCGAGATCGAAGCGCGCCTGCTGGAACTCGACGATATTCGCGAGGCGGTGGTACTGGCGCAGAACGGCGCCGCTGGCAAACACCTGCATGCCTACCTCGTTGCCGCGCCGGACAGCGAGCGGTCGACGCTGACTGAGCGGGTGCGCAACGCGCTGGCCAGTCGCTTGCCGGCGCACATGGTGCCGGGGCACCTGCACCTGATCGAC
The DNA here is from genome assembly GCF_049897785.1 of Pseudomonas sp. TSRC2-2. Taxonomy (NCBI): domain Bacteria; kingdom Pseudomonadati; phylum Pseudomonadota; class Gammaproteobacteria; order Pseudomonadales; family Pseudomonadaceae; genus Pseudomonas; species Pseudomonas sp. TSRC2-2. The sequence continues at coordinate 123,472 of NZ_JAFCWZ010000014.1, forward strand.
GCGATCGCGCTGACGCCCAACGGCAAGCTCGATCGCAAGGCGCTGATGGCCTTGGGCGAGAGCCCGGCGCAGGAGCAATACCAGGCGCCGCAAAGCGACCTGCAGCGGGAGGTCGCGACGATCTGGCAGGAGGTGCTGGAAGTCGAGCGGGTAGGGCTGGCGGACAATTTCTTCCAGCTCGGCGGCCATTCGTTGCTGGCGACGCTGGTGGTGAGCCGGGTGCAGGAACGTCTGGGCGACAAGGTGCCGCTCAAGGCGTTGTTCGAAACCGACACGCTCAAGGATTTCTGCGCGCGGATTGAAGCGCTGCGTGTCGAAATGTCGCCCGTTCAGGATGAATTGGCTAAATCACTGGAGGCCCTCAAACGTCTATCCCTCGATGATCTGGAAAAACTGATTTCTTGAGAGGGAAAAACGCGTGCAAGAGTTAATCGAGTCGGTAGGACAACTTTCGGCTAAGCAAAGAAAGGCTCTGGCGGTTCTGCTCAAGCAGAAAGGCGTCAACCTCTTTGACATTGCCCCGGTTTTCAAGCGCACGGCTGAAGAGCCGTTGCTGCTGTCCTACGCTCAGCAGCGCCAGTGGTTTCTCTGGCAGTGGGCTCCGCACAGCGCGGCCTACAACATTCCGACGGCCCTGCGCTTGCAGGGCCCGCTCGATGTGCCGGCGCTGGAACGCAGCATCGCGGCGCTGATCGAGCGCCACGAAACCTTGCGCACGGTGTTCTCTCAAGACAGCGCGCAACCCTTGCAAGTGGTTCTGCCCGCAGGACCTTTTGCGTTGGAGGCTCATCACCTGAGCGCTGATCTGGCGAATGACCCGGAGCACTCGATCCAGGCTTTCGTCCAGACCCAGAGCCAAAAGACTTTCGATCTGCAGCACGGCCCGCTGCTGCGTGCCGCGTTGCTGCAGGTCAACCCTGATGAGCATGTGCTGGTGCTGACCCTGCACCACATCGTTTCCGATGGCTGGTCGCTGCAAGTGATGATCGAGGAGCTGGTGCAGCTCTACGCCGGTTTCAACCTCGGTCACGACGCCGGTCTGCCGGCGCTGCCGATTCAATACGCCGATTACGCCTTGTGGCAGCGCCACTGGATGGAGGCTGGTGAGCAGGAGCGGCAACTGGCCTACTGGCAGGCAAAACTCGGCGGCGAACAACCGGTGCTGGAACTGCCGCTGGATCGCCCACGCGCAGTCGAGCAGAGCTTCGCCGGCGCCAGCCATAACCTGATTCTCGACCCGGCGCTGAGCAGTGCCCTCAAGGATTTTGCCCGGCAGGAAAACGTCACCCTGTTCGTGTTGCTGCTGGCCTCGTTTCAGGCTTTGCTGCATCGCTACAGCGGGCAGAGCGATATCCGTGTCGGCGTGCCGGTGGCCAACCGTGGCCGGGTAGAAATCGAGCGCCTGATCGGTTTCTTCGTCAACACCCAGGTGCTCAAGGCGGACATCGACGCGGAGCTGCCGTTTGTCGAGCTGCTGCGTCAGGTCAAACAGACGGCGCAGGAGGCGCAGGCGCATCAGGACTTGCCGTTTGAGCAACTGGTCGAAGCGCTGGAACCGGGCCGCAGCCTCAGCCACAGCCCGCTGTTCCAGGTCATGTTCAACCACCAGGCCGAGCGCCGCGCGAGCGTCGCGACACGCCTGAACGGCCTGAACATCGAACCGCTGGAATGGCAGAGCCACACCGCGCAGTTCGACCTGACCCTCAACACCACCGAACAGGCCCACGGCATCGAAGCCGTGCTCAAGTACGCTACTGACCTGTTCGACGCAGCGACCATCGAGCGCCTGGCGCAACACTGGATTGCGCTGTTGCAAGCGATCGTTGCCGAGGCAAGCCAGCGCATCGGCCAGTTGCCGATGCTCGACGCCGGCCAGCAGCAACAGCTGTTGGCGCAATGGAATCCGCCGCTGATCGAACAACCGCTGATGCCGTGTATCCAGCAAGCCATCGAGGCCCAGGCCGAGCGGCATGCCGATACGGTGGCGGTGAGCTTTGCCGGGCAATGCCTGACTTACGCCGAACTCAATCACCGCGCCAACCAGTGGGCGCATACGCTGATCGAGCAGGGCGTCGGCCCGGACGTGCGCGTCGGCGTTGCGGTCGAGCGTTCGCTGGACATGATCGTCGCCATTGTCGCGGTGCTGAAGGCCGGCGGTGCCTATGTGCCGCTGGACCCAAGCTACCCGGATGACCGCCTGAGCTTCATGATCGACGACAGCGGCATCCAGTTGCTGCTGACCCAAGGCCATTTGCTCGGGCAATTGCCGCTGCCGCCGGGGCTGCTGTGCCTCGATCTGGATCACGCGCCGGAACACGGCATCGCCGGCAACCCGCCTTGCCTGACCACACCGGACAATCTGGCCTACGTCATCTACACCTCCGGCTCTACCGGCAAACCCAAGGGCGCGTTGCTGGCGCACGGCAACGTGATGCGCCTGTTCAGCGCCACCGAGCACTGGTTCGATTTCGGCCCGCAGGACAGCTGGACGCTGTTCCATTCCTACGCGTTCGACTTTTCGGTGTGGGAGATTTTCGGCGCGCTGTTGTATGGCGGCAAACTGGTGGTGGTGCCACACGATGTCAGCCGTTCGCCGGAGGATTTCTACACACTGCTGTGTGATGAAAATGTCACGGTGTTGAACCAGACGCCGTCGGCATTCAAGCCGCTGATGCAGGTCGCCTGCGAATCGAGCCGCAGCAACGCCCTGCGTTACGTGGTGTTCGGCGGCGAGGCTTTGGAAGTACAGAATCTGCGGCCGTGGTTTGAGCGGTTTGGCGACCGCGCGCCGACGCTGATCAACATGTACGGCATCACCGAAACCACCGTGCACGTGACTTACCGACCGTTGTCGCTGGCCGATCTGCACAGCCACCACAGCAGCCCGATCGGCGCGCCGATTGTCGACCTGTCGTGGTACTTGCTTGACAGTTCGCTCAACCTGGTGCCGCAAGGCTGCATCGGTGAGTTGTACATCGCCGGTGCCGGTCTGGCCCGTGGTTATCTGAATCAGGCCGGGATGAGCGCCACCCGCTTCGTGCCCGACCCGTTCAACCGCAAGGCAGGCGAGCGTCTGTACCGTACCGGCGACCTCGCACGCCTGCGCGGCGACGGGGTGATCGAGTACATCGGCCGTATCGACCACCAAGTGAAGATCCGTGGTTTCCGCATCGAGCTCGGTGAAATCGAAGCGCAACTGCTCAAGCATCCACAGGTGCGCGAAGCGGTGGTGCTGGCGGTGGACGGCCTCAGTGGACAGCAACTGGCGAGCTGGGTCGTGCCGGTCGAGACATTGAACGCGGACGAGCAGGGCGCGCTGCGCGATTCGGTCAAGGCGCACCTGCGCGAAACCCTGCCCGATTACATGGTTCCGGTCAGTTGGGCGTTCCTCGAACGACTGCCGCTGACCGCCAACGGCAAACTCGATCGCAAGCAACTGCCGCCGCCGGATGTTGCCCAGGTGCAAGAGGCTTACGCAGCACCGCGCAGTGAACTGGAACAGCGTCTGGCCGAGATCTGGCAAGACGTGCTCAAGGTCGAACGTGTCGGCCTGCACGACAACTTTTTCGAGCTGGGCGGCGACTCGATCATCTCGATTCAAGTGGTCAGCCGGGCGCGGCAGGCCGGCATTCGCTTTACGCCCAAGGACATTTTTCAGCACCAGACCGTGCAGCGTCTGGCCACCGTCGCGCAACAAAGCGACGCCGTGCAAACGCAGCAGGGCGAGGTGCTTGGCGACGCGCCGCTGACGCCGATCCAGCAGTATTTTTTCCACAGCGACATCCCCGCGCGGCATCACTGGAACCAGTCGATTCTGCTAACCCCGGCGAAAACCCTGCAAGCCGCCGCGCTGCAACAGGCCCTGGCGCAGGTGCAAAAACAGCATGACGCCTTGCGTCTGCGTTATCGCCAAACCGAGCGGGGCTGGCAGCAAAGCCACGGTGCGGCGGATCAGCCACCAGCGTTATTGCGCACTTTCACGCTGGACGACAGCGCCGCATTGCCAGCGCTGTGCCTGGACCTGCAACGCAGCCTCGACCTGCAAAACGGCCCGCTGATCCGCGCGGCGCTGGTCGAATTGCCGGACGCCAGTCAGCGGCTGTTGCTGGTGATTCATCACCTGGTGGTCGACGGCGTGTCGTGGCGCATCCTGCTGGAAGATCTGCAAAGCGCCTATCAGCAGATCAGCAGCGGGCAGAGCGTGCATCTGCCGGCCAAAACCAGTGCGTTCAAGGACTGGGGCTCGCGCCTGCAAGAACACGCGCGCAGTGCTGCGCTGGAAAGCGAGTTGGTCTATTGGCGCGAGCAGTTGCGCGACGCGCCGCCAGGTTTGCCGCTGGATAATCCGCAGGGCCAGTTGAACAACCGCTTCGAACGCAGCGTCGACACGCGGCTGGATGCCGAGCGTACCCGCCAATTACTGCAACAGGCCCCGGCGATCTATCGCACGCAGGTCAACGACCTGCTGCTGACCGCACTGGCGCGGGTGTTGTGTGAGTGGACCGCCAGCGACAGTGCGCTGGTGCAACTGGAAGGTCATGGCCGCGAAGACCTCTTCGATGACATCGATTTGAGCCGCACCGTGGGCTGGTTCACCAGCATGTTCCCGGTGCGCCTGACGCCACATGCAAGTCTGGAAACTTCGATCAAAGGCATCAAGGAACAACTGCGCGCGATCCCCAACAAGGGCATCGGCTACGGTTTGCTGCGTTATCTTGGTACGCCCGACGCACAAGCGGCGCTGTATGAACTGGCGCAACCGCAAGTGACGTTCAACTACCTCGGCCAGTTCGACAACAACTTCGATGAAGACGCCCTGTGGCGGCCGGCCACCGAGGACAAGGGCGCCGGTCAGGACGCAAACGCGCCGATGGCTAACTGGCTGACCATCGATGGCCGGGTTTATCAGGGCCAGTTGAGCCTGACCTGGACTTACAGCAGCGATGTCTTCGACGAGGCGACCATCGCCGCGCTGGCCCGTGCCTACGAAGTGGCACTGAGTGAATTGATCGACCACTGCCTCAGCCATGCGGGCGGCTTGACGCCGTCCGACGTGCCGCTGGCCGGTTTGTCCCAGGTGCATCTGGACAGCCTGCCGATCGCCGCCCAGCGCATCGAGGATATTTATCCGCTGGCGCCGATGCAGCAAGGCATTCTGTTCCACAGCCTGTACGACGCGGACGCCAGCGCCTACGTCTATCAGATGCTGCTGGACATCGACGGCCTTGACGTTGCGCGGTTCCAGCAAGCCTGGCAGCGCGTGGTCGATCGCCATGAAGTGCTGCGCGCCGGTTTCATTTGGGGGCGTGATGGCCTCGATGCACCGTTGCAAGTGATCAACCGCCAACTGACTCTGGAAATGCCGGAAATCGATGTGCGCGATGTCGCTGATCTGCCGGCGGTGCTCGAAGCACGCGCGCAGGCCGACCGCGAACGTGGCTTCGATCTGCACAATCCGCCGCTGTTGCGCCTGTGCCTGCTGCGCACTGCCGACGACCGCCATCGGTTGATTTTCACCTGCCACCACATCCTCATGGATGGCTGGAGCAACTCGCGGATGTTCGGCGAAGTGCTGCAGGATTACGCCGGCCAGCCGGTGCCGAGCGCGCAGGGCCGCTATCGGGATTTTCTGCTCTGGCTGCAGGGCCAGGACAAGGCGGCCGCGCAGGACTTCTGGCGCGGGCAACTGGCCGAACTCGACGAGCCGACCCGACTGGCGTCGGCCTGCCACGGACGCACCGTGCCGGGGCCGGGCAAACAGATGCATCGTCTGCATTTCGATGAAGCATTCACCCAGCGTCTGAACGCATTCTCCCGTCAGCAACAGGTGACCCTCAACAGTCTGGTGCAAGCGGCATGGCTGCTGGTGTTGCAGCGCTACACCGGACAAGCCACGGTGGCGTTTGGCGCGACGGTATCCGGGCGTCCGGTGGATTTGCCGGGCATCGAGGAGCAACTGGGGCTGTTCATCAACACTTTGCCGGTGATCGCCAGCCCGCAGGCCAGCCTCAGCGCCGGTGACTGGGTGCGTAGCGTGCAGGACAAAAACCTGTTGTTGCGCGACTACGAACAGACGCCGCTGCAGGACATTCAGCGTTTGGCGGCGTTGAGTGGCGAAGCGTTGTTCGACACCTTGCTGGTGTTCGAGAACTACCCGGTGTCCGAAGCGCTGGAGGCCAATCCGGGCGGGCTGCGCTTTTCCGGCCTGGAGCATCGCGAGCAGACCAACTACGGCCTGACCCTGATCGCTGGCGCCAGCGAGGTGCTCAACCTCGATTTCAACTACCTCACCGAGCACTTTGCCGAACGCAGCGTGCTCGGCCTGGCGGCGCATTTGCGCGAAGTGCTCGAGCAATTTATCGAGGCGCCGCAGCGGGCCCTCGGCGAGATCGGCCTGCTGCCGCTGGCCGAGCGTCAGACGCTGGCGCAGTGGAACGACAATCACGCGGCTTATCCGGCCGAGCGGTTGATCTCGCAGAGCTTTGAAGCACGGGTCGCGGCGCATCCGCAGGCACTGGCGCTGAGTCATGCCGGCGTGGCTATGAGCTATGGCGAACTGAACCGGCGGGCGAATCAGCTGGCGCGGCATTTGTTGACGCTGGGTGTCACCGCCGAAGTGCGCGTCGGCGTCGCGATGCCGCGTTCGGCGGAATTGGTGATCGCCCTGATGGCAGTGCTCAAGGCCGGTGGCACCTACGTGCCGCTGGACCCGGACTACCCGGCCGACCGCGTGGCCTACATGCTCGATGACAGCCAGGCGAAAGTCCTGCTGACCCAGCAAGCGTTGCTGGCGCAACTGCCGTCCACTGAAGCCCAAGTGGTGCTGGTCGAGGCCGGTGGCGAGGCGTTTGCCGCGCAGGCCCCGGACAACCTGCCGGCGCGGGCCGACTCGGCCAATCTGGCCTACGTGATCTACACCTCCGGTTCCACCGGCAAACCGAAAGGCGTGGCCATTGCCCACCGCAACGTGCAGGCGCTGATTCACTGGTCCGCCGAGGTCTACCGCGAGGACGATCTGCAAGGCGTGCTGGCCTCGACGTCGGTGTGCTTCGACCTGTCGGTGTGGGAGATCTTCGTCACCCTGGCGCGTGGCGGATCCATCGTCATGGCGCGCAATGCCCTTGAGCTGCCGGACCTGCCCGAGCGTGCTCAGGTGCGCCTGATCAACACCGTGCCGTCGGCAATTGCTGCGTTGCAACGCATCGGCCAGATCCCGCCGGGCGTACGCATCATCAATCTGGCCGGCGAGCCGCTCAAGCAGGCGCTGGTCGACACCTTGTACCGGGAGACTTCGGTTGCCCACGTTTACGACCTGTACGGGCCTTCCGAAGACACCACGTATTCGACCTGGACCCGCCGCGAACTCGGTGGCCGGGCCAATATCGGCCGGCCGTTGCGCAACACCACCGCGTACCTGCTCGATGAGCAGTTGCAGGCTGCGCCGCTTAACGTCGCGGCTGAGCTGTATCTGGCCGGTGAGGGCATCACGCGTGGCTATCTGTTGCGCCCGGGCCTGACGGCCGAGCGTTTCGTGCCCAACCCGTTGGCGAGCAACGGCGAGCGCATGTACCGCACTGGCGACCTGACGCGTTTCACCGATGACGGCCGTATCGAATACGTCGGCCGCATCGACCATCAGGTCAAGGTGCGCGGCTTGCGTATCGAACTGGGCGAAATCGAAGCGCGTCTGCTGGCCCAGGCCAGCGTGCGCGAAGGCGTGGTGTTGGCGGTGGACGGTGTTGGTGGCCAGCAACTGGTGGCTTACGTGGTGCCGGCCGAGGCCGATCAGAGCCTTGCGCAACTGGATGAACTGAGCACTGCGCTGCAAGCCGGGCTCAAGGCGCATCTGCCGGACTACATGGTGCCGGCGCACTGGCTGTTCCTCGAACAATTGCCGCTGACACCCAATGGCAAACTTGATCGCAAGGCTTTGCCGGCACCGGATGCCAGCCAGGCGCAACGCGATTACGTCGCGCCGTCGACGCCGCTGGAGCAGCAGCTGGCCGAGGTCTGGCAGGACATTCTGAAGATCGAGCAGGTCGGCGTGACCGACAATTTCTTCGCCCTTGGCGGTGATTCGATCATCTCGATCCAGTTGGTCAGCCGCGCGCGTCAGCAAGGCATTTGCTTCACGCCCAAAGACCTGTTCCAGCAGCAGACGGTGCAGAAACTCGCCGCAGTGGTTTCGCTTGAAGACGCGCAATCTGCCAGCGCTGCCGACTACCCGTTGGCGCAGCTGGATCAGGCGCAGCTCGACGCCTTGCCGGTACCCGCGCAGCTGATTGAAGACGTCTACCCGCTGTCGCCGATGCAGGAAGGCATGCTTTTCCATACGCTGTCGGATAACGGCAGCAGCCTTTATGTGCAACAGGTCAGCCTGCCGATCAAGGGCCTCGACGTTGAGCGCTTCCGCCAGGCCTGGGAATTCATCATTGTGCGTCAGGCGATCCTGCGCACCAGTTTCCATTGGCAGGATGGGCTGGCCAAGCCGCTGCAGGTGGTGCATCGCCATGCGCCGTTGCAGATGCAGGTGCTCGATTGGCGTGGCCAGGACTGCAGCGAGGCGGCGATTGCCGAATTCGCCAGCGCCGACCGCGCGCTGGGCTTCGACCTGGCCGAAGCGCGATTGCAGCGGGTGACCCTGCTGCATCTGCGCGACGAGCAGTACCAGATGATCTGGACCAGCCATCACATTCTGATGGACGGCTGGAGCAGCTCGCGGCTGTTCGGCGAGGTCTTGCAGTACTACTCCACAGGCCAGGTGACTGGCGAAAACGGCCGCTATCGCGATTTCATCGCTTGGTTGCAGGCGCAGGATCAGGATGCGCAAGAGCTGTTCTGGAAGGCGCGTCTGGCGGTGGTCAACGAACCGACTGCGCTGAGCCAGGCGATGCACCCGCGCCACAGCGCCGAGGTTACGGGTCACGATGCGCTCTATTCGAACTGGGACAAGGCGCAAACCGCGCGCCTGCTGGAGTTCTGCCGCGACTTGCGCATCACCCCCAACACGCTGATCCAGGGCGCATGGTTGCTGCTATTGCAGCGCTACACCGGCCAGCAGACGGTGACCTTCGGCGCCACCGTGTCGGGGCGTCCGGAAAGCCTGCCGAATGTCGGCAACATGCTCGGCCTGTTCATCAACACCCTGCCGATCATTCAGACCCCGCAGGCCGATCAGCGTCTGGCCGACTGGCTGGGTGAGGTGCAGGCCTACAACCTCGACATCCGCGATTACTCCCAGGCACCGCTGGCCGATGTACAGCGCTGGTCGAACCTCGGTGGTCAGGCGCTGTTCGACAGCATCGTGGTGTTCGAAAACTTCCCGATCGACGAGCGCCTGCAGGAAGAAACCGACACCGGGCTGACCTTCGGCAAATCCATCGGCCACGGCGTGACCAACGTGCCGATGGACCTTGCGGTGATGCTCGGCGATGAGTTGTCGATCGAGTACCTGTACCTGCGCAGCCACTTCAGCGCCGAAGCGGTAGAAGGCATTCGCCTGACTCTGGAAAACACCCTCGCGGCGATGATGGCCGCGCCGTATGAGCGGCTGGGCAATCTGCAGCGTCTATCCGCCGAACAATGGCACGCGGCGCAGGCCTGGAGCGCCGAGCCGGCGCACCGCCACGCGCCGCCGCTGTTGCCGCAGCTGATCAGCCATCATGCGCAACAGCAACCCGACGCGATCGCAGTGCAATGCGCGGGCGAGAGCCTGAGCTACGCAGAGCTTGAGCGACAGGCCAATCGACTCGCGCAGTGCCTGATCGCCCACGGTGCCGGGCCGGAAGTGGTGATCGGCGTGGCGTTGCCGCGTTCGCTGGAAATGCTGGTGAGCTTGCTCGCCGTGCTCAAGAGCGGTGCCGCATACGTGCCGCTGGATATCGATTATCCGCCGGAGCGTCTGGCCTACATGATCGAAGATTCGCGCATGGCCCTGCTGCTGACGCAAACCAGCCTGCGCGCGACGATACCGGCGCCGCATGGCGTGCTGCGCCTGGAAATCGATCAGCTCGATCGCAGCCGTTACAGCGATGCCGCCCCGATCTGCGATGTTCACGAGCAGAGCCTGGCCTATCTGGTTTACACCTCTGGTTCCACCGGGCGGCCGAAGGGCGTGGCCGTCACCCAAGGCCCGCTGAGCATGCACTGCCAGGCCATCGCCGAGCTGTACGAAATGGACGCGAGCAGTTGTGAATTGCACTTTATGTCGTTCGCCTTCGATGGTGCCCACGAACGCTGGCTGAGTACCTTGTACAGCGGCGGTCGGCTGGTGATTCGCGACGGATGCCTGTGGACGCCGGAGCAGACTTATCAGGCCCTGCATGATTACGGTGTGACCATTGCCTGCTTCCCGCCGGCCTATCTCAAGCAACTGGCCGAGTACGCGGCAGCCAGCGGCATTGCGCCGCCGCCGGTGCGCATCTACTGCTTCGGTGGCGATGCGGTGCCGGAGCAGACCTTCGAACAGGTCAAAGCCGCGTTGCGTCCGCACTACTTCACCAACGGCTACGGCCCGACCGAAACCGTGGTCACGCCGATGCTCTGGAAAGTCGCCGTCAGCCAGCAGTGCGAAGCGGCGTACGCGCCGATCGGCCGCGCGGTCGGTGCGCGTTCGCTGTACGTGCTGGACGACGATCTGAATCCGCTGCCGCCGGGTTTTGCCGGTGAGTTGTACATCGGCGGTTTCGGTGTCGCTCGCGGTTACTACGGGCGCCCCGATCTGACCGGCGAGCGCTTCGTGCCCAACCCGTTTGCCCCTGGCGAGCGCCTGTACCGCAGCGGCGATCTGGTGCGTCGTCGCGCGGACGGCGTAGTGGATTACGTCGGGCGCATCGACCATCAGGTCAAGGTGCGCGGCTTCCGCATCGAGCTGGGCGAAGTCGAGGCCAGCCTGCGTCAGTTGCCGACGGTCAGCGATGCGCTGGTGATTGCCCGCGACAATGCGTCCGGCAAGCAACTGATCGGTTACGTGGTCACCGCCACTGGCGATGATATCGGTGATGAACTCAAGGCCGGGCTGCGCGCTTCGCTCCCCGAATACATGGTGCCGGCGCAGATCGTCTGCCTCAGCGCGTTCCCGGTCACGCCCAACGGCAAACTTGATCGCAAGGCCCTGCCGGAGCCGCAATTCAAAAGCGACGAATATGTTGCCCCGCGCAGCGAGCAGGAAAGCCTGTTGGCGGAAATCTGGGCGCAGGTGTTGCAGGTCGAGCAGGTCGGTATCAGCGATAACTTCTTTGAACTGGGCGGCGACTCGATCCTCAGCCTGCAAGTGATCTCGCGGGTGAGAAATCACCCGACGCTGCAGATGGAGCTGAAGCTGCGCGATCTGATGCGCTATCAAACCATCGCCGGCATCGTCGAGCAGCAAGTAGCGAAGGAGGGCGCTGGGCAAGCGTTGCCGGATTTGACTCAGGTTGCCGCAGAAGGCGCGTTCAATTTGCTGCCGATCCAGCAATGGTTCTTCGCCGAAGGCATGGCCGAGGCGCATCACTACAACCAGTCGTTGCTGCTCAGCGCACGTCAGCCGCTGGATCTCGATGCACTGGAACAGGCGCTGGGCTTGATCGAACAGCATCACGATTCGCTGCGCCTGCGTTTTTCCAACGACGGCGGGCGCTGGTTGCAGCGCTACAGCACCAGCGCCTCCGACGAGGCTGTGCTGTGGCGCCGTGAAGCGCAAAGCAGCGAAGAGGTCGAAGTCTTGGCCAACCTCGCGCAGCGCAGCCTCAAACTCGATGACGGGCCGGTCTGGCGGGTCATGCATGTGGCGTTGCCGGATGGTCAGGCGCGGTTGCTGGTGGTGATTCATCACCTGGTGGTCGACACCGTGTCGTGGCGGATTCTGCTCGACGACCTGAAAGTCGCTTATGAGGCGTGCGTGCAGGGGCTGGTGCCGCAACTGCCGATTCGTACCAGCAGTTATCGTTCGTTTGCCGAGGCATTGCAGGTGCAGGCGCCGGTGATTGCCGAGCAGGAATTGAGCTATTGGCTGGAGCAACTGGATCAACCGGGCGTTGATCTGCCGTGCGATAACCCGCGCGGCAAAAACCTCGTGCGGCAACAGGCGCAGGCACGGCTCAAGCTGTCCCGCGAGCACACCGAACAACTGCTCAAACAGGCCCCGGCGGTGTACGGCACGCAGATCAACGACCTGCTGTTGTCAGCGCTCAGCCGCGCGCTGTGTCGCTGGAGCGAGCAGCCGTCGGCGCTGATCCTGCTCGAAGGTCACGGTCGCGAAGACCTTTTCGAGTCGATCGACCTGAGCCGCAGCCTCGGCTGGTTCACCAGCATGTTCCCGGTGCGTTTGCGCCCGGACAGCGACGACATCGGCCAATCGATCATCGATGTGCAGGCGCAACTGGCGGGCGTACCGCAGAAGGGCATCGGCTACGGCGTGCTGCGTCATCTGGCCGGGCCGGACATCTCGGCGCAACTGGCTGCATTGCCGCAGGCACGGGTGACGTTCAACTACCTCGGGCAGTTCGACCAGAGCTTCGATGCACAGGCGTTGCTGGTGCCGGCACTGGAAGAGACCGGCGACAACTACAGCCTCAAGGCGAACCTGGGCAACTGGCTGGAAATTGTCGGCCAGGTCTATGACGGGCAATTGGCCTTGCGCTGCATCTACAGCAGCCAGCGTTACCGCGCCGGCACCATGGATGCGCTGATGAGCGATTACCAGCGTGAGCTTGAAGCGTTGATCGAGCATTGCATGGCACGGGCGGGCTGATCGCCCGGTCTTTTGCGCGGGCGCTGCCCAGGCGCGCCCGTCCTATTGCGGATACAAGGATTTTTATCGATGTCGTTACACCCTGATCTGGAAGCTTTCCTCGACCTGGCGCAAGACAGCCAGGACGCCGGCCTGCCGGCCATGCACCAACTGAGCCCGAGCGAAGCCCGCGCTACATTCGAACAGACCACCGCGCAATTGCGCTGGCCGGCGCCGCAGGACCTTGAAGTCACGGAAATCGAAACAATGGCCCGGGACGGCGCGGCGCTGGCGTTGCGTTTGTATCGACCCAACGGCGTTGAATCGCCGCTGCCGGTGCTGGTGTATTTCCACGGTGGCGGATTTGTGGTTGGCAGTCTGGATTCCCACGACGACGTCTGCCGCGAGTTTTGCCAGCGCACGCCGTGTGCGGTGCTCTCGGTCGGTTATCGGCTGGCGCCGGAACATCGCTTCCCGACGGCGCTGGAGGATGGCGAAGACGCTTTGTCGTGGCTGGCCGAACAGGCTGCGAGCCTCGGCCTGGATTGTTCGCGGGTCGCGTTTGGCGGTGATAGCGCAGGCGCTACGCTGGCGACGGTGCTGGCGATTCAGGCTGTGCGGCAACCGCACACGGTGGCTATCGCGCCCAAGGTGCAGTTGTTGTGTTATCCGGTGACCGATGCTTCGCGGGTGCATGATTCGCGGCTGTTGTTTGGCGAGGGGTATTTGCTCGAGAACGAGACGCTGGAGTGGTTTTATCAACACTATGCGCGTGGGCCGGAGGATTTTCTGGATTGGCGTTTTTCGCCGTTGCTGGCGGAGGATTTGCGCGGGGTTGCGCCGGCTATTGTGGTATTGGCCGGGTTTGATCCGTTGCTGGATGAGGGGCAGGCTTATGTCGACAGGCTGCGTGGGCAGGGGGTGGCGGTCGAGGTCGAGGTTTGTGCCGGGTTGACTCATGATTTGTTGCGGTTGGGGGCGGTGGTGCCTGGGGTTCTGGAGGTTTATTTGCGGGTTGGTGGGGCGCTTGCGCGGGGTTTTTGGATTGGGTGAATATCCGTTTTTTTGGTGTTGCTGCTGGCGGTTTCGCCCTTACGGCGACTTACTTTTTTACAAGCGCCCGGAATGCCGGCCCAGAAAAAAAGTAAGCAAAAAACGCTAGCTCCTACGTTCGGCCCTCGCAGGCTCGGGTCCCTTCGCTCCGGGACTGATCCGGGCGCAGCGGCTACGGTTTGCTTCGCTGCACCTACACTCGCTGTGTTCGACTTCGTCGAACGGTCGCTGCGCTCCCACCCCCGGATCAATCCCTCCACTCAGCCTTCCGACGTCGCCCATAGATCAAAAGCACTCGAGCTAACGCTCATTGTTGAGTGGTGCGGCTTCGCCGCGGGCAGCTGCGCTGCCTTGCTTTTGCTTTTGCGGGAGCGAGCCTGCTCGCGAAGGCGATCTGCGAGGCAACCAATTCCTATCGAATTCACGCGATCCAACTGTAGGAGCTGCCGAAGGCTGCGATCTTTTGATCTGGCTTTTGCTTTGGCTTTTGACCCGGCCCTTGATCTATTTCCCCTTCGGCAGGCTTCGTTACAGGATCGGTCCCGTAACGAAGGTACCCCGAGCCCCAGCGAGTGGGCCGTACGCCGGGGCAAAGCCTTTTGGGTTACCTTTTTGCTGGGCCGGCACTCCGGCGTTTGAAAAAGGTGACTCGCTGTAAGAGCGAAACCGCCAGCGGCAGCACCCGCAACAACGGATATGTTCCCAATCCCAAAAAACAAAACCAAAAAGCCCCGCATCTCACAATGCGGGGCTCTCTCACAGCTCAAATCAAAAAATCAGAAATCAGCCTTCACCGACATCACAAAATTGCGCGGATCCCCGTAGAAGTTACCGAACCCCTCGGTACCAATGGTCGCGTAATAACGCTTGTCGAACAGGTTATTGCCGTTCAACGCCACCGACCAGGTGTCGTCAATCCGATAACCAATGCGACCGTTCCACACCGCATAACCCGCGCCGTCGACATTGTCTCCGCCAAAAGGCGAAACCCGGTAGGTGCCTGTCTGCGCATTGACACCCGCACCAATGGTCACACGGTCCAGCGGCCCGCTCAGGGCGTAATCACCCCAGACGCGCAACAGGTGACGCGGCACGTAAGAGTTGTAGACCGCGCCATCCTGAGTAGCATCGGCGTCTTCCAGCACTTTGGTCTGGGTGTAGGTATAACCGGCCAGCAATTGCAGGCGGTCGATCACTTCACCGCTGACTTCAGCCTCAAAGCCCTGGGCGCGGACCTTGCCGGAGTTGATCTGGCAGGAACTGTCTGCGCACCGCAGATCATCCTGGGCCGCGTCTTTCTGAATGGTGCGGAACAGGTTGAACGTGGTGTTCAAGCGACCGTCGTACCACTCACCCTTGATCCCCAGCTCGTAACTCTGGCCAATCAGCGGCTTGAGCGTGCTGCCGTCGATGGTCTTGTACGAACCTTGCGGGGTGAAAATGTCGGTGTAGCTGGCGTAGGCGGTCAGATTGTCGTTGAGGTCGTAGAGCAGGCCGGCGAACGGCGTGACCTGGCCGGTTTCGGTGGACTGGGTGTTGACCTCGGTGCCTTCGCCGCGGAAGTACTGCACCGAGTCGGTGTCGGACTTGTACCAACTGACGCGGCTGCCGAGTACCAGGGTCATCGGGTCGGCGAGTTTCAGGCGGGCGATCGAGTAAGCGCCGTATTGCTTGATGTGCATGTCCACCGGGCCGCCACGGGAGGCGTTGGCCAGGTAGTAGCTTTCATCCGGCTGCGGGATGTGGTGGTTCGGGTTGAACACGTTCTGACGCTGTGGCAATGCCGCCACCGCGTAGAAGTCGTCCTTGTGCGAACGGCTGGCATTGGCGCCGACGGTGAGTTCGTGCTGCTGGCCGAAGGCGTCGAATTTGCCATCGACGTAGGCATCGAAACCGTAGTCGCGCTGATCGTAGTCATAGGTACTGCCGAGCATCAGCGTGTTGGTGGCCGTGGCGCCCAGTGGCACCGCGCCGCTCGGGAAGGCGTATTCCATGTCCTGAGTGTTGCGCGAGTAGACACCGGCGACTTTCAGCGACCAGTCATCGTTGAACTGGTGTTTGACGTCGGCGAAGTAGGTGGCGCGTTTGCTGCGTTGGTTGTTCCACGCGGTGTTCAGGCAGGTCGAGCGTTTCAGGTGCAGGTCGGAGCCGTCGGCGTAGCGCGGCAGGCCGCCCCAGCACGGGGTGGCGTCGACATCTTCATAGGCCATGCCCAGACCGAGGGTGGTGTCAGGGCTGAGGTCGAAGTCCAGGGCACCGTAGTAAATCTGGTCGCGGCGTTCAGCCACGTCGTAGAAATACTGACGGGTCTGCTGGGTCACCACGGCGCGGCCACGGACAGTGCCGGCGTCGTTCAGCGGGCCGCCGGTGTCGACCTGGCCGCGGTAGTTGTCCCAGGTCCCGGCCGACAGCGACAGCTGCGTGTGCGGGGTGTCCTGGCCGCGCTTGCGCACGAAGTTGACGCCGCCGGCGGTGCCGCCCGCGCCTTTCATCATGCCGGCCGCGCCGCGAAGGATTTCCACGCGGTCGTAGATGGCCATGTCGCTGTTGAAGCTGTCCGCCTGCACGTAGCTGCTGCCGATATCCAGCGGCACGCCGTCGTACTGGTACTGGCCGGTCATGCGGAAACCGCGCGAGTAAAAATACTTGCCGCCCATGGGCGAGTCGTAGACGGTGATGCCCGGGGTCTTCTCCATTACCTGTTCGATGGTGTTGAGGTTCTGGTCATCGAGCATCTTGCGGGTCATCACCGTGACCGACTGCGGTGTGTCTTTGAGCGAGTGCACGCCCTTGCCGATGGTCACGCCGCCGGTGGTATAGGAGTTGCTGCCTTCGGTGGTAGCGCCGAGGCGGTTGGCGTTGACGTTGGTCGGCGCCAGTTCCATCGCGCTGCCGCCAGCGGCCGGGCCGAGCACGGTGACGGTGTTGCCGTCACGCTGATAGCGGATGCCGGTGCCGCTGAGCATCGCCTTGAGCGACTCGTCGTCCTGATAGCGGCCGTTGAGGGCGCTGGAGCGCAGGCCTTGCAGGCTCTCCGGGCTGTAGACGATTTGCAGGCTGGTCTGCTGACCAAGGGTCTGCAGGGCCTGGGCCAGCGGTTGGGCCGGTATGTTCAACGTCCATTCCTGGGCCTGGACATACGGCGCTGCCGCGAGGGTCAGTGCCAGACCCAGGCCGCTACCGGCCAGGCGAGTGCGGGTCGCGCCGTGCATCAGCAGGGCTCGAGTCAGAGGGCGAAGCATGAAACGGGATGCGGACATGAGGTTAAGACCTTGGCAGGTATAGTTGTTAATGGTTCTTATTCATCTCATTAAGACGAGGAAGCCGCGGCAAACCGGAAAAGTTTTTTCTCCGGCCTGGCCACGGCTGCCTCGATCAAGCGGGTTGCAGTTCGCTTCTGACCTTGCCGGCCTCCATGCGCACGAGCTGATCGGCGACGTCGAAGTAACGGTCGTCGTGTGAAATCACGATGATGGTTTTGCCCAGACGCTTGAGGTCGGGCAGCAGCTCGGTATAGAAGATCCGCCGGAAGGTCGGGTCCTGATCCGCCGCCCATTCATCGAACACCAGCACCGGCCGCTCTTCGAGCCAGGCATTGACCAGTGCCAGGCGTTTGCGCTGGCCGGTGGACAGGTCGGTGGTGCTGAACGCGCCGTCGCGAACGCTGACCTTGTGCGCGATCTCCAGACGTTCGAGGTAGCGCGTAGCGTCCTGCGGCACCTCACGGTCGCCCTGAATCAGGTCATCGAACAGGTAGTAGTCGGCGAAGATCGTGGTGAAGTTCTGGCGGTAATCGTCGCGGTTGACCGCAGTGATCGGCTTGTCGTTGACGCAGATTTCGCCCTCGGTCGGCGCGTACAGGCCCAGGAGCAATTTGATCAGCGTGGTTTTGCCGCAGCCGTTCTCACCGACGATGAACACGATGTCGCCCTGTTCGATGCGCAGGTTCACCGGCCCGAGACGGAAGGGTTCGCTGCCTTCCACGGCCGGGAAGGCGTAGCGCACGTTGCGCAGTTCCAGGCTGTTGACGGCGGCCGGCTTGCTGCCCTGGTCCTGCAGCAGCAGGTGCGGTTCCGGCGAGGAGAACTGTTCGCTGAGTTCGGCGATGCGGCGGAAGGCAATCTGCGCACGGCTGATGATTGGCAAGGTGCTGATCAGGTGTTCCAGCGGCCCCTTCATGTACAGCAGCACCAGAACGAAACCGCTCATCACCGCTTTGTCGGCACTCGGCCACAGCGATTGCAGGGCCAGGGCCATGCCAATGACCACGAAAAACAGCATCGAACCAAACGACTTGGCGATGACGAACGTGTTGATCGATTTTATCTGTGTGTCGCAGATTTTCTCGGCGGTTTTCTGAATGCCGGCGACGAACATGCGCTGACGGCGCGGGCGGTGGATACGCAGTTCCTTGGCACCTTCGGCGATCGCGTTGTAGTGCTTTTGCAATTCGTCTTCAGAGTCGCGGGCGGCGTAAAAGCCGCGCATGCCCTTGGCCCGTGCAATCGCCTGGATGGTGGTGCCGATGGCGATGGCTACCAGCATCATCAGGAACATCGGCCATGACAGCATTGCCAGATAGCCGAGGCAGCCGAGGGTCACGGTCATGGAAATTGCCAGCGGCGCGAAGGCGAAGGCGAAGTCGCTGATGGTGTCGACATCGTGGGTCAGCACCGGAATCAGGCGATGGCTGCGGTAGCGTTCGATCTGGTCGATCGGCGCCGACAGGACTTTCTCTCCCAGCTCTTTGCGCAATTTGGCAATGATGTGCTGGCCGACGTAATTGGTGCCGATGTCCGACAGGATCGTGGTCAGCAGGGCCAGAGCACAGAGGCCGGCAAAGATCATCACCACGGTGCGGGTCAGGCCGTCATCGGAATGCAGGGCGTTGTTGATGGTCGCCAGCAGCACGGTGACGCTCAGGCCGCCGAGCATGCCGAGCACGATGGACGCCGAAACGATCAGGCGGAAGGGCTTGAGCAGGGCGAACAATTCGTTGATCGCCCCACGCGTAGGCTTGGTCATGGAGGATTCCTGCTTCGATGCGGAGGGAGTGCCGGTACTTAAGGAAAACGAATGGTCGCGGAGTTTCTTTAAACGAGCGCAGGCGCGGCTGCGCTCGTCGAGGGCGGGATCAGAGGTCGCGCACTACGCGAAAGCCCAGCCAGTCGCCTTTGCTGGTCGGCCAGCTGCTATTGCGGTTGCCCGAACGCGAGAAAATCGGCGCCTCGCCCCAGTCGTTGCCGCGCATGACCTGGCGTTCGCAGTTTTCCTGAGTCCATGGGCGACCGTCGGCGGGGACGCCGGAGTAGTCCGGGTGATAGCAGTCGGCGGTCCACTCGTAGACGTTGCCGTGGGCGTCGAACACACCAAACGCATTGGCCGGGAAGGTGCCGGCTGGCGAGGTGAAGTTGTAGCCGTCAGCCGCGCCATAAGTGTTGGCGTGTTTGGCAATCTGGTAATCCTTGCCCTCATCGAACGGGAACGGGAAAGGCCCGGTGCTGCCGCCACGAGCGGCGTATTCGCGGATCGATTCGCTTTGCAGGCGATAGGCGTGGCCGGTCTTTTTCGACAGCCAGTCGATGTAGCCCTGGGCTTCGGCGACGTTCATGCACACCGCCGGGTCGCGGGGCGTCTGTTTGAATTCCGGCTTGCCGGCGGTGCAGCGGCGGCCGGGACGGTCATCGAAGTCGTAAGGCTTGTTGCCGGTCTCGCGCACATAGGCGTCCCATTCGCCCACCAGCACCTGCGAGCGGCTGATAGCCAACGGTTTGCTGAAGGTGACTGTGTGCAGCGGGCCTTCGTCGGGCTGCCGGCCGACTTCATCATCCGGCGTGCCCATGGTGTAGCTGCCGGTCGGCAGCACGACCATTTCCGGGCAGTCCTTGCAATCCTTGAACACTTTGCCCGCAGCGGGCGCTGGAGCTGCCAGCACGGTGCCGGGCAACAGTGCGGCGCAGAGGGCGCTCAGCGCCAGTGCGGGCAGGGCTTTGAAGGTGAGTGACGCGTGAGGCTTTTTCATGGGTCGTCTCTTTGAAAGGAAAACGGCAGTCGAGGGTCAGGCGCGCAGTTTTTTGCCGAGGATGTTCATGAAGCGGTCCACTTCGGCTTCGCTGTTGAGCAAACCCGGCGCGGTCCGGATCACCGGCCCGACATCGCGGCTGACCGCGTCGCAGATCACCCGGTTTTGCATCAGATAAGCGGCAGCTTCGTCGCTGTCCTGGCCCTTGATCCGGAAGAAAGTGAAGCCGGCGGAAAACTGCGCATCGAGCGGGGTCACCAGTTCGATGTTGCGGTGCTCCTGCAAGCGTTGCTTGAGGTAACTGTTGAGCTGATGAATGCGCGTCTGCACCTCGGCCTTGCCCAGTTGCAGGTGCAACTTGAAGGCTTCGTCCAGCGCCCAGCGATGTTCGAAGGCGTGGTAGCCGCCCGGGGTCATGATGGTCGAGAAGGCTGTGGCCTCGGAGAAGGTCGGCACGCTGGGGCTGACGTATTTCAGTTCTTCCGTGCGGCTGCAGACGATGCCGGTGCCGCGTGGGCCGAACATCCACTTGTGGGTGCCGGCGATGAAAAAATCGCAGTTCATCTGCGGGAAACTCAGGTCGTCGACGCCGAAACCGTGCACGCCATCAACCACGTAGATCAGCCGATCCTGGTCGTCGCGCTGGCGGTTGTGCTCATCGACCAGCCGCGAGATCTCGCTGATCGGCAGCTTCACGCCGCTGCCCGAATGCACCCAGGTCATGCCCAGAACGCGGGTCTCGGGGCGGATGTTGCGATTGATCGTGTCGAGTACCTGATCCAGAGAAATGCGCTGCGGGGTTTCGAACAGCTTGAGTTTGCGCACGCGCGTGCCGTCGCGACGGCTGCGAAAATCGAGGATGTTGCGCGTCGAATAATGCTCGTGAACCGTGGTGAGAATTTCCTGATCCGCGCGCACCTGCACACTGCCGTAGATCATCGCCAGCCCTTCGGTGGTGCTGCCGGTGAGGGCGATTTGCGCCGGTTTGGCTTGCAGATACTGGCCAGCCCAGTGGCGCACGTTTTCTTCGCGTTTCTCGGTGACGCCCAGATCCCAATCCATCGCCAGACCCGGATTCAGATCCAGCGCCGCGCGATGGCGCTCGATGGCTTCGCGCACCGGTTTGGGGTGCGAGGTAACGAGGAAGTTGGCGAAGTGGATGGCCTGGGGATCCTGATCGAACAACTGGCGCAACTGCGCCCATTTGTCCCGCGACGCAGTCGGTACGGCAGCGGTTGCCGTTGGCACATTCAGGCTGGCACCCAGGGGCAGGGCAGCGGCGAGCAGGCCCGCCTGCTTGAGAAAAGTGCGACGATCGGTCATGGCCGCGCCACCTCCTGGCGCGACGCCAGCGCCGGTTTCGCGGCTTTTTGCACCTGATCCCAGACGCGCATGAAGTTGCCGCCCCAGAGCTTGGCAATGTCTGCCTCGGAGTAGCCGCGCTGCAACAGTTCGGCGGTGACGTTGCGGATTTCACCGACGTTTTCCCAGCCTTTGATGCCGCCGCCATCGTTGAAATCCGAAGCAATGCCGACGTGGTCGATGCCGATTTTGCGCACCGTGTAGTCGATGGCGTCGCCAAAGTCCTTGAGCGTGGCTTTCGGTTCTTCTTCGAGGATCGCGTAGAGGCCGCTGGCGTACTGGCCGAGCTTCTGTTCCGACCAGGCGGTGATGATCGGATCGCCGGGCATCAGCGCCATGGCCAGATCAGGCAGTGGCGGCAGATCGAAGCGCGCACGCAATGCATTGAGTTTGTCCTGCGTGCCCTGAGTCAGGGGTTTGAGGTACTGCGAGAAAGCGACCACTTGCACCACGCCGCCACTGTTCTTGATCAGTTGCAGTTCTTTGTCGCTGAGGTTGCGCGGGATATCCACCGCCGCCCGGGGCGCCGAATGCGAGGCCACCAGCGGTGTGCGGCTCAGTTCGGCGACTTGCTTGAGGGCTTTGGTCGACATCTGCGACACGTCGATGATCACGCCCAGATCGTTCAAGCGCTGCACCGCTTGTTTGCCGATATCCGAGAGACCATCGAGGGCATCGGGCGAGTCATTGAAAAACGGCAGCGCCCGCGACGAGTCGGCCCAGCTGTTGTTGCCGATGTAACTGAAACCGAACATGCGCATGCCGCGCCCGGCCCACAGGTCGAGTTTGCTCAGGTCGTCGCCCAGCGGGTAGGCGTTGAGCATGCTGATGAAAATCGCAAACTTGCCTTCGCCGTGCAGCCGGCGCAAATCATCCGGCGTATAGGCGATGCCGGCCTGATTGGGAAAGTCGCGGACGATTCCGGAAATGATCTTGTAGCGCACTTCCTGCTGGTTGCGCGCCTCTTCGACAAAACCCTCGGTCGGACGATGCGGAGCGTTCGGGCCGTTCCACATCTCCGGCCAGCCGAACACCGTCAGCGCCGCGCCGGACAAGCGCCCGCGATTGGCCTTGACCAGGTCGAACTGGCCCGAGCCATCCTTGTCGGCTTCGTGGTCGTGACTGCCGAAACTCAGCGGCACGGTGATGTGGCTGTCGAACGACAGCAGGCGATCCTGCAACTCGCTCGCCTGTTTCATCACCTTCACCGGGTAGCCGGGGTTGTTCAGGTAATCCCAGGCCAGAAATCCTGCGCCGGCACTGATCGCCAGGGCCAGTGGCAGGCCGATGAATAGAGCCTTTTTCCAACGCGGTTTTGTCATTGCCATCTCATTCAGGTTCGCCGTCAAGGTACAGGCGCAGGGGCCTTTGCTATCTGGGAAGAACGAGTGGCCGCAGGGCTAATTTAGGCGCGCGTTACAAATGCCCGGCAGCGGCAAGGGGATGTTTTGCCGGCAGCGTAAATTTCCCTGGCGAGCAAACGTTCTAGCTTGGATACAGCCTGCTTCATGGCTGACACAGGTAGGGCAATGACGATCTCTCGACGCTGGTTCATGGCGGGCATGGCACTCACGGGCGCCGCGCTGCCTGCCGCTTTTTATGCACATCGTGAACTGACTCGCGAGGAGTTTCCGATCACCCCGGGCGAGGCCACGGTCGATCTGGCGGACACCGCCGGGCAACAATTGGCGGACAATTTGCGCGGGGTCTGGGACATTCGCTTTACCGGTGCGGCGGCCGGGCTCGATGGTCTGCCACCGCATGGCCTGGAGCTGTTTCTCGACATCGCCCATCGTGGGCGCGGCTTGCGCGGTTATCTCGACACCGGGACCAATCTGCGTGCCGAGGGGCCTGCGCGTTATCAAGTGATCGGCGATCTGGCGCCGGGCAACGGCGCCGAGATGTATTGGCGCCTGCTGCGCACCGATGCGCCACTCGCGCCGCCGGTGTATGAATTCAAAGTCAAACTGGATGAAGTCTGGGCGGCGTTCGGCAATGCCGGCAGCGCGACGTTCACCGGGCGGGTGCTGCGTCTGGATCGGCCGTTGGCGTTGCCCGAGCTGGACAATCAGTTCATTGCCATCAAACGGCGTTTTCCCGAAGCCCGCGAACGCACGGGTCTGAACCCGCAACTGTTGGCCTGGCTGGTGGCGCCCGAACATCGCCTGTTCCACCAGCTCTGGCACGCCACGCGTGACAAGTGGCACAAGCTGTCGGAGAAGAAACGCGAGGCGCTGCGCGGCATCGGCTGGCAGCCCGGGCCACGTGACAAGGAGCGCGATGCCCGTGGGCCAAGCAAGGATCGCAATGGCTCGGGCGTGGATTTTTTCTTTATGCACCGGCACATGCTCGGCATCGCCCGCTCGATGCAGGATTTGCCTTCCTGGCCGGCGTTCCCGCAGCCGCAGCCTGAGCTGGAGCGGGACCGACAGGGATTCGCGCGTTACTTCGATAATCACGACGGCAATTCCCTGCCGCCGACCTGGTTGGCCGAGGGTGATGACGAGTACACCAAATGGGTCAGCGACATCAAAGCGGCGGAGACTTTCCAGAGCAATTTCCTGGTCTGGGAATCGCAGTATCGCGATCCGCGGTACTTGTCCAAATTGACGCTGGGCCAGTTCGGCTCCGAGGTCGAACTGGGCCTGCACGACTGGCTGCACATGCGTTGGGCTTCGGTGGCGCGTGACCCGTCCAACGACATTCCGGTGCCGATGGCGCGCGATCAGGCAGACTTCGCCGCGCGCTGGTATGCGCCGGAAAACGACTTTCTCGGCGACCCGTTTTCCTCCCACGTGAACCCGGTGTTCTGGCGCTTTCACGGCTGGATCGATGATCGCCTGGAAGACTGGTTCCGCGCCCACGAGCGTTTTCACCCCGGCGAAGTGACACGTCTGCACGTCAACGGCGTGCCATGGTTTGCACCGGGGCGCTGGGTGGAAGTCGCCGACCCCTGGCTCGGCCCCGACACCCACGGCTGCAGCACCGTGCCCGGCCTGCAAGTCGGACGTTCAGTGGAGATGGACCCGGAAACCATGAAACTGGCGCTACGCATCACCTTCGGCGACGAAGACAACATGACCGAGCTGTTGCGCAAGGTGCCACAGCGCCCGTGGTATGCGCGGCATCTGAAGGTCAAGGGCCGGCAGCTTTAGATCGCTTCAACACACACTCTGACTTGGTCGCAATCCCTTGCAGGCTCACTCCTACAGAAAAGCAAGATCAAAAGATCGCAGCCTTCGGCAGCTCCTACAGGGGGGGCTTTGTTGTGCCGTAAATTGTGATCTGTGCGCAGTTCCATTGT
The DNA here is from genome assembly GCF_049897785.1 of Pseudomonas sp. TSRC2-2. Taxonomy (NCBI): domain Bacteria; kingdom Pseudomonadati; phylum Pseudomonadota; class Gammaproteobacteria; order Pseudomonadales; family Pseudomonadaceae; genus Pseudomonas; species Pseudomonas sp. TSRC2-2. Next base: position 147,925 of record NZ_JAFCWZ010000014.1, read on the forward strand.
GGGAGCGGGCTTGCTCGCGAAGACGCCAGTCCAGTCGACGCATCTCCGTCAGATCGCCTCCCAGCCACCGCCCAAGGCTTTGTACAAGGCAATGCTCGCCTGCAACCGCGACAGGCGCAGTTGCACGTTCAGGTCTTGCGCCGCATACAGGGTGCGCTGGGTTTGCAGCACGGTGAGCAGGTCTTCGGCGCCGGCCTGGTAGCGGCTCTGGGCGATGTCGAAGGCGGTTTGTGCCTGGTGCAGTTCTTCGCTTTGCCATTGCCGTTGTTCGTCGAGGCCGCGAATGCTGCTGAGGGCTTTTTCGACGTCGGCGAAGCCGTTGATAATCGCGCCGCGATAGGTCTCCAGCAGTTCGTCCTGACGAGCCTTGGCCTTGTCGCGTTCGGCGCTGAGGCGACCATTGTTGAAAATAGGCGCGGTCAGCCCCGACGACAGGTTGTAGAACGTCGTGCGCAGCAGGTCGGCGGCGAGGTCGGCGCCGCTGCCGAGGCTGGCGGTCAGGGTGATCTTCGGCAGCATCGCCGCGCGGGCAACGGTGACATCAGCCTGGGCCGCCGCCAGTTTGGCCTCGGCACTGGCGATGTCCGGACGACGGCTGAGCAAGTCGCTCGGCACGCCACTGGCGATGTCCGGCCAGTGCAATTGGGCGAAGGATTGCGCGGGCAGTGGTAACGCTTGCACCGGTTGGCCGAGCAGCGCGGCGAGGCTGATCAGCGCTTCACGCGCCTGTTGTTGCACCAGTGGCAGGCGACGCTGTTGTTCGGCTACCAGGCTTTTCTGCTGGGCCAGTTCCAGCGCGGTGGCGCTGCCGGCGGCGAAACGGGTCTGCACCAGGTGCAGCACATTCTGCGCATTGGCCAGATTGAGTTCGGCAATGCGCGCCTGTTCTCTCAAGGCCAGGGCTTGGGTGTAACTGTTGGCGACGCCGCTGAGCAAGGTCAGCTCGACGGTGGCGCGGTCGAACTCGCTGGCCTGCACGCCGAGCACCGCACTGTCACGCGCGGCACGCTTGCCGCCCCAGAAATCGATTTCGTAACTGGCGCTGAGTTCGGCATCGTAATAGTCCAGCGAGCGATTTTCCGGGCTGACATCCAGTTGGCTATAGCCCTTGCCGTGGATCAATTTCTGCCGGTTGGCGTTCAGCCCGGCCTTGAGTTCGGGCAGCAGCGGGGCGCCGGCGATGGTGGCGCTGGCCTGCGCCTGCCTGACCCGCGCTACGGCGGCGGCGAGGTCGTAGCTGCCCAGCCGCGCCTGTTCCACCAGCCGCTCCAGCTCGGGGCTGCCGAATTGCGTCCACCATTGCCGATTGCTGTGCAGCGCGCCGTGGCTGTCGGCTGACTGCCACGCGCGCGGCGCCTGCACGCCGCTGTCGAGGCGCGGCGTCGGGCTGCTGCAGGCCGCCAGCAACAGGCTGGCGGCGAGAAATGTCAGTCGCACTTTCATAGATCGATCATTCACTGGTAAGGGCCGTGACCGGGTCGAGCCGGGCAGCTTTGCGGGCCGGCATGAAGCCGAAAATGACGCCGGTGACCAGCGCACAGGCAAACGCGCCGACCACTGCCAGCGCTTGAAAGGCGATCGCGACGCCGCTGAGCAACAACACGCCGCCAACCAGCAGCGCCAGGCCGATTCCGGCGATACCGCCGACCACCGACAGCATCAGCGCTTCAGTGAGAAACTGGCGCAGGATGTCGCGCTGCCGTGCGCCGGTGGCCATGCGAATACCGATCTCGCGGGTGCGCTCACGCACGGTCATGAGCATGATGTTCATCACGCCGATACCGCCGACCAGCAGGGAAATCGCCGCAATCGCCCCCAGCATCAGCGACAGCGTGCCTTGCGTGCGCGCTTCGGCCTGGATCATCGCGGCATTGTTGGTCAGCTCGAAATCCTTCTTGCCGTGGTGCCGACGCAGCATTGCCTGTTCGATGGCCTGTTCGGCGTCCTTGACCTTGCGCGCATCCTTGGCCGCGATCACCACGTATTGCGGGTTGCGACTGCCGAACAGGCGCATGCTTGCCGCCGAATAGGGCACGGCGATGCGGTTGTCGCTGTCGGAGTCGCCGGAGCTGGCGCCTTTTTCGGCGAGCACGCCAAGGATCTGGAACGGCACGTTTTCGATGAGGATGTATTGACCGATCGGGTCGGCGACATCCTTGAGCAATTTGTCGCGAACCTTGGTGCCGATTACCGCGACAGCGGCGGCGCTGTCCTCGTCGGCCTGGGTGAAGTAGCTGCCCTGGGTCACCGGCCAATTGAAGATCACGGGGAAGTTGGTGTCGTTGCCGCCGACGTAACTGCTGTGGTCGGCGTTGCCAAACCGCACACCGGCGGTCGAGCCATTGACCGGCATGATCCGCTCCACCTGGGGCAGGGCAGACAGCTCTGCGACGTCGTCGAGGGTGATGATGCCCTCCGGTGTGCGTGGATTCGGCGCCGAGCCGCTGAGGTAGATGATGTTGGAACCGAACGCGCCCATTTGCGCCATGACCTGACGCTTGCTGCCTTCGCCGACGGCGAGCATGACCACCACTGACGCCACGCCAATGATGATGCCCAGCAGCGTCAGCGCCGTGCGGAAGCGGTTGATCCACATCACTCGCCACGCCGCTTGCACGGCGTCGATCAATTCACCTTTCCAGGCGCCGGTCTGGCTGCTGCCGTTGTTCAGGCGCTGGCGCAGATCAACCGCTTGCAACGCGCCGGGATTGACCACAGGCGGCGCGCACGCCTGCTCGGCGCTGTCACTGATAATCAGGCCGTCGCGGATTTCGATGATGCGTTTGGCTCGCTGCGCCACTTCCCGGTCGTGGGTGATGAGGATCACCACGTGGCCCTGATCGGCGAGTTCGTCAAGCAGGGTCATGACCTCGGCGCCGCTGTGGCTGTCGAGGGCGCCGGTGGGTTCGTCGGCGAGGATGATGTGGCCGCCGTTCATCAGCGCGCGGGCAATCGACACCCGCTGTTGCTGACCGCCGGAAAGTTGATGCGGACGGTTGCCGGTGCGAGTGCCGAGCCCAAGACGTTGCAGCAGCGCCAAGGCGCGGGCATGCCGCTCGGCGGCCGGGGTGCCGGCGTAGATGGCCGGCATCTCGACATTTTCCTGGGCTGAGCCGGAGGGGATCAGGTGGTAGCCCTGAAAGACAAAACCGAACGCTTCGCGGCGCAGCCAGGCCAATTCATCGCTGTCCAGCTGCGCGACATTTTCCCCGGCGAACAGATACTCGCCGCTGGTGGGGCGGTCCAGGCAACCAAGAATGTTCATCAGCGTCGATTTGCCCGAACCGGAGGCGCCGACGATGGCGACGAACTCGCCGGCGTGGATCGACAGATCGATCCCGCGCAGCACTTCCACCAGCGGGCTGTCATCACCGCCGTAGGCTTTGCGGATCTGCCGCAGGTCGATCAGGGGCGTGTGCATTCAGCCTCCGTGACCGCTGGCCGGGGCGCTGAGAATATGCTCGCCCTCGGCCAGACCTTCCAGCACCTGGGTGCGCAGGCGGTCGCTGATACCGGTGCGTACGTCCCGCGCCTGAATATCACCGTTGGCGGCGACGATCTGCGCCCGCTGCCACTGCGGACGCGAGCCCGGTTGCAGGGCAGCAGTCGGCACGGTCAGGGTGCCTTGCGCCTGCTCGGCGACGAAGAACACCTGCGCGGTCATGTCGGTCATCAGGCTGTGATCGGCGTTATCGACATCAAGCAGCACGGTGTACAACACCACCCGTTCGCTGCCGCTGCGACCACCGGTGGGACTGCCGCCCTGATTTTGCTCAAGCGGGCGCGGCGGCACCGGCAAAATCTGCCGCACGGTGCTGCTCCAGCGCCGGGTGCCGCCGCTGAGGGTGGTGAAGTAGGCAGTCATGCCGGGTTTGACGTGGCCGATGTCGGCCTCTGAAACCTCGGCCCACACCGTCATCGGCGACAGCCGGGCAATGCGCAGGATCAGCGGGGTCTGTTGTTGCGCGTTGAGGGTCTGGCCTTCGCGCGCACCGACGGCGACCACGGTCCCGCTCATTGGCGCATAGATGCGCGTGTAACCGAGTTCCGCCTCGTCACTGCGCAGGCTGGCCTGAGCCTGGCGGATCTGCGCCTGGAACATGTCGATGCGCGCCTGGGTTGCGCGAACCTCGGCGCGGGCGGTCTGCACATCCTCTTCGCGCGTGGCGCCACCGGCGGCGAGTTTCTGTTGGCGCTGGTATTTCTGCTGCGCCAGATCGTGCTGCGCGCGCTGCTCCTGCAGCTGCGCCTTGAGGTTTTCGATGGAAAAGCGCCCGGCATCGAGCTTGGCTTTCTGTGTCGACGGGTCGATTTCCACCAGCAACTGGCCTTCCTTGACCGTATCGCCAGCCTCGACGTGAATCTTCTGAATCTGCCCCGAAGCCTGTGCGCCGACATCCACGTAGCGGCGCGGCTGCAAGGTGCCGAGCGCCGTCACGCTGTTTTCGATATCGCCCCGGCTGACCTGCACAGTGGCAACGGCGTCGCGACCCGGTGGCAACACTTGCCAGGCAGCAACAGCGATCACGGGAATCAGACAGAGGGCGGCGAACAGCGCGCGACGGGCGGGGCGGGGACGATTCATGCAGGGTTCCGGCCAGTGGTTGCGGCCCGTCGCAAGGCACGACAGACACAGGGGCTGTCCTGTAAACGAGGCATGCGCCACGGAATTTAGCCGCACACACATCGAGCTGTTGCACGCCGGGCCACCACTATTTGTCCGGTATATGGAATCAGCTCTTTAAATCTATATGAGAATTACTATAAATTACGCACCTCAAGTTGCCACTATCTTGCTACTGCGTCATTCGCAGGTCTGATCAGTGCGCTCAAGGACAGAAACGGCATCGATGCGGTCGGGAGTCATGTTGGAGAACTACTATCGTGAGCTGGTGTGTTTCCTCAACGCCAGACTGGGCAACCGTCAGGTCGCCGAGGATGTGGTGCATGACGCCTACGTACGCGTGCTGGAGCGCTCCAGCGAAGTCCCGATCGAACAACCCCGCGCCTTCCTCTATCGCACCGCGTTGAACCTGGTCATTGACGACCACCGCCGCAATGCGCTGCGTCAGGTCGAATCGCTGGACGTGCTCGATAACGAGGAGCGCTATTTCACCCCGTCACCCCACGGCACCCTTGATCACGGCCAGCGCCTGGAAATGCTCCAGCGCGCATTGGCCGAGTTGCCTGCGCTATGCCGCGACAGTTTTCTGCTGCGCAAGATCGAAGGCCTGTCCCATCCGGAAATCGCCCAGACCCTCGGCATCTCCCGGGCGATGGTGGAAAAACACATCGTCAACGCCATGAAACATTGCCGCTTGCGCATCCAGCAATGGGATGGCCAGTGATCCGCGCCGGTTAAATTTCCTTTCATCGTCCTCGTTCCTACTCAACAGACGACCTGCTGACCATTCAGGCCGGTCAGGCCACCCAGGCTTTTTCCCCGCGTTGAGGGGTTCATCCAGAGGACACTGGAAATGACACAGGCAATTGCATCGCCCATCGTTCACGACCTGATCGGCGTCGGTTTCGGCCCTTCGAACCTGGCGCTGGCCATCGCTTTGCAAGAACGCGGCGCGACCCAGGGCGAACTGGATGTGCTGTTTCTCGACAAGCAGGCCACTTACAGCTGGCACGGCAACACGTTGTCGACGCAGAGCGAATTGCAGATTTCCTTCCTCAAGGACCTGGTGACCCTGCGCAATCCGACCAGCCCGTACTCGTTCGTCAATTACCTCAAGCACCACGGGCGTCTGGTCGACTTCATCAACCTCGGCACTTTTTATCCGTGCCGCATGGAGTACAACGACTACCTGCGCTGGGTGGCCGGGCAGTTCACCGGGCAGAGCCGTTACGGTGAGGAAGTGCAGTTCATCGAACCGGTCCTGCACAACCAGCAGGTTGAAGCATTGCGCGTTATTTCCCGGGGCAGCGACGGCCAGCAGTTCGTGCGTACCACGCGTTCGGTGGTGGTCAGCGCTGGCGGCACACCGCGCATTCCCGAGGCGTTCAAAGCACTGAAGGGCGATCATCGGGTGTTTCACCATTCGCAATACCTGTCGCAAATGGCCAGGCAGCCGTGCGTGAACAATCAGCCGATGAGCATTGCGATCATCGGTGGCGGGCAGAGCGCGGCGGAAGCTTTTATCGATCTCAACGATTCATTCCCGTCGGTGCAGGTCGACATGAACCTGCGCGGCTCGGCGTTGAAGCCTGCGGACGACAGCCCGTTCGTCAACGAAGTGTTTTCGCCGGAGTTCACCGACCTGGTGTTCCAGCAGAACAGCGTCGAGCGCGAGCGGTTGGTCAACGAGTACCACAACACCAACTATTCGGTGGTCGACATCGACCTGATCGAACGCATCTACGGCATCTTCTATCGGCAGAAGGTTTCCGGAATTGCCCGTCATGCCTTCCGCACCCTGACCACCGTCGAAAGTGCCACGGCCACGGCAAACGGTATCGAGCTGGCAGTGCGCAACAACGCCACCGGTGAAGTCACGGTGCGAATCTATGACGCCGTGGTGCTCGCTACCGGTTACGAGCGGCAGATGCACCGCAAACTGCTCGCGCCGCTGGAGGAATACCTCGGTGAGTTCGAAGTCGATCGCAATTACAAACTGATCACTGATGAACGCTGCAAGGCCGGCATTTATATGCAGGGCTTCTGCCAGGCCAGCCATGGCCTGAGCGACACGCTGCTGTCGGTGCTGCCGATTCGTGCCGACGAAATCGCCGGCTCGCTGTATGAGCATGGCAAGCAGCGCGGGCATAGCCGCTCGGTGGCGGATTTGTTGTTGGCCACAGCCAGCTGAGTTCTGCGGCGCCTGACACACCGCCTTCGCGGGCAAGCCCGCTCCCACGATGGTTCTGTGAAGGCAGAGCAAAATGTTTTAGATCATTCCCACGCTCTGCGTGGGAATGCCTCAACGGACGCTCCGCGTTCGGCATTTGGAAGGGACGCGGAGCATCCCGGGCTGCATTCCCACGCAGAGCGCGGGAACGATCGCAGAGGGAATCCTGAACCCTGCCTGAACATCCCTCACATCCCCTCAAGCAGCGCTTCCAGCCATTTCGCTGCGGGCGTAAGCTGCGCGCGTTTTCATCAATTGCGGAGACCCACAGTGGGTACTTGTTCGAGTGACAGTTGTCGGCCGGTCTCGATGTCCGGCAGATTCTCGGCAAGATAACGCGCAGCCTTTCTCTCTGCCGTTGTCTCGCCGTAACAGCGAGCAGCGGCATCCCGTGCATGGCCAGTTCCGGGTCGTGCCTCGACGTCCTTCTCAACGACACTGAACCAAGCGTGCTGGCGACCTCAGTCGTCATCAGAGCTTATCGACACGCCTGTCGTGCCCGACCGGCGCGCCACGCCTTGCCGCGCCGGTTTTTCCGGTGCCAAGGCGCGGCGGTACCTGCTCGACGGTTTCCTGGCGGACCACAGGGGACACAGCCATGAAACTCACGCTCAAGGAATTTTTCGCAGGCTTTCTGCGCAGCCGCCATATCGGCCGGCACTTGCGTCGTCTGGCGCTGCTGGACTCGATCAACGACACCACAGTCAGCCGTGAAGTGCCGCCGACGCTGGCCAGTACGCTGGTCGCTGCCGCCCATGAAGACAGCGCTGCGTTGCTGTTGTCACTGGGCACCCACGGCGAGGGGCTGACCGAGGTTGAGGCTGATGCACTGCGCGCGCAACACGGCCTCAACGAAGTGGAACACGAGCAGCCGTTGCCGTGGTGGAACCATCTGTGGCACTGCTACAAAAACCCGTTCAACCTGCTGCTGACCTTGCTTGCGGTGATCTCCTGGCTGACCGAGGACCTCAAGGCTGCCGTGGTGATTTTCTCCATGGTGGTGCTGTCGACGCTGCTGCGCTTCTGGCAGGAGAGCAAATCCACTCAGGCCGCCGATGCGCTCAAGGCCATGGTCAGCAACACCGCCACCGTGCTGCGCCGGAATGCGCCGCGCCGGGAACTGCCGATCAAACAGCTGGCACCGGGCGATCTGATCGTGCTTTCGGCTGGCGACATGATTCCCGCCGATTGCCGCGTGCTCAGCGCCAAGGATCTGTTCGTCAGTCAGGCAGCAATGACCGGTGAATCGATGCCCGTGGAGAAATTCATCCATCAGGCTGATCGCGGCACACGTAACCCGCTGGAAATGGACAACATTCTGTTCATGGGTACCAACGTAGTGTCCGGTACAGCGGTGGCGGTGATTCTCACAACCGGCAACAGCACCTATTTCGGTGCGCTGGCGAAACGGGTCGGTGCGACTGACCGTGCGGTGACCTCGTTCCAGCAGGGCGTCAACAAGGTCAGCTGGCTGCTGATCCGGTTCATGTTCGTCATGGCGCCGCTGGTGCTGTTCATCAACGGTTTCACCAAGGGCGACTGGACCGAAGCGCTGCTGTTCGCACTGTCGATTGCCGTCGGCCTGACCCCGGAAATGCTGCCGATGATCGTCACCTCGACTCTGGCCAAAGGCGCAGTGTTTCTGTCGCGTAAAAAGGTCATCGTCAAACGCCTCGACGCGATTCAGAACTTCGGCGCCATGGACGTGTTGTGCACCGACAAGACCGGCACCCTGACTCAGGACAAAATCTTTCTGGCGCGTAATGTCGATGTCTGGGGTGAGGATTGTGATGATGTGCTGGAACTCGCCTACCTCAACAGCTATTACCAGACCGGCCTGAAAAACCTGCTGGATGTTGCCGTGCTCGAGCACGTTGAAATCCATCGCGAACTGAAGGTTGGCAGTGCGTTCCGCAAGGTCGATGAGATCCCGTTCGACTTCAATCGCCGGCGCATGTCGGTGGTGGTGGAGGGCCGCGGTCAGCCACATCGGCTGATTTGCAAAGGCGCGGTGGAAGAGGTGCTGGCGGTGTGCAGCCGTGTGCGCCATGGCGATGTCGATGAAGCGCTGAGCGACGAACTGCTGGCGCGGATTCGCCGGGTAACCGGTGCTTTCAATGCCGAAGGTCTGCGTGTGGTGGCGGTCGCCGCGCGCGCAATGCCCGAAGGACGCGATGTTTATAGCCTGGCGGATGAGCAGGAGCTGACGCTGATCGGTTACGTGGCTTTCCTCGATCCACCGAAGGAAAGCACCGCGCCAGCGCTCAAGGCCTTGGCCGAGCATGGCGTGGCAGTAAAGGTACTGACCGGTGACAACGAGCGGGTCACGGCGAAGATCTGCCGCGAAGTCGGCCTCGCCCAGCAAGGCTTGCTGATGGGCAAGGACATTGAGCGCATGAGCGATGCCGAACTGGCCGTTGCGGTCGAGATGACCAACGTCTTCGCCAGACTGACGCCGTCGCACAAGGAACGCATCGTGCGCATTCTCAAGGGCAACGGCCATGTGGTCGGGTTCATGGGCGATGGCATCAACGACGCGCCCGCGCTGCGCACCGCCGATATCGGGATTTCCGTCGACAGCGCGGTGGACATTGCCAAGGAGGCGGCCGACATCATCCTCCTCGAAAAAAGCCTGATGGTGCTGGAGGAGGGCGTGCTCGAGGGGCGCCGCACGTTCGCCAACATGCTCAAGTACATCAAGATGACCGCCAGCTCCAACTTCGGCAACGTGTTCTCGGTGCTGGTGGCCAGTGCGTTCATCCCGTTCCTGCCGATGTTGCCGATGCACCTGCTGATGCAGAACCTGCTCTACGACATTTCGCAGATTGCCATTCCGTTCGATAACGTCGACGAGGAGATGTTGAAACAACCGCAGCGCTGGCAGCCGGGTGACGTCGGGCGCTTCATGTTGTTCTTTGGCCCGATCAGTTCGATTTTCGACATCACGACGTTCGCCTTGATGTGGTACGTGTTCGACGCCAACACCCCGGATCACCAGACGCTGTTCCAGTCCGGCTGGTTTGTCGTCGGGTTGCTGACCCAGACCCTGATCGTGCACATGATCCGCACGCCGAAGATTCCGTTCCTGCAAAGCCGCGCAGCCATGCCGCTGATGGTGATGACCGCGATCATCATGGCGGTCGGCATCTTCCTGCCGATGGGGCCGCTGGCGCATTACTTCAAACTGCAGGCGCTGCCGTCGCTGTATTTTGTGTTTTTGCCGCTGATTCTGTTGGCGTACATGGCCCTGACCCAGGCGGTGAAAGGCTTCTACATTCGCCGGTTTGGCTGGCAATAACGGCCCTGGAGCGCATTCACCTGTGGTAGCGAGACTGCTCGCTCCCGCAGGGGATAGGGGTGCGTCAGCGCGGTGGGATGTGGGGATGCCCGGATAAATCACCTGATATTTAGGAAAAGTCCTACAGAGCTATCCACGGCGCTTGCGTAGTCTTGCCTCCCCCAAAACCTTACCGGGAGAATGACCATGAGCAACAAAGCGTTGCGCATCCTGATCGCCGACCCGCAGCATTTTCATCGCATGAAAATCGAGCGCCTGTTCAACGCGCTCGCCTATTACCGCGTGGCCCCGGTGCAGAATCTCGACGAATTGTTGACACTGGTCGACTACGGCTGCGAGCCGTTCGATATGCTGGTGATCAATGCCGAACTGGCGGCGGGCTCCCTGGATCTGCTGGGTTTTCTGCTCGATAACCCACAGGTTCGCCACGCTCTGATCTACAACGAACCGTCCGCGCCGTGGCAGGCAAATGCGGGGTTTGCCCAGGAAAACGTGCAGATCAGCCCGGTGCCATTGCCCAATTCACAACTCATCGGGCAAGTGATGGCCAGGGTCGAGGCCTCTGGCGACTGCCAGGCAATGCCTGACTCGCATTGGTCGTTGCGCCATGCCAATGCATAAAAGACCGGTGCGCCCAACTGTCAGAGCTGACAAGTGATTCTCTTGCTCATCCAGGTGGCAGCGCCAGCGCAGCCACCGATTTCGGCACCGGCTGTTGCGGTGTCTTTCACGATTGTGCGGGAGCGAAAATGAAGTCAGCGCTGATCGTCGATGATCATCCAGTAGTGCGCGCGGCTATTCGAATCGTCCTGCAGGCTCAAGGCTTCAGCCAGATTCATGAAGCGTCCAATGGCAACGAAGTCGTGCCGTTGATCTGCGCGCATGATCCGCACCTGGTCGTGCTCGATCTGGGGCTGGGGTCCATGGACGGGTTGGAAGTACTGACACGAATCCAGATCAAGGCGCCGACGGCGCGCTGCCGGGTTCTGGTGTTCAGCATGCATGAGCCTACGCATTACCAGGAGCGTTGCCTGCGTGCCGGCGCGAGGGGCTACGTAACCAAGAGCAATCAACTGACGCTGCTGCACGAAGCCATCAAGGCGCTGATGTCCGGCCACACTTATTTCTCCGCGTTGCCCAATAACAGCGGTCTGTACAACGCCATGCAACGCACTGAAAAGGAGCTGATTGCTCAGCTTTCCGATCGTGAATTATGCATTTTCGTGCAGTTGGCGCTGGGCAAGCCGAACAAGGCCATCGCCCAGGAGATGCACCTGAGTCACAAGACCGTCAGCACCTACAAGACCCGCATGATGGCGAAACTTTGCCTGGGTTCACTGGTGCTTCTGCGTGAATTCGCCAAGCGCAATCACTTGATTTGAGTGCCCAAGACATGACGCACGGCCTGCGGATTTTATCGCTGTGGCTGGGGCTTGTTGCCTCGGTCTGGGCGAATGATCAGCCGCAGACGCTTGAGGTGCTGGCGCGCCTCGAACCGGGGAGTATTCAGGTCCGCCTCGATGATCGGGAACGCCAGTGGCTGCGAGAGCACTCTGTCTTGCGCATGGGCATCTCCGGCCCTGATTACCCACCCTTCGAGATCACCCGCAATCAGCATGAGCTGGAGGGGCTGACGGCCGATTACGCCGATCTGCTCGCGCAACTGCTCGGCATCCGGATTGAAGTGCGGCGTTTCGCCGATAGGCCCGCATTGATGGCGGCGCTCAAGCGCGCCGATGTCGATCTGCTGGGTACATCGAACAGTTTCGAAGCGGCGGATCCGGCGTTCATTCTGTCGCGGCCATACGCTGAAGATCAGCCGATGCTCGTCACGCGCCACCATGAGAAACTGCCCGCCAACCTGGCGGCCAAACGCATCGCTGTGGTCGCAGATTACCTGCCGCTGGCCCATATTCAGGCGTTTTACCCCGCCGCCCACGTTCAAGTTTATGCGTCGGCAATGGATGCACTCGGCGCGGTCGCCTTCGGTGCCGACGATGTGTACCTGGGCGACTTCATCAGCGCCTGTTATCTGATCAACACCAACTATCGCAACGACCTGCAACTGGCCGGGCCGTCGGGGCTTGACGCCAACGCCTTCGCTTTTGCGTTGTTGCGCAGCGACGTGATGCTCAAACGCATCGTCGACAAGGCATTGTCGGCCCTGCCCATGGAGCGTCGTCATCTGATCGAACAGCGCTGGAGTGTCGGCCGCGCCGAGATGGCCGAACAGTCTCGAGTGCAACTCAGCGCCGCGGAGCAGCGATGGCTGGACCAGCATCCAGTGGTGCGGGTGGGCGCCGTTGAAGATTTCGCACCGTTAACTTTTTTCGATGCCGACGGACGCTTCAATGGGCTGTCAGCGCAATTGCTGAGCCTGATTGCGCAGCGCAGCGGCCTCAATTTCGAGATCGTGCGCGGCACCTCGCTGAACGATCAATTCGAGCAACTGCAGGCCGGTGAGCTTGATGTTCTGCCAGCGGTGACGCCGAGTACCGAGCGTGAAGCGCAACTGCGATTCACCCGCGCCTATCTGAGCAATCCGTTCGTGCTGGTCAGCGCGGCGAACGGGCAAGCTCCGCTGTCGCTCGACGAACTGGCGGGCAAACGCCTGGCCATCTACCGCGGCCACCCATTGCGTGATTACCTGCTGCATCGCGTGCCCGGTCTGCATCTGGTCGAGGTCAAAAGCCCCGCCGAAGGCATGGCGCTGATTGCCAAAGGACAGGTCGACGTGACGGTGAGCTCGTTGCTGGTGGCGCGTTTTCTCATAGCCCGGCAGTATCGCGACCGTCTGCGAATCACCGGCACCGTTGGCGATCAGCCGGCGCGCATCGCTTTGGCCACGGCGCCGCAATCGGCATTGCTGCACTCGATCCTGAACAAGGCGTTGCTGAGCATTGCGCCGCAGCAAACGGATGAACTTGCCGAGCGCTGGAGCCACGATCTGGTGGTCGAAGACAGCTACTGGCTGCGCCACCGTCAGGAGATAATGCTTGGTTTCGCCGGCGCAGTTGCCTTGCTCGTGCTGGCAATGCTCTGGATCGGTTGGCAGCGCCGGCAGATTCATCAGCGTCAGCAATGGCTGTTGCAACTGCAGCAGGCCAAGGACGCGGCGGACGAAGCCAATCGGGCCAAGAGCACTTTTCTGGCAACCATGAGCCATGAGATCCGCACGCCGATGAACGCTTTGATCGGCGCGCTCGAGCTGGCCCTCGAGCGCGCAGAAGAAGGCGTCACCGACCGACTGGCAATTCAATTGGCATCGAATGCCGGCCAGCAATTGTTGGCGTTGATTGGCGACATCCTGGATATCGCGCGCATCGAGTCCGGGCATTTGTCCCTCGCACCCGAACGAGCCAATCTACGCGACACGGTGTCATCGGTATGCCGAGTATTTGAAGGGCTGGCGCAGCAGAAGCGTTTGTTGTGGCGCATCGCACTTGATCCGCGCGCCAATGCGGATGTGCTCATCGATCCGACGCGTTTCAAGCAGGTGCTGTCAAACCTGTTGAGCAATGCGATCAAATTCACGGAAGCGGGAGAGGTGAGCTTACGGCTGCGGATGGTTGCGATATCGCACGAGCAAGTGAATGTGCAGGTGTTGATCGAAGACAGCGGCATTGGCATCAGCGCAGAGGATCAAGAGCGGCTGTTCAATCCGTTCGTTCAAGCGAGCAATAGTTCACAAGCAGCGCGCAGCGGGTCCGGCCTTGGCCTGGTGATCAGCCGCAACCTCTGCGCAATGATGGGCGGCACGCTGCGCCTCGACAGTGACCTGGGACAAGGCACGCGAGTGGAAATCAACCTGCGGTTGCCCCTGCTGAGCGCGATGACGGCCACACCGGTATCGCCCGACGTGACGCCCGCCGCCCGTGTATTGGACGTGTTGGTGGTGGACGATTATCCGGTCAACCGCTTGCTGATGGGCTGGCAACTGAGCGAGCTGGGACATCGCACGGTAGACGCTGGCGATGGTGAGCAGGGGCTTAAACGCTGGCGCACGCAGGCCTTCGATGTGGTGATCACCGACTGCAACATGCCGCGACGCAACGGCTATGAATTGGCGCAGGCGATTCGCAACGAAGAAGCCGCCAGCGGCCGCAGACCCTGTCTGATCCTGGGTTTTACTGCCAATGCGCAGGTCGAGGAGCGCTTGCGCTGTCTGGATGCCGGCATGGACGGCTGTCTGTTCAAACCGATTCGCTTGCATGATCTGGCTGAAGCCTTGAATGGCGCTCGCGGCTGCGAGCCTTACGAAGATGAATCGCCGGGCGTTGAACTTGATCTGAGTGCTCTGGAACAGATGGTCGGGGCCGATCACTCGTTGATCGAACGCTTGCGCAAGCAAGTCGGCAACAGCCTGCGCGACGATCTGCACACTCTGGATCATTTGCAGGCGGGCGACCGCGAAGGCTTGCGCGAGTTGACCCATCGCATCAGGGGCGGTGCGCAAATGGTCGGCGCGGCGCGAATTGTGGCCGCGTGTGCAGCTCTGGAAACGGCGTGCCGGGACAGTGAAAACGCGGTGGTCGACGGTGCCATCGACGAGTTGCGCAAAGTCATGCACGGCCTCGCCCGAAGTCTCTGAACAAATGCCGTCACCTGCTCGTGAAGCACGCATTGCCAGCACTGTTCTGTACATGGAACACTCAAGCCGATTTTGACCATCTAGTCGAATATTCGATATGCCTTTAGGCTTAATCCAATGCAATCACCCATTGGAGAGACCCCATGAAAAACATCATCGGCATCTACACCAGCCCGCGCGGCCATTGGGTCGGCGATGGTTTCCCGGTGCGCACCCTGTTTTCCTACGACAACCTGGGCAAGCACATCAGCCCGTTCCTGCTGCTCGATCACGCAGGTCCCGCCGAATTCATTCCGACCACTGAACAGCGTGGCGTCGGCCAGCACCCGCACCGTGGTTTCGAAACCGTCACCATCGTCTACGACGGCGAAGTGCAACACCGTGACTCCACCGGCAGCGGCGGCACCATCGGCCCGGGCGACGTGCAATGGATGACGGCAGCGTCCGGCATCCTCCATGAGGAATTTCACTCGGAAAACTTCGCAAAAACCGGCGGCAAGCTGGAAATGGTCCAGCTGTGGGTCAACTTGCCGGCCAAGGACAAAATGGCCGCGCCGGGGTACCAGACGATTCTCGACCGTGACATTCCGAACGTCGCGCTCAAGGATGGCGCCGGCAGCCTGCGTCTGATCGCCGGTGAATTCGATGGGCACACCGGACCGTCGCGGACGTTCACGCCCATCGACGTCTGGGATCTGCGCCTCAACGCCGACAAGCTGCTGACGCTTGATCTGCACGAAGGACGCAACACCGCATTAGTAGTGTTGAAAGGTTCGGTACAGGTTAACGGCGCGGAGTCGGTGGGAGTAGGGCAGTTGGCGCTGTTCGAACGCGACGGTGATCGCCTCACACTGCAAGCGAGCGAAGACGCGGTGGTGTTACTGCTCAGCGGCGAGCCGATCGACGAACCGATCGTCGGCCATGGCCCGTTTGTGATGAACACCGAGGAGGAAATCCACCAGGCCTTCGCCGACTTCCAGTCCGGCCGCTTTGGCCGGATGCACCTTTAACGCAAAACACCCTGTAGGAGCTGCCGAAGGCTGCGATCTTTTGATCTGATCGTTCCCACGCTCTGCGTGGGAATGCAGCCGGGGACGCTCCGCGTCCCATAGCCTCAAGATCGCAGCCTTCGGCAGCCCCTACAGGGTTTCGCAGTGTTTTCAAGCAGCGGTTCATCCGCTCAAATCAATTGCTCCTACACTGTGCCAATCTGTGCGATCTTCTCGCGATTGGCCTTTGTCGGAGTTGTTTGATGCTGTCTCTGCTGACCGAACACCCGTTGTTTTGCGCATTGATCCTGATTCTGCTCGATCTGGGCCTGTGGCGGCTGATCAGCTCCCGCGGCAGTGAATGGAAGTTGCTGGTGCGGGTGCTGATCTTCGCCCTGTTCAGCATCGTTCTGTTCAACGAAGGCCTCAACCCGCTGGAGCCGGCGCCCTGGGCCGACAATGTGCCGCTGCATCTGGCGGCGACCGGGTTGCAGATCGGTTGGTGGCTGTTCGGCGCGCGCACGCTGACGGTGTTGATCGGCGCGGTGATGATGCAACGGGTCGGCCACACCGGTCGCCTGTTGCAGGACTTGCTCGGCGCGGTGATTTTCCTCATCGCGATCATTGCGGCGCTGGCCTACGTTCTGGATTTGCCGGTCAAAGGCGTGCTGGCGACTTCCGGCGCGTTGGCGATCATTGTCGGCCTGGCCCTGCAGAGCACCTTAAGCGATGTGTTTTCCGGCATCGTCCTCAACACCACCAAGCCCTATCAGCTCGATGACTGGATTTCGATCGACGGCACCGAGGGTCGCGTCACCGACATCGACTGGCGCGCCACGCGTCTGCAGACCAGTCAGGGCAGCATGGCGGTGATTCCCAACTCGCTGGCGGCCAAGGCCAAAATCATCAACTTCAGTCGGCCAAGCAACATGTTTGGCGTGTCGATCAGCGTGCCCGTCAGCCCCCATGCCCGGCCCAGCTCGGTGATCGAAGCACTGGAGCGGGCGATGCAAGGGTGTCGGCAATTGCTCGACACACCCGCGCCGAGCGTGTCGTTGAAGAGTTCTGCCAGCGGCGGTGCGGAATACGAGATCAGCGGGTTCGTCGCCTCGATGGGCGAGAAGCGCGTGGTGCGCAATCAGTTGTTTGATCTGGCCTACCGACATTTGCAGGCCTGCGGGGTCAATCTGCTGTCGAGCAACGAAACCATCGCCGCGCCGCAGTTATCGCGGCCACGGGCACTGCTGGAAAGCTCACCGATTTTCTCGACGCTACGCGAGGAAGAAAAAGACACCTTCAGCCAGAACATGACCCTGCAAACCTTCCGTGCCGGGGACACGATTCTGGCGGGCGGTGAAGTCAGCGATCATTTGTTCATCATTGAATCCGGTGTGGTCTCGGTGACGCTCAAACGCCACGGTACACCACTGGAGTCCGGGCGAATGGGGCCGGGAGAGGTGATCGGCGAGGCCGGAATACTTTCCGATACTGCGCTGCCGGCGGATTTTTCGGCGAAGACGTTCTGCGCCCTGTATCGCATTGAGAAGTCGTACCTGAAACCCTGCCTGGATGCGCGTCATGACATTCACGATGCGATGCAGGCGTTGCTCGATTTCCGCTTGCACAAGGCGCAGTCGTTGACTGAGGACACGCCAGTCGTTGCGCCGAAAAAAGGCTTCCTGCAGTGGCTGCGTCATCGCGTCTGAGCCACGCCATCGGCATTCGATGCAACCTGCGCGGCGCTCCCAGGGTCACAATTTCTAATCCCACCGGGCAGGAGTTGCGGACGATGAAAAACCTGCGAATCGCCACCTTCAACGTCAACGGCATGCGCGCGCGATTGCCGAATCTGCTGGAATGGCTCAAGCGCGAACAACCGGACATCGCGTGCCTGCAAGAGCTCAAATCAGTGGACAGCGCATTTCCCGCCGCTGAACTGGAAGCCGCCGGTTACGGCGCGATCTGGCAGGGCCAGGCATCATGGAATGGCGTGGCGATTCTGGCGCGCGATGCGCAGCCGCTGGAGAGTCGACGCGGTTTGCCGGGTGATGCCGATGACACGCACAGCCGCTATATCGAAGCGGCGGTGCACGGCGTGCTGGTCGGTTGCCTGTATCTGCCCAACGGTAACCCGCAACCGGGCCCCAAATTCGATTACAAACTGGCCTGGTTCGAACGCCTGATCAGCTATGCCAAAGATCTGCAGAGCAGCGATCACCCGGTGGTGCTGGCCGGTGACTTCAATGTCGTGCCTACCGACATGGACATCTACAACACCCGTTCCTGGCTCAAGGATGCCTTGTTGCAACCCGAAAGCCGCGAGTGCTACCAGCGTTTGCTGGATCAGGGCTGGACTGATTCCCTGCGCCACGTGTATCCCGAAGAGCGCATCTATACCTTCTGGGATTACTTCCGCAATCATTGGCAAACCAACTCCGGCCTGCGCATCGACCATCTGCTGCTCAACCCGGCACTGAGTCCGTACCTGCACGACGCCGGGGTCGACGCCTGGGTGCGCAACGAGCCGCACGCCAGTGACCATGCGCCAACGTGGATTCGTATCGGCTCGCGGAAAAAACGCTGAGCGGGCGATTGGCGAAATCAATTGTCGAACGCCGTGCCCGATCCCGTATACAGGGCAACATCCTCGCAGTGTTCTGCGGCCCTATGCATAAGGATCGAGCAATGAGCGCGCCACAGCTGACCAATACCAATCTGTACCTGCAACGGCTGGGTTTCGATGCGCCGCCGCCACCGACGCTGGAAACCTTGCGTCAGTTGCAACTGCGCCATACCGCCGAGTTTGTGTTCGAGAATCTCGCGACGGTCAGTGCTGAGCCGGTGTTGATCGACCTTGCGTCCATCGAAGAAAAACTCCTGCGCAGTGGTCGCGGCGGCTATTGCTACGAACTCAATTACTTGTTCTTCGCGCTGTTGCTGGAATTGGGGTTCGACGCGCGGGCGATCAGCGGGCGCGTGGTGATGAATCAACCCGAAGGCAGCTGGACGGCGCGAACCCATCGTTTGAGTCTGGTGACCATCGACCAAGCGCGTTACATCACCGACGTCGGCTTCGGCGGCATGGTGCCCACCGCGCCGCTGTTGCTCGACAGTGAAGATGAGCAACCAACCCCGCACGAACCCTACCGCATCGACAAACAAATGGGTGGCTACCTGCTGCGCGCGAAAGTCGCGGGCGAGTGGCGGCCGATGTACCTGTTCGATTTGCAGCGCCAGGAAGACATCGATTACACCGTCGGCAACTGGTACGTCTCGACCCATCCCGAGTCACCTTTTGCGCATCGTTTGATGGTTGCACGCACCGGCAATGGTTGGCGCAAGACCCTGAACAACGGCAGTTTTGCCATTCATCACATGGGCGCCGACAGTGAGCGGCGCGAGGTGGCGGACGTCGACGAGCTGGTTGAATTGCTGCGGCGTGAGTTTGACCTTGAGGTGCCTGATTTACCGCGTGTACGACAAGCGCTGGCCCCGGTAATAGCGCCATTATCGGTCTAAGGCTTTACGTCAGGCTCCAGCACGCGACGGATCTCCCGCTGGCAAAAAGAACGCGACTGCACCGTCGGTCGCCGTAAACGCTTCAGCCTGGTGGGCACTGGCGCGCACGCAGCGGGAATGTGTTGCCGGATCTGTTGGGGCAAGAAGTGCCGGCTAGAAGGTTGGATGGCTACCTAACCATTATGTGACTGACAAGTTGTATACAACTCTATGGACATTTGTCCTGAGTATTGAATACAGTGTGCGCATAACAAAAACCAGGGAACCCCCCACCATGAAAACGCCCCATGTTTCACACCAACGGCCCGAGGACGAAAACCTCGGGGTCGGCGCGAATATGGCTTACGGCCTGCAACATGTTCTGACCATGTACGGCGGTATCGTTGCGGTGCCACTGATCATTGGCCAGGCGGCCGGTTTGTCGCCGGCGGACATTGGTCTGTTGATTGCTGCTTCATTGTTTGCGGGGGGGCTGGCGACACTGCTGCAAACCCTGGGTCTGCCGTTTTTTGGCTGTCAGTTGCCGCTGGTCCAGGGCGTATCGTTCTCCGGCGTGGCGACCATGGTCGCGATCGTCAGCAGCGGCGGGGAGGGCGGTTTCCAATCGGTGCTGGGTGCGGTGATTGCCGCCTCGTTGATCGGTTTGCTGATCACGCCGGTGTTCTCACGCATCACCAAGTTCTTCCCGCCGCTGGTCACCGGTATTGTGATCACCACCATCGGCCTGACGCTGATGCCTGTTGCCGCACGCTGGGCAATGGGCGGCAACAGCCACGCGCCGGATTTCGGCAGCATGCAAAACATCGGTCTGGCGGCGGTCACGCTGGTGCTGGTGTTGCTGCTGAGCAAGGTTGGCAGTGCGACCATTTCGCGCCTGTCGATCCTGTTGGCCATGGTGATCGGCACCGTGCTGGCGGTATTCCTCGGCATGGCTGATTTCTCCAGCGTCACCACCGGTCCGATGTTCGGCTTCCCCACACCGTTTCACTTCGGCATGCCAACCTTCCACTTCGCTGCAATCCTGTCGATGTGCATCGTGGTCATGGTGACGCTGGTGGAAACCTCGGCGGATATTCTGGCGGTTGGCGAGATCATCGACACCAAGGTCGACTCCAAGCGCCTGGGCAATGGCCTGCGTGCCGACATGCTGTCGAGCATGTTTGCGCCGATCTTCGGTTCGTTCACGCAAAGTGCTTTCGCGCAGAACGTCGGACTGGTGGCGGTGACCGGCATCAAGAGCCGTTTCGTGGTTGCCACCGGCGGCCTGTTCCTGGTGGTTCTGGGGCTGCTGCCGTTCATGGGGCGTGTGATCGCCGCTGTGCCGACTTCGGTTCTGGGCGGCGCCGGTATTGTGCTGTTCGGCACGGTGGCGGCGAGCGGCATTCGCACGTTGTCGAAGGTGGATTACCGCAACAACGTCAACCTGATCATCGTTGCCACCTCGATCGGTTTCGGCATGATCCCGATCGCCGCGCCGAACTTCTACGATCAATTCCCGAGCTGGTTCGCAACGATTTTCCATTCGGGTATCAGTTCATCGGCAATCATGGCGATCCTGCTCAACCTGGCTTTCAACCACTTCACGGCCGGCAACTCGGATCAGCAGTCAGTGTTCGCCGCAGCGGAAGAGCGCACTCTGCGTTATCGCGATCTGGCCGCGCTGCGTGAGGGCGATTACTTCAGCGACGGCAAGCTGCATGACTGCGATGGCAAGGAGGTACCGGTGATCGAGCCGGATGACCACGACCTCGGGCAGGGCGCGCCGAAGGTGCAGGTGAAGAGCAGCGAACATGTCTGACCGCTGCGTCTGAAACAGAAAAGGCCGACCTGCCCGTGCAGATCGGCCTTTTCTGTATTTTTCGAGCGCCCACAAAAAAGCCCCTGAACCTTTCGATTCAGGGGCTTTGCTATTTGGCTCCACAACCTGGACTCGAACCAGGGACCCAGTGATTAACAGTCACTTGCTCTACCAACTGAGCTATTGCGGAATTGGTGCGTATGTTACTGATTCAAAAAGAGAAGTCAAGCGCCACTTGGCAACTTTTGCGAATCGTCGGGACGGACGGCATTTTGTCAGCGATTGGCGGTTACCAGAATGACCCCAGAGGTCTACCATGGCAGCCCGGAAGTGGTCACACGCGCTGCCGGCCATTCGCCGCAAAGGTACGCGCCATGACTCAAATCACTCGCAACACCCAGGTGCTCGCATGAGCACCACACAAATCAGCCTGCCCAAAGGGATCGGCCCGCACGCCGAAAAACTCTTCGATGCAATCGCCGGCGCCAGTACCGCCGAAGCGTTGAACCGGGCGGGCGGCAAGGCTGAAGGATTCGTCCTCGGTCTGGAAAGCAGCAAAGCGATCAAGAGCCAGGTCGCCGAATCGCTGTATGTGATTTACGACGATGCCGCCACTCAGCGCTCGGCCGAATTGGCTTAACTGCCGAAGGTGATCGTGCCGAGCATCAGCTTGGCATAGGCTGCCGTCGCTGCCAGTTGCACCAGCCACAGGGCCAGGCCACCGAGGAATACCCCGGTGGCGACTTGCAACACCAGGCTCTTTTCACGCTTGGCCGGAGCGCGCGGGATGAAATCATCCAGGTCGTCACGGTCGGCGCGCAGGTTGTCGTTTTTCATGTGGGTTCTCTTCAAAAATTTGGGGTGTACACAAAACCGGTAGGAGCTGCGGAACGCTGCGATCTTTTGATCTTGATCTTAGAAACAAGATCAAAAAATCGCAGCCTCGTTGCACTCGTCAGCTCCTACACTCTGGATTGTGTGCAGTCTAGAGGTTGCAAGGCGTTTTCCGGGACAAATAAAAACGGGAAGCCCAAAGGCTTCCCGTTTTTTCATCAGGCGGCGAAATCAGATGACCTGAACGATCGCGTCCGTCACCGCCTTGATGTTGCTCTGGTTCAGCGCAGCCACGCAGATGCGGCCGGTGTCCAAAGCGTAGATGCCGAACTCGTTACGCAAGCGATGCACCTGTTCGGTGGTCAGGCCAGAGTAGGAGAACATGCCGCGCTGACGACCGACGAAGCTGAAATCGCGGCCCGGGGCTTTTTCTGCCAGGAGGGCAACCATCTGCTCGCGCATGCCGCGAATACGCAGACGCATCTCCGCCAACTCGGCTTCCCACTGTGCACGCAGTTCCGGGCTGTTCAGCACCGCAGCAACGATGCTGGCGCCGTGGGTCGGTGGGTTGGAGTAGTTGGTGCGAATGACGCGTTTGACCTGCGACAGCACACGCGCGCTTTCTTCTTTCGATTCGCTGATGATCGACAATGCGCCAACGCGCTCGCCGTACAGCGAGAACGACTTGGAGAACGAGCTGGAAACGAAGAAGGTCAGGCCGGACTCGGCGAACAGACGCACGGCAGCGGCGTCTTCATCGATGCCGTCGCCGAAACCCTGGTAAGCCATGTCGAGGAACGGCACGTGCCCTTTGGCCTTGACCACTTCCAGCACCTTGTTCCAGTCCGCCGGGGTCAGGTCGACGCCGGTCGGGTTGTGGCAGCAAGCGTGCAGGACAACGATCGAGCCGTTCGGCAGGGCGTTGAGGTCGTCGAGCATGCCGGCACGGTTCACGTCGTGCGTGGCGGCGTCGTAGTAACGGTAGTTCTGCACCGGGAAACCGGCGGTTTCGAACAGCGCGCGGTGGTTTTCCCAGCTCGGGTCGCTGATCGCCACGACGGCGTTCGGCAGCAGTTGCTTGAGGAAGTCGGCACCGATTTTCAGTGCGCCGGTCCCGCCGACGGCTTGAGTGGTGATGACGCGACCGGCGCTGATCAGCGGCGAGTCGTGGCCGAACAGCAGTTTTTGCACGGCCTGGTCGTAGGCAGCGATGCCGTCGATCGGCAGGTAACCGCGCGAAGCGTGTTGAGCGACCCGAATCGTCTCGGCTTCGATCACCGCGCGCAGCAGTGGAATTCGCCCCTCTTCGTTGCAATACACGCCCACGCCCAGGTTGACCTTGGTGGTCCGGGTATCGGCGTTGAATGCTTCGTTGAGGCCCAGGATTGGATCGCGGGGTGCCATTTCGACAGCGGAGAACAGGCTCATTATTACGGCGGCTCTGAATGGAGAGTGGAGGGACGTGTAGCGCTCCAGCCGAATGCACTAGAGCGGTGCACAAACGGGGAGCTAGTATAGAGGCCATCACCGCGCAATGGCGACAGGCGAATCGGCTTTTGCGGTAAGTTTTTCCGATTATTTCTTGACCGTTAGTCGATTGAGTTTGTCAGAGTCTTTACCGGATGTAGGACGTTTGCCTTGAAAGCCCAGGCAATCGCCACCACATTAAGCACAATCCAGATTTTTTCTTGCGCGACATCGGTCGTTTGCGGTCGTCCTCGTGGTGCTCCGTCTGTCTCGGAACGCCGCGATTCCAGAGGTGTGTATGTCGGAATTCCAGCTAGTCACCCGCTTCGAGCCCGCCGGCGATCAGCCGACAGCCATTCGCCAGTTGGTTGAAGGCATTGAAGCCGGGCTGGCGCACCAGACGCTGCTCGGTGTGACCGGCTCGGGCAAGACCTTCAGCATCGCCAACGTCATCTCCCAGGTACAGCGGCCAACGCTGGTCCTGGCGCCGAACAAGACCCTGGCCGCGCAGCTTTACGGGGAGTTCAAGGCGTTCTTCCCGAACAACGCGGTGGAATACTTCGTTTCCTACTACGACTATTACCAGCCCGAAGCGTATGTGCCGTCGTCCGACACCTTTATCGAAAAGGACGCGTCGATCAACGACCACATCGAGCAGATGCGCCTGTCCGCGACCAAGGCGTTGCTGGAGCGCAAGGACGCCATTATCGTCACCACGGTGTCGTGCATCTATGGCCTGGGCAGTCCGGAAACCTATCTGAAAATGGTCTTGCACGTTGATCGCGGCGACAAGCTTGATCAGCGCGCGCTGCTGCGGCGCCTGGCGGACTTGCAATACACCCGCAACGACATGGATTTCGCCCGGGCGACGTTTCGCGTACGGGGCGACGTGATCGACATCTTTCCGGCGGAATCGGATCTGGAAGCGATCCGCATTGAGCTGTTCGATGACGAGGTCGAGAGCATTTCCGCTTTCGATCCGCTGACCGGCGAAGTCATCCGCAAGATGCCACGCTTCACTTTCTACCCGAAGAGTCACTACGTGACACCGCGCGAAACCCTGCTCGACGCCATCGAAGGCATCAAGGTCGAACTGCAGGAGCGTCTCGAATACCTGCGCAGCAACAACAAACTGGTAGAAGCCCAGCGTTTGGAGCAGCGCACCCGTTTCGATCTGGAGATGATTCTCGAACTGGGGTACTGCAACGGCATCGAAAACTATTCGCGCTACCTGTCCGGGCGCCCGGCCGGCGCGGCGCCGCCAACGCTTTATGATTACTTGCCGGCCGACGCCTTGCTGGTCATCGACGAATCCCACGTCAGCGTGCCGCAGGTCGGCGCGATGTATAAAGGCGACCGCTCGCGTAAAGAGACGCTGGTCGAATACGGCTTCCGTCTGCCTTCGGCGCTGGATAACAGGCCGATGCGTTTCGACGAGTGGGAAGGGGTCAGCCCGCAGACCATTTTCGTCTCGGCGACGCCGGGCAATTACGAGGCCGAACACGCCGGCCGCGTGGTCGAGCAAGTCGTGCGGCCGACCGGCCTGGTAGACCCGCAGGTTGAAGTGCGGCCGGCGCTGACCCAGGTCGACGACTTGCTCTCGGAAATCACCAAGCGTGTGGCGATCGAGGAGCGCGTGCTGGTCACCACGCTGACCAAGCGCATGGCCGAAGACTTGACCGACTACCTCGCCGACCACGGCGTGCGCGTGCGTTACCTG
This sequence comes from Pseudomonas sp. TSRC2-2, assembly GCF_049897785.1. Taxonomy (NCBI): domain Bacteria; kingdom Pseudomonadati; phylum Pseudomonadota; class Gammaproteobacteria; order Pseudomonadales; family Pseudomonadaceae; genus Pseudomonas; species Pseudomonas sp. TSRC2-2. The sequence goes on from NZ_JAFCWZ010000014.1 coordinate 172,995, forward strand.
CACTCGGACATCGACACCGTTGAGCGCGTCGAGATTATCCGCGACTTGCGCCTCGGCGTGTTCGATGTGCTGGTCGGCATCAACTTGTTGCGTGAAGGTCTCGACATGCCGGAAGTGTCGCTGGTGGCGATTCTCGACGCCGACAAGGAAGGCTTCCTGCGTTCCGAGCGCTCGCTGATCCAGACCATCGGCCGCGCGGCGCGCAACCTCAATGGCCGGGCCATTCTGTATGCCGATCGCATGACCGGTTCGATGGAGCGGGCCATCGGCGAGACCGAGCGTCGTCGCGAGAAGCAGATCGCCTACAACCTTGAACACGGCATTACCCCAAAAGGCGTGATCAAGGACGTCGCCGACATCATGGAAGGCGCCACCGTGCCCGGTTCGCGCAGCAAGAAGCGCAAAGGCATGGCCAAGGCTGCCGAAGAGAACGCCAAGTACGAAGCCGAACTGCGCTCGCCAAGCGAAATCACCAAACGCATCCGCGCGCTGGAAGAGAAAATGTACCAACTGGCGCGGGATCTGGAGTTTGAAGCGGCGGCGCAGATGCGCGACGAGATTGCCAAACTGCGCGAACGATTGCTTACGGTTTAAGGGATCGTTCCCACGCTCTGCGTGGGAATGCCGCCCGGGACGCTCTGCGTCCCATCGCTCGCGTGACGCAGAGCGTCACAGGATGCTTTCCACGCAGAGCGTGGGAACGATCATTGTGTATCCCTGTGGGAGCGAGCTTGCTCGCGAATGGGGGCGACTCGGTATAAGCGAGTCCCGGTTCCGGCTTAAATACCCTGCCCGCTGGAGCGGGGCGGGTGTCGCCTGTTACCATTCGCCGCTTGATTGTTTTGCTTTTCATTCTTTTCGAGACATGCCATGACCACCGTCCGCACTCGCATCGCGCCATCGCCTACCGGGGATCCCCACGTAGGTACCGCTTACATCGCATTGTTCAATTACTGCTTTGCCAAGCAGCACGGCGGTGAGTTCATCCTGCGCATCGAAGACACCGATCAGTTGCGTTCGACCCGCGAGTCCGAACAGCAGATCTTCGACGCCCTGCGCTGGCTCGGCATCGACTGGAGCGAAGGCCCGGATGTCGGCGGCCCGCATGGCCCTTACCGGCAGAGCGAGCGTGGCGATATCTATCAGAAGTATTGCCAGCAACTGGTCGACATGGGCCATGCGTTCCCGTGCTTCTGCACCGCTGAAGAGCTTGATCAGATGCGCGCCGAGCAAATGGCCCGTGGCGAAACTCCGCGTTATGACGGCCGCGCGCTGCTGTTATCGAAGGAAGAAGTCGCCGCGCGCCTGGCCGCTGGTGAACCGCACGTCATCCGCATGAAAGTGCCGAGCGAAGGCGTTTGCGTGGTCCCGGACATGCTGCGTGGCGATGTCGAGATCCCGTGGGATCGCATGGACATGCAGGTGCTGATGAAGACCGACGGCCTGCCGACGTACTTCCTCGCCAACGTCGTCGACGATCACCTGATGGGTATCACCCACGTCCTGCGTGGCGAAGAATGGCTGCCATCGGCACCGAAACTGATCCTGCTTTACGAGTACTTCGGCTGGGAACAACCAGAGCTGTGCTACATGCCGCTGCTGCGTAACCCGGACAAGAGCAAGCTGTCCAAGCGCAAGAACCCGACTTCGGTGACGTTCTACGAGCGCATGGGCTTCATGCCGGAAGCCATGCTCAACTACCTCGGGCGCATGGGCTGGTCGATGCCGGATGAGCGCGAGAAGTTCTCGCTGCAGGAAATGGTCGACAATTTTGACCTCAAGCGCGTATCCCTCGGCGGGCCGATCTTCGACATTGAAAAGCTGTCGTGGCTCAATGGCCAGTGGCTGCGCGATCTGCCGGTGGAAGAGTTCGCCGCGCGCGTGCAGAAGTGGGCGCTCAACTCTGAATACATGATGAAGATCGCGCCGCATGTGCAGGGCCGCGTCGAAACATTCAGCCAGGTCGCACCGCTGGCAGGGTTCTTTTTCGCTGGCGGCGTTAACCCGGACGCCAAGCTGTTTGAGTCGAAAAAGCTCTCCGGCGATCAGGTTCGTCAGTTGATGCAGTTGATCCTGTGGAAACTGGAAAGCCTGCGGCAGTGGGAGAAGGACAGCATCACCGCGACGATTCAGGCGGTGGTCGAATCCCTCGAGTTGAAACTGCGCGACGCGATGCCGTTGATGTTTGCGGCGATCACCGGGCAGGCCAGTTCGGTGTCAGTGCTTGATGCGATGGAAATTCTCGGGCCGGACCTCACCCGTTATCGCCTGCGCCAGGCAATCGACCTGCTGGGCGGCGTGTCGAAGAAAGAAAACAAAGAGTGGGAAAAGCTGCTCGGCGCCATCGCCTGGGCGCTGTAGGAGCTGCCGAAGGCTGCGATCTTTTGATCCTGCCTTCGGCGTTTCTCCCGAGTTTACGGGGGAGGGCGGTAAGTGATTGTTATCCCGACAGAAAATTTTGAAATTTTTCAAAAATAAGTTTGACAGGCTTTCGATACGCCCTTAAGATTCGCCCCGTCCTCAGCGATGAGGGGCTATAGCTCAGCTGGGAGAGCGCTTGCATGGCATGCAAGAGGTCGACGGTTCGATCCCGTCTAGCTCCACCAATTTACACTTCAAGGTCTGGCCACATCGGCCTTGAAGCGATCAACACTCAGCGTTGATCAGTTGTATGGAAGGGTTTGCGTCCCCTTCGTCTAGTGGCCTAGGACACCGCCCTTTCACGGCGGTAACAGGGGTTCGAGTCCCCTAGGGGACGCCAGTTTTACAGAAGTGATGTTGCAAGAGATCACTCCGCCGCGAGGCGAAAAATCCGGGGCTATAGCTCAGCTGGGAGAGCGCCTGCATGGCATGCAGGAGGTCAGCGGTTCGATCCCGCTTAGCTCCACCAATTTTACAGTTCAAGGTCTGGCCACACCGGCCTTGAATCGATCAGCTCTCAGCACTGATCAGTTGTATAGAAGGGTTTGTGTCCCCTTCGTCTAGTGGCCTAGGACACCGCCCTTTCACGGCGGTAACAGGGGTTCGAGTCCCCTAGGGGACGCCACGATTACCCGCTCTGCGGGATTTATAAGGGTCATTCAATTATTGAATGGCCCTTTTGTTTGTCTGGCGTTTGGCCAATTCTCCATTTTCCTTACACTGTGCTTCAGACCAGCGGTCATATTCATGACTTGCGGAATATTATTATGCGAATAATATTCTAGTCGTAATATTCGGAGGCGACGATGAACGATAAAAAAGCTCAAACCCGCGAACGTATCCTCAAGGCAGCCAGCGCCGCACTGATTCAACGCGGCCCGGCAGACCCGAGCGTGGGTGAAGTGATGGGCGCAGCCGGCCTGACCGTCGGCGGCTTCTATGCGCACTTCGAAAGCAAGGACGCGATGATGCTTGAAGCGTTCAGGCAATTGCTGGGCCGGCGTCGCGACCTGATTGCCGACATGGATGCCGATCTGACTGGCGAAGAACGTCGCGCCTTGGTGGCTGCGTTCTATCTGTCACGCAAACACCGGGATTCCAGCGAAGCCGCGTGCCCGATTCCGGCGTCGATTGGCGAACTTGGCCGTCTGCCCGAGTCGTTCCGCATCGCGCTGAACGAGCATTTGGAGTTGATGGTGGCGCAACTGGCAGCCAGTCCTGAAGACACCGACAAGGCTTTGGCCGATGTCGCGCTGATGGTGGGTGGTCTGGCCCTGGCAAGAGCGCTGGGTCCGGGAGAGTTATCCGATCGATTGCTGCGCGCTGCCAAGTCGGCTGTGCGTTGACCTGAAGGCAACAAGCCTGAGGAGATAGCGATGAACGCGTTGAAGTGGGTTCGTGGCGTTAACGGCACCTTGGGCTGGATTGCACCGAAACAGGTGGCGAGCAAAATGCGTCTGGCATTCATGACGCCTCGCGCGCTGCCGCTGCGGGACTGGGAGCTGCCATTGCTGGCGAGCTCCGAGCGCATCACTTTGCGCTTCGGCCTGTCGGCGCTGCGCTGGGGCCAGGGCCCTACGGTGTTGCTGATGCACGGTTGGGAAGGACGGCCCACGCAATTCGCCTCGCTGATCAATGCTCTGGTCGAAGCCGGCTATACCGTCGTCGCACTCGACGGCCCGGCCCATGGTCGCTCACCCGGGCGCGAAGCCAATGTGGTGCTGTTCGCCCGCGCCATGCTTGAAGCCGCTGCCGAATTGCCGCCGCTGCAAGCGGTTATCGGCCATTCCATGGGCGGTGCCAGTGCGATGCTCGCCGTGCAACTGGGCCTGCGCACCGAAACCCTGGTGAGCATTGCCGCTCCGTCGCGCATTCTCGGCGTGCTGCGCGGTTTCGCGCGCATGGTCGGCATGCCGCCGCGAGCGCGATCCGCGTTCATTCGTCAGGTCGAACAGGACGTCGGCATGCGCGCCGCGACCCTCGATGTGGCGCAGTATCAGCTGGACATGCCGGGCTTGATCGTGCATGCCGAGGACGACAATTTCGTCTCGGTCAAGGAATCGCAGCTGATTCACGAAGCCTGGTTCGACAGCCGCCTGCTGCGTTTGGAGAGTGGCGGTCATCAACGCGTGCTGGCCGACCCTCGAGTGATTGATGGCGTGTTATCACTGCTGGCCGGGCGCAGCCTTCAGGCGCGCCAATCGGCCTGAGCTCCGTTACACTGCCCCGGTTGAAAACTTTGACCGGGAGTGGGGCATGGGCTGGGATCGGGCAACGCCGTTTACCATTGATCTGCAAGTAGGCGCTGAGGACATCGACGGGCTCGGGCACGCCAATAACGCGGTGTACGTGACTTGGCTCGAGCGCTGCGCCTGGCGCCACTCGCAACGCCTGGGGCTGGACCTGGTCGAGTATCGGCGGCTGGATCGGGCGATGGCCGTTGTTCGCCATGAAATCGATTATCTGGCCGCGGCTTATGAGGGCGATGAGTTGCAGTTGGCGACCTGGATCGTCGATTGGGATCAGCGCCTGAAAATGACCCGGCATTTCCAGCTCAAGCGCCCCAGTGACAATGCCACCCTGTTGCGCGCCCAGACCACCTTTGTCTGCATCGAACTGTCGACAGGCAAGCCCAAGCGCATGCCGGCCGAGTTTATCGACGGCTATGGCCCGGCGATCTGGCTCCAGCCTGACCCGGTCCGGTAGGAGCTGCCGAAGGCTGCGATCTTTTGATTTTGCTTTTTGCAGATCTAGACCAAAGATCGCGGCCTTCGGCAGCTCTTACAGGGGATCTGCGGTTTTCTGCGATATCCAGTAAACTGCCGGACGTTTTTTCCTCAAGTAGTCTTTCACATGCAAATTGCTTTGGCGCCCATGGAGGGGTTGGTCGACGACATCCTGCGCGACGTGCTGACCCGCGTTGGCGGCATTGACTGGTGCGTGACCGAATTCATTCGGGTCAACGACCAGTTGCTCACCCCGGCGTACTTTCACAAATTCGGCCCCGAGCTGCTCAACGGCGCCCGCACTGCGTCTGGTGTGCCGCTGCGCGTGCAGTTGCTCGGTTCCGATCCGGTGTGCCTGGCGGAAAACGCCGCGCTGGCTTGCGAACTCGGTTCTGAAGTGATTGACCTCAACTTCGGCTGCCCGGCCAAGACCGTCAACAAATCCCGTGGTGGTGCCGTGCTGCTCAAGGAGCCGGAGCTGCTCAACCGGATCGTCGAGCACGTCCGTCGCGCCGTACCGGCGCATATCCCGGTCACCGCGAAAATGCGCCTGGGTTTCGACAGCCCCGACGGTTCGCTGGTCTGCGCCACGGCGCTGGCCGAGGGCGGCGCCGAGCACATTGTTGTTCACGCCCGAACCAAAGTTGACGGCTACAAGCCGCCGGCCCATTGGGAGTGGATCCCGCGCGTACAGGACGTGGTCAAGGTGCCGGTGTTCGCCAACGGTGACATCTGGAGCGTTGAAGACTGGCGCCGTTGCCGGGAAATCAGCGGCGTAGAAGACATCATGCTCGGCCGCGGTCTGGTTTCCCGCCCGGATCTGGCCCGGCAGATCGCCGCCGCTCGCGCTGGTGAAGAGGTCGTCGAGATGACCTGGGCCGAACTGATGCCTTTGATCCAGGATTTCTGGCTGCAGGCCAAAGCGCAGATGACCGCGCGCCAATCGCCCGGCCGCCTCAAGCAATGGCTGGCCATGTTGACGCGCAACTACTCCGAAGCCGCCGAGCTGTTCACCGTTCTGCGGCGCGAAACCGAGCCTGATCAGGTCTCCCGTTTGCTCGGATTGCCGCTCGTCGAGGCCGCGTAAAAAATCTGAAATTAATCTCTTGAAATCAAAACAGCGGTCCCTATCTAAGGGGTACGCGATGCCGAATTCGGGTCGCGGAGACACAAAACCTTGCTGATTGTTTTCAGGAGATTTGAATCATGAGTACTGCATTTTCTCTCGCGCCACTGTTCCGTTCCTCAGTAGGTTTCGACCGTTTCAACGATTTGTTCGAAACTGCGCTGCGTAACGAGCCAGGCAGCAGCTACCCGCCCTACAACGTCGAAAAACACGGTGATGACCAATACCGTATCGTCGTTGCGGCCGCCGGCTTCCAGGAAGAAGACCTGGATCTGCAAGTCGAAAAGGGTGTGCTGACCATCAGTGGCGGCAAGCGCGACACTGACGAGAGCGTCACGTTCTTGCACCAGGGCATCGCTCAGCGAGCCTTCAAACTGTCGTTCCGTCTGGCCGACCACATCGAGATCAAAGACGCTGCACTGCGCAACGGCCTGCTGAGCATCGATCTGCTGCGTGTGATCCCGGAAGAAGCGAAAGCCAAGCGCATCCCGATCAATGGAGCGCAGCAGCCGGCGTTGCAGCATTGATTCACGTGCTGACACACAATCGTCTGAACTGACGATAAGCCGTTGAACGAAAGGCCCCGAAACGTCGGGGCCTTTTTTGTGTGCGCAGAAAAAGCGATGCGGCGTTTGCTGCTGCTGTCGGGGCTCTTTACAATCTGCACAATTTTGCCGACCCACATTTTCCGGCAGTCGGCCTGGAGCCTTTGTTCATGGACGAAATCAAACAGCGCTGGCTGTGCGCCTTGTCCGCACCGATGGCCGCGCTCAACACCGGCGCCGGGTATGACGACCCTGCGTTCTGCGACGACCGTTATATCGACCTCAAAGAGAGTTGGGGAATCGATGATCGGCAGCAATTGTTCGACATGCTCGAGCGGATGACTGACGACGGTCATGCCAAACACCTCAGTTCGGCCTATTGGGCATGGCAGCGTTGTTTGCCGAGTGAATGGCAAGCGTTGCTCGAAGATCTCAGTCCGCGTGAACGTGTCCTCCATGAGTTTGCCAGTCGTACCTTCGCCAGCTGTGGTCCCGGCGGTATCCTGTCCTGGGATTATGGCCGCATGGGATTTCTGCTGCGCTGCGCAGTGCGTAATCAATGGATCGATCTGACCGAGAGCAACTGGTTGCACAGTCGATTGGCATTGAGGGCACAGTTTCATTACGGCAACTGGATGGCTTATTTCAGCGGCTTTCTGATAGGGCGAACCTTCTGGTGCTGCTTGAGCAAAAGCGATGATGAACTGGCGGTCGAGATGAGTCGCGAGGGTGCCAGCGCTTTCAACACCAGGATTGCTCGTGGGCTTGCGCAGAACATTCCACACTTTCTCGCCGATCTGCCTTGGCACATGGACATTGATGCGCCGCCTCGTCCGGCATCGCTTGGGGAGTTCGACTGGTCATGAGTTGCTGGATTCGACTGGGCATAGAGCCGACTACCGACGAAACCCTGATTCGCACCGCCTACCGCGCCCGTCTGCCGGCGCACCATCCGGAAAGCGACCCGGAAGGGTTTCAGGCGCTACGCATGGCCTATGAAAACGCCCTGCGTCTGGCGCGTGAAGGGGAGGAGGAAGAGGCCGAAGACGAGATTGACGCTGCACAAGCCAGTGTTGTTGAGGTTCCGCGGGCGTTCGTGGATTTCTGTGCGTTGCTGGATGATCCCGCTCGCCGGTTCCACTTCGCGGCATGGGAAACATTCGTCCGCAGCCTCGACGACTTGTCGCTGGAAGTGCTCGATGATCTGAGTTGGGGCTTGTATCACCGAATGGCCGACGCCGGTCCGTTGTCCTACCGTTGCGCGAATCTGTTGGCGCAACGCATGGCCTGGGACCAGCAACTGCTGGCTCTGGGATTCCATGACGCGCAAGCGGTAGAAACCTTTTTGCAGCGCATCAAGACGCCTGACCCGTTTGATACGGATCTGATGACTACATGGCCAGAGCCAGCACAGACCGAATCGCTGTGGTATGCCCGCAGCCTTGACTACATCTTCACCCACCGACCCCTGCATGAGTTTGCCGATTTTGTCACGCGGCACACGTGCGTGCCGTTGCCCAATGATGCCGCCTATCTCAAGCGTTTGCTGGTGCAGTTCACCCAAGCGGGGATTGGCACCCCGACGTTCTTGCACAGTTGTGTCGAACAACACGATGCCGCGCCGGATAACGTCGACTGGCTGTACCTGCTGGCGTGTCAATACAGCTTGTCGGGACGCGACGATCAAGCGTTTACATGCTGGATTCGGCTTTGGAGCGAACATCGTCATCCCATGGCCGAAAATCGTTTGCTGGAGCTGTGCGCCAAGCGTCAGCCGACCTTTCTACCGTTGCTGATTCAGGCCTTCGACCGTCTGGAAGACTGCCCCGGTTGGTCGGATGATCTGGGCGGTGAGTGCCAGGTGTTTGGCAGTCCGTCACAACGCCCCGAGACGTTGACTCGCTGGTTGGGTGTCGGGCGGCTCACGCTTGATGGACTGGCGCGTAGCTTTGTTGATTGGCGGATGGTGGGCGATGAGCTGCCATTGCTCGCGCAATTACTCGGCGAGCACCACGACAGCCGTTTGCTGCGTCTGTACCGGCACGCCTGGGCGCTGCACCGCGGTGATTCGGCCTTGTTGCAGCAGCTTGTCGACGAACCGTTCCCTGTTGACGCGCTGGAACGCCTGGTGTTGAGCGAGTTCAAGTATCAGGCTCGGCAACATCTGCGCTGGTTGGACAGTGCGCCTGTAGCGCAGGCCATGAGCGCTTTCACTGACTCGCGGGCACTCTCACCGCAATGGCCGTCGGCGTTGTCCGAAGGCGAACTGCACAAGGTTTGTCGGCTGTGGTTGCAGCGCTTGCGACCCTACAGCGATACCGCGCTCGCGCGCATTGCGGACGCGTTCGAACTGCGTGCAGTCAAAGACGGCAATGACCTGACAGAGCTCGATCTGATGCTCCAACTGAGTCGTCGCGCGACGGGGTTACCGCCGATCGGGTTAGGCGCGGCGATCTGGGATTGGCACGCTCAAACCGCGTTTTTGCTGGCATTGCTGGAGCAACCGGAGCGCTGGTTGCAATTGATTGATGCGCAGTGCCTGGAACGCTTGTCGTTCAATCCTGCGCATCCCTTGAGTCGGCTGCAGCCGCTATTGCGGCGCTTGCTGCGTGAGCAGGGTAATTGCGCCGGTTTGCTGGGCTGGTTGCAGGGCGACGATCCGGTACACGGTTTGCTGGTGCAACAACTCTTCAGTGTCGAACAGGCCCTCGACAGCGCCAGGCTGCCCGCCAATACACTGCTTTACACCTGCGTCGAAAGTGACCGAGCGGCGTGCGGCGACGATCTGCTGGGCTTGTTGATGTTTTGGAGCGTGCTTTACCACGATCCAGGCCTGAGCGCCGAGCAACACCGGACGTTATTGCAATCGATTGCAGCGGTCAGCTGTGAGGATGACTGGTTTGAAGGCTTTCGCGACGGTCTGATCAAGGGCGAACCGGTGTGGCCACCGCGCAAAGTGTTGACGGATTTCGGTGTCGACAAACTGTTGGCTTATGAAGCGCTGGATGCGCTCAAGGGTTTGATTCGTTACGGCGCCGCCGGTGTACCGAAAACGCGAGTGTTACGGCAACTGCAGCAGGGTAAGGATGACGTGCAGAACAGCGTCGGCTTGCGCTTGGCATTGTGCGCGTTGCTGTCATGGTCGGAGCGTTTATTGTTGGCCAGCGGTGATGTTCAGCCAGTACCGGCCAGGGCTTTCTGGCGCCTCGGAACACGGTTGGGGCGCAAGGCTTTTATCGCACAGGTCTTGGGGTGTGTCGTGCTAACGCCAATCGCCGGGCTGATAACGGGCACAACGATTGGCGGGATCGTCATCATGTTGCTCGGCGCGCTGCTGTTGTTTGCGGCGGTTCTACGGCGATTGCATGATATGGGCCGTGGCATTCCCACGCTGCTGATAATGCTTGGGCTGACGCCGTTTCTGCCATTCCTGCCGCTGGTGTTGTTCGGTTTCGCTGGAGACAAGTTGCCCAATCGCTATGGCGTGCCGCCGGACAGCGGGGAACACGTATTGTCCGGCGGCCTGCAGGCCGCTTTACGGCGACTGAACGGCTAAAGACGCAGTTGATCCAGTGCATTGTTCAGCGCTGAGCGGTGGCTGGCGATCTCTGCAGATTGCTGGCCGCCGAGCACGGTAGTGAAGCTGTCCAGCCATTCGGCAATTTGCTCGCGCTGGCTGCCCAGACTCTGCATCCAGGCCCGTTCCAGTCGTGCCAGCAAGGTACGGTTGGGCAGGGCGTCGCGCGGATGCACCTTCAATGTCGAAAGACGGTTGTGGCTGGCCTGCCGAGCCTGCTCGTCCAGCCCAGTGGGACTGCGATCGATGCTATGGCTGTGGCGTTCGCCGGTATTGAGCAGGGTTACGTCGACTTCAAGCAGGCCGTTAATGTCATAGCTGAAGCGCACGTCCAACGCTTGTATCTCTTCGCTGGGCGTCAAGGTGACATCGAAAGTATCGATCAGAATGTTGTCACGCACCCATGGTCTTTCCCCCTGATAAACCGCAATCCGGATCACCGTTTGTCGAGGATGAGTGGTGTAGTAACGCTCGACTCTGGAGGTTGGAATAATAGTGTTGCGCTCAATGATTGGCGAAAATGCTCCGTCGATATCCTTGCCGCGCATGGTTTCAATCCCCAGCGTATAGGGGCAGACATCCGTCAGGATCAGTTCTTCAACCGCACCGTCCCGCGCCTTGCATGCCGCCTGCGTCGCCGCGCCCAGCGCCACAATGGTGTCCGGGTCGAGATGCCGATAAGGCAGGCGTCCGAACAGCGTGGCGACCATCTGCTGCACCGCCGGCATGCGCGTGGCGCCACCGACCAGCACGAGGCTGTCGAGGTCGCGTGGTTTCAGTCGGGCATCGCGCAAGGCCTGTTCGATGGGTGCGCGCAAGCGGGCCAGCAACGGCTCCCAGATCTTCACCGCAGCGGCTTCATCCAGTTCCCATTCGAACGTTCGCTCGGCGTGGCGCCAGCTCAACTGCTGCGCGCCTTCACCGAGTTTGCATTTCAGCTGTTCCAGCGCATCACCGAGACTGGCCATGGCTTGCGCATCGATCGATGAAGGTGTGAGTTGCCAGTGTTTCAGGCAGGCCTGCAGCAGGGCGGCAGTGAAATCCTCGCCGCCGAGAAAGTTGTCGCCAGTGGAGGCATGCACTTCGATCAACGGCAGCGCGTATTCGAGCACGGTGACGTCGAATGTGCCGCCGCCGAGGTCGAAAATCAGCGTGCGTTCGAATTTCTGCTCGTGCAGGCCGTACGCCATGGCGGCAGCGGTCGGCTCATTGATCAGGCGCGTCACGGACAGCCCGGCCAGTTCGGCGGCGAACAAGGTGCGCTTGCGCTGTTCGTCACTGAAATACGCCGGTACGGAAATGACCGCTTCTGTAACCGGTTGGCCTAGAAACGCTTCCGCGTCCTGCTTGAGTGAGCCAAGCACCAGCGCCGACAATTCTTCCGGGCTGAACCGGCGTGTGCCGAGCTGGATTTGCCGGTCGCTGCCCATGAAACGCTTGAACGCGGCAGTGGTGCGTTCCGGGTGCGTGGTCAGGCGGGCGCGGGCGGCTTTGCCGACCAGAATCGTATCGTCTTCATCGAGACTGACCACCGACGGTGTCAGTACGTCGCCGAGGGCGTTGGCGATCAGTTCAGCGCGGCCCTCACGCCAGACGGCGATCAGGCTGTTGGTGGTACCAAGGTCGATGCCCAGCAAGGCCGGGCGGAGAAGGGTTGCATCCTGCATGGTTGCTCTCGAAACGGCGCAAAAACCGCGACCCTACAGGCTGCCGCAAACTGTGGCAATTGTTGCTCTGTTGCCAGGCTGTGCAACCGCCGATTCAGGGCAGCATTTTTTTCAGATCCTTGAGCGCCACCGGCCGGCTATGCAGATAGCCCTGATACAAGTGGCAGTCCAATTCTTGCAAAAACGCCAGTTGCGCCGGCGTCTCCACGCCTTCGGCAATGACTTCCAGCTCAAGGCTGCGGGCCATTGCGACGATTGCCCGAATGATCTCCGCGACGTTCGAGTCGGTGGTCGAGTCGCGGATGAACGACTGGTCGATTTTCAACGTGTCTACCGGCAGGCGTTTCAGATAGGTCAGCGATGAATAACCGGTGCCGAAATCGTCCATGGCGAAACTCACTCCGAGCTTTTTCAAACGGCGCATTTTGCTGATGGTGTCTTCCAGGTTCTGAATGACGATGCCTTCGGTGATTTCCAGTTTCAGCAGCGAGCAGGGCAGGCCGTGACTGCTCAGGCTGTGTTCGATGCGTTCGACGAAATCGTTCTGCCGGAACTGCCGTGGGCTGATGTTCACGCACAGGCTGAAGTTGAGCGGGTCGACCCGTTTCAACGCGATCAGTTGTTTGAAGGCGTTGCAGGCTTCATCGAGGATCCAGGTGCCGACTTCGAGAATCAGGCCGCTGTCTTCCAGCACTTTGATGAATTCGGTGGGCGATTGCGCGCCGAGTTCGGGGTGATTCCAGCGCACCAGCGCTTCGGCGCCGATGATGCGATTGTCGCGGGCATCGACCTGCGGTTGAAAGTGCACGTTGAACTCGCCGCGAGACAGCGCCAGACGCAGGTCCGTCTCCATGCGCAGGCGCTCGCTGGCCGCTTTCTGCATGGTGTTGTGATACATCTGCGTGGTGTTGCGCCCGGAATCCTTGGCCCGGTACAGGGCGATGTCGGCGCGTTTGAGCAGGTCGGTCGGGGTCGAACCATGATCGGGAATCAGCGCCACGCCAATGCTCGGCGTTACTTGCAGGCGCTGACCGTCGAGGAACATCGGCTCCGAAAGCAGTTCGCGAATGGTGTCGGCCAGCGCGCGCACTTGTTCGCTGACTTCACTGCGTGAACCCTCAAGCCCACTAAGCAACACCACGAACTCATCGCCACCGAGGCGCGCTACCGTGTCTTCCATGCGCACGCTGGCTTCGAGCCGCGCGGTGATGATTTTCAGCACGGTGTCGCCGACCGGGTGACCGAGGGAATCGTTGATGTGCTTGAAGTGGTCGAGGTCGAGAAACAGCAAGGCGCCGCGCAGATTATGGCGCTTGAGCAGGGCGATCTGCTGGCTCAGGCGATCCATCAGCAGGGCGCGGTTGGGCAGGTTGGTCAGCGGGTCGTGATAGGCCAGGTGACGGATCTGCGCTTCGGCGTTTTTCAACAGGCTGACGTCGCGCGCGGTCAGCAGCAGGCACGCGGTTTCGTTAAGGGTGATCGGCTCGACCGAGACTTCCACCGTGAGCAGTTCGCCGCGCTTGTTGCGCCCCAGCATTTCCTGATGATGCACGCGGCCCTTGATCTGCAGTTCGGCGAGTAGCGTCGAGCGCTGTTTTTCTTCGGCCCAGATGCCCACCTGGTAAACGGTTTTGCCCACCACTTCGTCGGCGCGGTAACCGGTGAGGCGACAGAAGCCGTCGTTGACCTCCAGATATCGCCCGGTGTCGCGCTCGGTGATGGTGATGGCGTCGGGACTGGAGTGAAACGCCTTGGCGAATTTTTCCTCGCTGGCCTTCAGTGCCGCTTCCGAGCGTTGTTGCTGGGTGATGTCGCGCAAGGTGGTGACGATGCACGGCTGATCACCCACGCTGATCTGCCGGCTGGAAATCACGCAGGTCAGCGACTGGCCGTCCTTGTGCTGGACGAGAATGGCCACGTTGCTCAGGCCTTGTTCACGAATGACCCGTTCGATGCGTTGCAGGCTTTTTGCCGAGGCGTCCCACAGGCCGATTTCTTCAGCGGTGTGGCCGATCACATCGGCGGCGCTCCAGCCAAAGGTCTGGCTGAAGCTGGAGTTGATCTCGATGAATTCCCCGGTTTCCTGACGCGTTACGCAAATCGGATCGGGGCTGACCTGAAACAACGTGGCGAATTTCTCTTCCGAGGCCACCAGCCGCTGCTCGCGCTCGACCTGATCGGTGATGTCCAACAGCGTGCCGGCCATGCGCAGCGGCGCGCCGTTTTCGTCACGATAGAGGCGCGCGCGGCTTTCCAGATAGCGCGAGCTGCCGTCGGGCAATTGCACGCGATAGGTCAGTTGATAATTGCCCGCCGGGCCTTCGCGCAGGCTTCGGTAGGCATCGCGCATGGTGTCGCGCTCCTCGCCCGGTACGCCTTCGAAAAACTCCTCGAATGACTCGTGAAACGGAATCGGTTCCAGCCCGTGCAATTGCGCGGCGCGCGCCGAGCCGTAAAGCATGCCGCTGGGGATGTGCCAGTCCCAGGTGCCGAGTTGCGCTGAATCCAGCGCCAGGTCGAGGCGTTCCTGGCTGTCCTTCAAGGCCAGTTCGGCGGCTTTGCGCTCGGTAGTGTCGAGGAACGTGCTGAGCAGATAGGGCTGGCCTTCGAGCTCGACCTTTTGCGCGCTGAGGATGCCATCGTGGACCTGGCCGTTGCTGGCACGGAACTGCACTTCCATGCTGATCAGTTCACCCTTGGCCTTGGTTTTCTTCACCAGTTCGGCGCGTTGTTCCGGGTGCACCCACAAGCCAAGTTCCAGCGTGGTGCGGCCGATGGCGCTTTGCACCGGCCAGCCGAACAGGCTTTCGAAATACTGATTGGCCTCGCTGATCAGACCGTCCTCCTGACGGGTGAGCAGAACCATGTTCGGGCATAGATGGAAAAGTGTAGCGAAACGTTTCTCCGAGCTGCTGAGGGCTTGCTCGCGTTGGCGTTGGTGGGTGATTTCGCGAATCACCCCGATCATTCGGGGCCGGCCGTTTTTGTCCGGCAGCAGGCTGCCGCTGATCTCCAGCCAATGCAGGCTGCCGTCGGGCCAGCGGATGCGGTGGTGCATCGCCTGCTCCAGCGGTGCGCCGGCGATTACCGCGTGGAAGGCGCGCACGGTTTTCGCGCGGTCTTCCGGCGGCAACAGGTCGAGGTATTCAAGGTCTGCCGGAAGCGGCTGCCGTGGATCGAAACCGAACAACGCCTGCGTGCCGCGCGACCAACTGATCTGCCCGCGCTCGATGTCCCAATACCAGGCACCGAGCCGCGCGCCGTTGAGCGCGGCGAGCAATTGCGGCGCGCTTTCCCAGCTCTGCTCGGAATGGCGCGGATCAACAGCCTGGATTCGCGGCATCGGCGGAATTCGGTCAACAGATTTCGGCATTGTCAGCGGGCCTTGAGCTGAGTGGCGTGAGGCACAGGAGCGGCTCTATAGGAGTAGCACAAGTCAGGCCGGGGTCCCTGGCCGATCGATTTGTGCGTCCAGCAGGGCCATGAAGGCTCTTGCTGCGTTCGATAGCGTCCGTTCGGTGTGCAAGATATAGCCTAGCTGGCGAGTGAGCTGTATGCCCGGCAATGCGATGCTTGCCACTTGTTCGTCGAGCATGGTGCGCGGCAGCACGCTCCAGGCCAGGCCGATGGAGACCATCATCTTGATGGTTTCCAGGTAGTTGGTGCTCATGGCGATGTTCGGCGTCAGGCCTTGGGCTTCGAACAAACGCTGGACGATGTGGTGGGTAAAGGTGTTACCGCCGGGGAAAACCGCCGGATGGCCGGCAATGTCGGCCAGACTGACGGCGCCGTTGTTGATCAGCGAGTGCTCCGGCGCCACGACAAAATCCAGCGGGTCGTCCCAAACCGGGGTGGCTTTGACCAGCGTGTGCGGCTCCGGCGCCAGCGTGATAACTGCCAGTTCGGCGCGGCCGTGGAGAATTTCCTCGTAGGCCACTTCCGAATCGAGGAACTGAATATCCAGCGCGACCTGTGGGTAGCGGCGGGTGAACTCCCTTAATAAGGGCGGCAAGCGATGCAGGCCGATGTGGTGACTGGTGGCCAGGGTCAGGCGACCGCTGACTTCGCCGGTGAGGTTGGTCAGGGCCCGGCGGGTGTCGTCAAGCACGTTGAGAATCTGATAAGCCCTTGGCAACAGGGCGCGGCCGGCCTCGGTCAGGCCAACTTCGCGGCCCAGTCGGTCGAACAGGCGCACCTTTAATTGTTGCTCAAGCCCGGCGATGCGTTTGCTGATTGCCGGTTGGGTCAGGTGCAGGCGTTCGCCAGCGCCCGAGAAGCTGCCAGTCTCGGCGATGGCGATAAAAGCGTTCAGGTTAGCCAGATCCATGTCGCATTCCAGTTGGTTATCCAAAGCATAAAAAATATGAATTTGAGTTATTTAATCTAACCCCATAGGATCGGCCTCACAAGCCAAAGGGTTATTGATAAGCCCAGGGCATAGAAACAAGCTGATGAGGAACCGTCTGATGGCCGGCAAAACGCTGTACGACAAGCTCTGGGATTCGCATTTGGTCAAGCAGCGCGACGATGGCTCTGCGCTGATCTACATCGACCGTCACATCATTCACGAAGTGACCTCGCCGCAAGCCTTCGAAGGCCTGCGTCTGGCCGGGCGCAAGCCGTGGCGCATCGATGCCAATATCGCGACCCCGGACCACAACGTACCGACTACGCCGGAGCGCAAGGGCGGCATTGAAGCCATTGCCGATCAGGTTTCGCGTTTGCAGGTGCAGACGCTCGACGACAACTGCGATGAATACGGCATCGTCGAGTTCAAGATGAACGACGTTCGCCAGGGCATCGTCCACGTGATCAGCCCGGAGCAGGGCGCGACCTTGCCGGGCATGACTGTGGTCTGCGGCGACTCGCACACCTCCACCCATGGTGCATTCGGTGCATTGGCACACGGCATCGGCACCTCCGAGGTCGAGCATGTGCTCGCTACTCAGTGCCTGGTCGCCAAGAAAATGAAAAACATGCTGGTGCGCGTCGAAGGCCAATTGCCGTTCGGCGTGACTGCCAAGGACATCGTCCTTGCGGTGATCGGCAAGATCGGCACCGCCGGCGGTAACGGCCATGCCATCGAGTTCGCCGGCAGCGCGATCCGTGATCTGTCAGTCGAAGGCCGCATGACCATCTGCAACATGTCCATCGAGGCCGGCGCCCGCGTGGGGTTGGTGGCAGCGGATCAGAAGACCATCGACTACGTCAAAGGTCGTCCATTCGCGCCGAAGGGCGAGCAGTGGGACATGGCCGTCGAAGCCTGGAAAGATCTGGTCTCCGACGCCGACGCCAAATTCGACACCGTGGTCGAGCTCGACGCCACGCAGATCAAACCGCAAGTCAGCTGGGGCACTTCCCCGGAGATGGTTTTGGCCGTTGATCAGAACGTGCCTGATCCGGCTAAAGAGATGGATCTGGTCAAGCGCGACTCGATCGTCCGCGCCCTGAAATACATGGGCTTGACCGCCAATCAGGCGATTACCGACATTCAGCTCGATCGCGTGTTCATCGGTTCCTGCACCAACTCGCGGATCGAAGACTTGCGCGCCGCGGCGGTGATCGCCAAGGGCCGCAAGGTGGCCTCGACCATCAAGCAGGCGATCGTCGTGCCGGGCTCGGGTCTGGTGAAAGCGCAGGCTGAAGCCGAAGGTCTGGACAAGATTTTCCTCGAAGCCGGTTTCGAATGGCGTGAGCCGGGTTGCTCGATGTGCCTGGCGATGAACCCGGACCGTTTGGAGTCCGGCGAGCATTGCGCCTCGACGTCCAACCGCAACTTCGAAGGCCGTCAGGGCGCTGGTGGCCGCACTCACCTGGTCAGCCCGGCCATGGCGGCGGCAGCAGCGGTGAACGGCCGTTTCATCGACGTTCGTGAATTGATCTAAAGGAGCGCAGCATGAAAGCTTTTACCCAGCACACTGGTCTTGTCGCGCCTCTGGATCGTGCCAACGTCGACACCGATCAGATCATTCCCAAGCAGTTCCTGAAATCGATCAAACGCACTGGCTTCGGTCCGAACCTGTTCGACGAGTGGCGTTATCTGGATGTCGGCCAGCCGTATCAGGACAACTCCAAGCGCCCGTTGAACAAGGATTTCGTGCTCAACGCCGAGCGTTATCAAGGCGCCAGCGTGTTGCTCGCCCGCGAGAACTTCGGCTGCGGTTCGAGCCGTGAACACGCGCCGTGGGCGCTGGAAGAGTACGGTTTCCGTAGCATCATCGCGCCGAGCTACGCCGACATCTTCTTCAACAACAGCTTCAAGAACGGCCTGCTGCCGATCATCCTCAGCGATGCGCAAGTTGATGAACTGTTCAAGCAGGTTGAAGCCGAGCCGGGTTATCAATTGCACGTCGACCTGCAAGCGCAGACCGTGACCCGTCCGGATGGCAAGGTCTACAGCTTTGAGATTGATGCGTTCCGCAAGCACTGCCTGCTCAATGGTCTGGACGATATCGGCCTGACCCTGCAGGACGGCGATGCGATCGCGACATTCGAGGCCAAGCATCGGGTCAGCCAGCCGTGGTTGTTTCGCGACGCATAAGCAAGATTTCAGATTGATGCAGTCAGGGCTGACCTCTTCGCGAGCAAGCCCGCTCCCACAGGGGAATGCATTTCAAAGGTGGGAGCGACGGTGCGACGATTCGACCTGCTCGCGAAGGCGGTAGCTCAAACAACGCAAATACAGGATGTGACCATGACCAGCACCGCCCAACACACCCAGGTCGTCCAGAAGCAATTCGGCGAACAGGCCGCCGCTTACCTGAGCAGCGCCGTTCACGCCCTAGGCAGTGAATTCGCGCTGCTGCAGGCTGAGCTGGCCGGGCAGGGCGGGGCGCGCGTGCTCGATCTGGGGTGCGGTGCCGGGCATGTGAGTTTTCATGTGGCACCGCTGGTCAGGGAAGTGGTGGCGTACGATCTGTCGCAGCAAATGCTTGATGTGGTTGCCGGCGCCGCCGTCGATCGCGGCTTGAGCAACATCGTTACTGTCAACGGCGCAGCCGAGCGCTTGCCGTTTGCCGATGGCGAGTTCGATTTTGTGTTCAGCCGGTATTCGGCACATCACTGGAGCGACCTCGGCCTGGCCTTGCGCGAAGTGCGCCGGGTGCTCAAACCGGGCGGGGTGGCAGCGTTCGTTGATGTGTTGTCACCGGGCAGCCCGTTGTTCGACACTTACCTGCAAAGCGTTGAAGTGCTGCGAGACACCAGTCATGTCCGCGACTACTGCGCCGCCGAGTGGCTGCGCCAGGTCAGCGAGGCCGGTCTGCATGTGCGCAGCACCACGCGTCAGCGCCTGCGTCTGGAGTACAGCAGTTGGGTCGAGCGCATGCGTACGCCCGATGTCATGCGCGCAGCGATCCGCCAGTTGCAGCAGTCGATGGGCAACGAAGTGCGCGAGTATTTTGAAATTGATGCCGATGGCTCGTTCAGTACCGATGTAATCGTACTGATGGCTGAGCGATAAGCATTATTCCGGGCGCGCCGGTGAAGGCGCACCGCTTGAAGACACGAGGAAAGCATGAGCAAGCAGATTCTGATTCTCCCGGGTGACGGTATCGGTCCGGAAATCATGGCCGAAGCGGTCAAGGTGCTGGAGTTGGCCAATGACAAGTACAGCCTGGGCTTCGAGCTGAGCCACGATGTGATCGGTGGCGCGGCCATCGATAAGCACGGCGTGCCGCTGGCCGACGAAACCCTGGAGCGCGCTCGCGCCGCCGATGCCGTGCTGCTGGGCGCTGTCGGTGGCCCGAAATGGGACACCATCGAGCGTGACATCCGTCCTGAGCGCGGTCTGCTGAAAATCCGCGCGCAACTGGGCCTGTTCGGCAACCTGCGCCCGGCGATCCTCTATCCGCAACTGGCCGACGCGTCGAGCCTGAAGCCGGAAATCGTTGCCGGCCTGGACATCCTCATCGTCCGTGAGCTGACCGGCGGTATTTACTTCGGTGCGCCGCGCGGCACCCGTACGCTGGACAACGGCGAGCGTCAGTCCTACGACACCCTGCCGTACAGCGAAAGCGAAATCCGCCGCATTGCCCGTGTCGGTTTCGACATGGCCCTGGTTCGTGGCAAGAAGCTCTGCTCGGTGGACAAGGCCAACGTGCTGGCATCCAGCCAACTGTGGCGTGAAGTGGTCGAGCAAGTAGCCAAAGACTATCCAGAGGTCGAGCTGAGCCACATGTACGTCGACAACGCCGCCATGCAACTGGTGCGTGCACCGAAGCAGTTCGACGTGATCGTCACCGACAATATGTTCGGCGACATTCTCTCCGACGAAGCGTCGATGCTCACTGGCTCCATCGGCATGCTGCCGTCGGCCTCGCTGGACTCCAACAACAAGGGCATGTACGAGCCTTGCCACGGCTCCGCTCCGGACATCGCAGGCCAAGGCATTGCCAACCCGTTGGCGACCATCCTTTCGGTGTCGATGATGCTGCGTTACAGCTTCAATCTGCACGACGCCGCCGATGCCATCGAGAAAGCCGTCAGCGTTGTGCTCGATCAGGGCTTGCGCACCGGCGATATCCATTCGGCCGGTTGTACCAAAGTCGGTACGCAGCAAATGGGCGACGCAGTAGTCGCCGCGCTGCGGAATCTGTAATCTCTCGGGCCCGCTGCGAAATTCAATACAAAGCAGCGGCCCACTTTTCAAGAAGGTGTAGTTGCGATGAAACGTGTAGGTCTGATCGGTTGGCGCGGGATGGTCGGTTCCGTGCTCATGCAGCGGATGCTGGAAGAGCAGGATTTCGATCTTATCGAGCCGGTGTTTTTCACCACGTCCAATGTCGGTGGCCAAGGCCCATCCGTGGGCAAGGACATTGCTCCGCTCAAGGATGCCTACAGCATTGACGAGCTGAAGACCCTCGACGTGATCCTGACCTGCCAGGGCGGCGACTACACCAGCGAAGTATTCCCCAAGCTGCGCGAAGCCGGCTGGCAGGGTTACTGGATCGACGCGGCGTCGAGCCTGCGCATGAACGACGACGCGGTGATCATTCTCGACCCGGTCAACCGCAAGGTCATCGACCAGCAACTGGATGCGGGCACCAAGAACTACATCGGCGGCAATTGCACCGTCAGCCTGATGCTGATGGGCCTGGGCGGTCTGTTCGAAGCCGGTCTGGTCGAGTGGATGAGCGCCATGACGTATCAGGCGGCTTCCGGTGCCGGCGCGCAGAACATGCGTGAACTGATCAAGCAGATGGGCGCGACTCACGCCGCTGTCGCCGACCAACTGGCCGACCCGGCCAGTGCGATCCTCGACATCGATCGTCGCGTGGCCGACGCCATGCGCAGCGAAGCGTACCCAACCGAAAACTTCGGCGTACCGCTGGCTGGCAGCCTGATCCCATGGATCGACAAGGAACTGCCGAACGGTCAGAGCCGCGAGGAGTGGAAGGCTCAGGCCGAGACCAACAAGATCCTCGGTCGCTTCAAAAGCCCGATCCCGGTCGACGGCATCTGCGTGCGCATCGGTGCCATGCGCTGCCACAGCCAGGCGCTGACCATCAAGCTGAACAAAGACGTACCGATCGCCGATATCGAAGGGCTGATCAGCCAGCACAATCCGTGGGTCAAACTGGTGCCGAACAACCGCGACATCAGCATGCAGGAGCTGAGCCCGACCAAGGTCACCGGCACTCTGAATGTCCCGGTCGGTCGTCTGCGCAAGCTGAACATGGGGTCGCAATTCGTCGGTGCCTTTACCGTTGGCGACCAGCTGCTGTGGGGCGCGGCCGAACCGCTGCGCCGCATGCTGCGGATTCTGCTGGAGCGTTGATCGCTTTAAGCAATGAAAAACCCGTGCCTTGAGAAAGGCGCGGGTTTTTTATGCCCGAAATTTGTCGGGTGAGTGTGCCGGCCTCTTCGCGAGCAAGCCCGCTCCCACATGGGAATGCAATTGAAGTATGGGGGCGGGCTTGCTCGCGAAGGCGTCCGAACGGCCACCGCAAATCCCGCAGAAATTGCCTGTGCGCCACCCACCCGGTAAAGTGCCGCTCCCCCCGTTTTGCCAGAGGTAGCTCCATGACCCAGACTTTCGATATCGCCGTTATCGGCGCCACCGGTACTGTCGGCGAAACCCTCGTACAGATTCTCGAAGAGCGCGACTTTCCGGTCGGCAATCTGCACCTCTTGGCCAGCAGTGAATCGGCCGGCAGCTCGGTGCTGTTCCGCAACAAGAATGTGCGCGTGCGCGAGGTCGACGAGTTCGATTTCAGCAAAGTCAGACTGGCGTTCTTCGCCGCCGGCGCTGCGGTGTCGCTGAGCTATGCGGCGCGCGCCCATGCCGGCGGCTGCTCGTTGATCGACTTGTCCGGCGCCTTGCCGGCCGATCAGGCGCCGCAGGTGGTGCCGGAGGCCAATGCCGATATTCTCGCCAGTCTGAAAAGCCCATTCCAGGTCAGCAGCCCAAGCCCGTCGGCCACTGCGCTTGCCGTGGTGCTGGCGCCGCTGCTTGATCTGCTCGATCTGCAATACGTCAACGTCACCGCCAATCTGGCCGTTTCTGCGCAAGGTCGCGAGGCGGTAACCGAGCTCGCGCGACAGACCGCCGAACTGCTGAACATGCGCCCGCTGGAACCGACCTTCTTCGATCGGCAAATGGCTTTCAACCTGCTGGCGCAGGTCGGCACGCCGGATGCGCAGGGCCATACGCTGTTGGAAAAACGTCTGGTGCGCGAGCTGCGCCAGGTCCTGGCGAAACCTTTATTGAAGATTTCCGCCACTTGCGTTCAAGCCCCGGTGTTTTTTGGCGATAGCTTTAGCGTGACCTTGCAGTCGGGCAGCGCTGTTGACCTGGAAAAGGTCAACGCAGCGCTCGAGGCCGCACCGGGTATCGAACTGGTTGAGGCTGGCGATTATCCGACCGCTGTCGGCGATGCGGTGGGGCAGGACGTGGTTTATGTCGGCCGCGTGCGCAGCGGCGTCGACGACCCGGCGGAACTAAATCTTTGGCTGACGTCAGATAACGTACGCAAAGGCGCGGCCCTCAATGCCGTGCAACTGGCTGAGTTGTTGATAAAAGGCCTGCTGTAAAAGATACTTGGCAACAATTTGTCGACTGATTCTAGGTGAGCGCTATGCTTGCCCGGAGCGCGTCGATGACGAGTCACCCTCCGGGACTTTCCGGGGCAGCACAGAAATGATCGCGCGCGGCGACTTCCGTCGTCGCGTGCAATGCCTTACGGCAGCGGTATTCAAAAGCTTCTCGCTGGCCGAGGAACGTTCAAACAAAGGATGAGGCTATGGTTCAAGTTCGCAAACTGGTGTTAGCAATAGCGGCCGCCTCGGCGCTGTCCTCCGGTATGGCGCATGCCCTCGGGCTCGGGGAGCTGACCCTGAAGTCGACCCTGAACCAGCCGTTGGTGGCTGAAATCGAGCTGCTCGACGTCAAGGATCTCACCGCCGCCGAGGTGGTGCCGAGCCTGGCTTCACCTGAAGACTTCGCCAAGGCAGGCGTTGATCGTCAGGCCTTTCTCAATGATCTGACGTTCACTCCGGTGCTCAACGCCAACGGCAAAAGCGTGTTGCGCGTGACGTCGAGCCAGCCGCTGTCGGAACCGATGGTGAAGTTTCTTGTGCAGGTGATGTGGCCCAATGGCCGCTTGCTGCGTGACTACAGCGTATTGCTCGATCCGTCGAAGTTCTCGCCGCAGGCCGCTGATGCCGCCGCGCAACCGGCACCGTCGCAGACCATCACTGCGCCGACCACTGGCGCTACCCATCGCAATCAGTACACCACCACCCCGCGCGACACCCTGTGGGAAATCGCCGCGAAAGCGCGCAACGGCGGCTCGGTGCAGCAGACCATGCTGGCGATCCAGGCACTCAATCCAGATGCATTCATCGACGGCAACATCAACCGTCTGAAGACCGGCCAAGTGCTGCGTCTGCCGGATCCGGTGCAAAGCACGGCGCTGCCGCAATCGGCCGCCATCGCTGAAGTGGCAGCGCAGAACGAAGCCTGGCGTCAGGGCCGTCGCTACGTGGCCAAGCCTGGCACCGGTCAGCAGCAGCTGGATGCGACCAATCGCGGCCGTGGCAATGCTGGTGCGGCGTCGAACACTCAGGACAACCTGAGCCTGGTCTCGGCCGAAAGCGCCAAGCCCGGCGCGAAAGGCCCGGCGGGCGACGCCAAGGCGCTGAGCAACAAACTGGCGATCACTCAGGAAAACCTCGACACGACCCGTCGTGACAACGAGGAACTGAAAAGCCGCATGGCTGATCTGCAGAGCCAACTGGACAAGCTGCAAAAGCTCATCGAGCTGAAGAACAATCAACTGGCGAAGATGCAGGCTGACGGCGCGGGCGCTGCGCCTGGCGCCAATGCTGCCGTGCCGCCGGTACCGGCGATTACTGCCGAACTGGCCGCGACTCCGCCAGCCACCCCGGCCGACGCTGCAGCGGCTTCACCCACCCCGGAATCGGCCATTGCGCCACCAGCGGAAACACCGGTTGAGCCGGTTGTCGAGCCAGTGGTCGAAACCACACCGGCTGCTGCTGACGATGACAAGGCTTTCAACGAACTGCTGACCAATCCGATCCTGCTCGGCCTGATCGGCGGCGGTGCGGTGGTTCTGCTGCTCCTGCTATTGCTGCTGGCGCGTCGCCGCAAAGCTCAGCAGGAAGCCGAAAAGCACCTGCGCATGGCCCGCGCTCTGGCTGAAGAGCAGGAGTTCTCCGCTGAGCAGGATCTGCCGGAAAGCAGTTTTTCGGGCCTGGAAACTCCGGCAGCCAGCGTCAAGCTCAATACGCCAGCTCCTGCTCCTGCTCCTGCACCGGTCGTTGCTCCGGTGGTGATGACCACTCCGATCGCCGCGCCTCTGGTGGCTCCGGCGGGTGAGCGCTCGGACGACGTGCTCGACAAGGCGCAATCGCACATCAATGCCGGTCGCCTGAACCAGGCCGCCGCGCTGCTGGAAGAAGGTGTCAGCCTCGAGCCGGAACGCAGTGATCTGCGCCTGAAACTGATGGAAGTCTACGGCCAGCAGGGCGATCGCGATGCGTTCGTCGCGCAAGAGCGTCAGCTGGTCGCCAATGGCGACAACTTTGCCAAGGTCGAAGCGCTGAAAAGCCGCTTCCCGGCCATGGCCGTAGTCGCTGCCGGTGGGCTTGCGGCTGCCGCCGTCGCCGCAGAGCTCGATGCGCAATACGTCAAGGAACTGCTGCAGGACGAGCCGCAAACGCCTGAGCCTGCGGCTGATGATCTGGACACCGCGTTCGATTTGAGCCTGGACGATCTCGACAACATCACCCCGGTCGACCCTGCGCCAGTGGTTGAGCCAGAAGCGCCGGTCGAGCTGGATGCATTTCCGGCGGAAGACGATCTGAGTTTCGCCTCGGTGCTGCAAGAACAGACCGAGATGAAAGAGAATCTCGACGATCTGTCGGACTTCGATCTGGACATGGATCTCGGCGCCGAGCCATCGCCAACTACGCTGGCTGAAGATGACTTCCTGCTGGATCTGGATGACGGCGTGAAGGACTTGCCACCGGTCGAGACGCCGGTAGTTGCTGACGTGCCTCAGGACGATCTGGAGTTGCCTGCCGATTTCGACTTGTCGCTGGCCGACGAAATGGACAGCAACCCAGCCGCCGAGCCGGATGCCTTTGCGGCCGAGCTGGACGACGTCAACGCCGAGCTGGATCGCCTGTCGCAAAGCATGGCCGAACCGAGCTTCACTGAAGCGGACGCAGCGTTGGGTGATGATTTGGGCGAGGACGATTTCGACTTCCTCGCCGGCACTGACGAAGCGGCGACCAAACTCGATCTGGCCCAGGCTTATATCGACATGGGCGATGCCGACGGTGCGCGCGACATTCTCAACGAAGTCTTGACCGAGGGTGACGAGAAGCAGCGGGGCGAGGCCAAGGAAATGCTGTCCAGTCTGGCGTAAGTTCAGCGGTAAACAACAAGCGGCAGCCCGGTGGGGCTGCCGTTTTTGTTTGAGTCACTGGAATCAGAAAATCGCAGCCTTCGGCAGCTCCTGCAGAGGGCGCATTCCCGTGCAGGAGCTGCCGAAGGCTGCGATCTTTTGATCTGAAACTGGCATCCCCGGCCCACCGCCTTATAATGCCCGCCTTTGCAAAATCAGCAGGCTGGCCCACCTTGGCAAACATAGATAACCCGGTCGCCGAAATGGCGCCCGACGGCTTTTACCGCGTCGCGCTGGGCGTTGAGTATAAAGGCTCGCGTTACAGCGGCTGGCAGCGCCAACTGACCGGCGTGGCGACGGTGCAGGAAGAGCTTGAAAAGGCCTTGTCCAAAGTCGCCAATTCGCCGGTTTCGCTGCAGTGCGCCGGGCGTACCGACGCTGGCGTGCATGCGTGCGGTCAAGTGGTGCACTTCGACACCTTGGTCGATCGCTCGCTGAAAGCCTGGGTCATGGGCGCCAACATCAATCTGCCCCACGACATCAGTGTCAGTTGGGCCAGGGTCATGCCGGCACATTTTCACGCCCGCTTCAAAGCCATCGCCCGGCGTTATCGCTATGTGATCTATAACGATCAGATTCGCCCGGCGCACCTCAACGAAGAAATCACCTGGAATCACCGTCCGCTCGACGCTGCGCGCATGGCCGAGGCCGCGCAGTACCTGATCGGTACCCACGACTTCAGCGCGTTCCGGGCCGGTCAGTGCCAGGCCAAGTCGCCGATCAAGAAGATGCATCACCTGCGTGTGACTCGTCACGGCAAGATGATCGTGCTCGACATCCGTGCCAATGCTTTCCTTCACCACATGGTGCGCAATATTGCCGGTGTGCTGATGACCATCGGTGCCGGTGAGCGACCGGTGGAGTGGATGAAGGAAGTGCTTGAAAGTCGCGAGCGCCGCTCCGGCGGGGTGACTGCGCATCCATACGGGCTGTATCTGGTGCAGGTCGAGTACCACGACGAATTCCCGTTGCCCGAGCGTTTTATCGGGCCACATTTCCTTACGGGTTTCTCCGAACTTGACGGCTGACGCCCTTGAACGCTTTTGTTACCATCCGGGACGTTTTCGATTTTGCCTTGAGGTTTTCCTGACATGTCAGCCGTTCGCAGCAAGATCTGCGGCATTACCCGCATCGAAGATGCGCTGGCCGCCGTCGAAGCCGGTGCCGATGCGATCGGTCTGGTGTTTTACGCCAAGAGCCCGCGAGCGGTGAATGTGCAGCAGGCGCGGGCGATCATCAAGGCGTTGCCGCCGTTCGTCACCACCGTGGGATTGTTCGTCAATGCCAGTCGTTGTGAGCTTGGAGAAATTCTCGATGCCGTGCCGCTGGATCTGCTGCAGTTCCATGGCGACGAAAGCGCGCAGGAGTGCGAAGGCTGGCACCGTCCCTACATCAAAGCGCTGCGTGTGAAAGCGGGTGATGACATTGCCGCTGCCTGCGATGCCTTTCCCGGCGCCAGTGGCGTGCTGCTCGACACGTTTGTCGAAGGGGTGCCCGGCGGAACCGGCGAGGCGTTTGACTGGTCACTGATTCCGCAACACCTGAGCAAGCCGCTGATTCTGGCCGGTGGTCTGACCCCGGAGAACGTTGCCGACGCGGTAGCGCGGGTCAAGCCTTACGCAGTGGATGTCAGCGGCGGGGTAGAGGCGAGCAAAGGCATCAAGGATCACCACAAGATTCGCGCATTCATCAACGCGGTGCGCGGCAATACATCGCCGATGTGACGGCTGGCAGTCTGCCGCCGTCCATCAATGCACTTGCACAAAGCAGGCGCGGCTGAGGGTTGCTGAAGCGTACGCAGGTCATGTTTCGCGCTGACCGCGACCCTTTATCAACCATCGCCAACACATGAATTTAGCTCAAGGGCATACACGGGGCTGCGAACCAGAGCGTTCGGGCCGCCGGTACTGGAGAAAGAAAGCATGAGCAACTGGTTAGTAGACAAACTGATCCCTTCGATCATGCGCTCGGAGGTCAAGAAGAGCTCGGTGCCTGAAGGTCTATGGCACAAATGCCCATCCTGCGAGGCGGTGTTGTACCGGCCGGAGCTGGAAAAGACCCTGGACGTTTGCCCCAAGTGCAACCATCACATGCGTATCGGCGCACGTGCGCGCATCGACATCTTCCTCGACCCGGAAGGCCGCAACGAACTGGGTGCTGACCTGGAACCGGTTGACCGTCTGAAATTCCGCGACGGCAAGAAGTACAAGGATCGCCTGGTTGCCGCGCAAAAGCAGACCGGCGAAAAAGACGCGCTGATCTCGGTGAGCGGTACGTTGCTGGGCATGCCTGTAGTGGTTTCGGCGTTCGAATTCAATTTCATGGGCGGTTCCATGGGTGCCATCGTCGGTGAGCGCTTCGTTCGTGCTGCCAACTACGCGCTGGAAAACCGCTGCCCGATGATCTGCTTCGCCGCTTCCGGTGGCGCGCGCATGCAGGAAGCGCTGATCTCGCTGATGCAGATGGCCAAGACTTCGGCAGTGCTGGCACGTCTGCGTGAAGAAGGCATTCCGTTCATTTCCGTGCTGACCGATCCGGTATACGGCGGTGTTTCCGCCAGTCTGGCGATGCTCGGCGACGTCATCGTCGGCGAGCCGAAAGCCCTGATCGGCTTCGCCGGTCCGCGTGTCATTGAGCAGACCGTGCGCGAAAAACTGCCGGAAGGCTTCCAGCGTAGCGAGTTCCTTCTGGAGCACGGCGCGATCGACATGATCATTCACCGTCAGGAGCTGCGCCCGCGTCTGGGTAACCTGCTGGCACAGATGACCGGCAAACCGACGCCGAAATTCGTCGCCGCGCCAATCGAGCCGATCGTGGTGCCGCCGGTGCCTGCCAACGTATGACCCAGCGCACCCTTGGTGAATGGCTCGCCTACCTCGAGCAGTTGCATCCGTCGGCCATCGACATGGGCCTGGAGCGTTCGCAACAGGTAGCGTCCCGCATGGGGCTGGGCCAGCCGGCGCCTCGGGTGATCACGGTCACCGGCACCAACGGCAAGGGGTCAACCTGCGCTTTCGTGGCTTCTTTGCTGCGTGCGCAGGGCCTGAGCGTTGGTGTCTACAATTCTCCGCACCTGCTGCGTTACAACGAGCGGGTGCAGCTCAATGGCGTCGAAGCCACTGACTCCCAGCTGTGTGAAGCCTTTGCTGCGGTTGAGGCTGGCCGTGGCGACACTTCCCTGACTTATTTCGAAATGGGCACCCTGGCGGCGTTCTGGCTGTTTCAGCAGTCTGCGCTGGACGCTGTGGTGCTTGAGGTTGGTCTGGGCGGGCGCCTGGACACGGTCAATGTGGTTGATGCCGATATCGCGCTGGTCACCAGTATTGGCGTCGATCATGCCGATTACCTGGGCGATACCCGCGAATCCGTAGCCTACGAGAAGGCTGGAATTTTCCGCCAGGGCAAGCCTGCTCTGTGTGGCGACCTGAACCCGCCGCAACCATTGCTCGACAAGGCACGTGAACTGGCGTGTCCGTTTTTCCTGCGTGGGCGCGATTTCGACCTCGGCATCACCGAGCGGCACTGGCAGTGGCGCGGTACCGACGCGCAGGGCAAGGCGGTCGAATTGCGTGATTTGCCACTGCTTGATCTGCCGATGGAGAACGCCGCGCTGGCGTTGCAGGCCTATCTGCTGACAGGTTTGCCCTGGAATGCCGAACAGATTGTCGCGGCGTTGCAGGCGACTCGCGTGGTCGGGCGCCTCGATCGTCGTTCGTTCGAATGGCACGGCAAGCGCCTGAATATCCTGCTGGATGTTGGCCACAACCCGCACGCCGCTGAATACCTCGCTCGGCGTCTGGCGGCGCGGCCGCCAGCTGGCAGGCGCCTGGCGGTGTTCGGGCTACTGGCGGACAAGGATCTCGATGGTGTTGTTGGCGAGTTGAATGCTAGTGTCGCGCACTGGGCTGTCGCGCCGCTGGATTCGCCACGCGCGCGCCCCGTGGCTGAGCTTGAGGCAGCGCTGCAGAACCTTGGTGCTTCGGTTGCGTCTTACGACAGCGTCGCGGCGGCTCTGGAAGGGCAGTGTGCGGTAGCTACCAGCGACGACGAGATTCTTTTGTTCGGATCATTTTATTGTGTCGCCGAAGCCCTTGAATGGCTGGCTCGGTGCTCCACGGAGGAAGCGGCAAATGGCTTTGCTGGATAAAGCGTACAAGCAGCGCATGGTTGGTGCGCTGGTGCTGGTGGCGCTGGCGGTGATCTTCCTGCCGATGCTGTTTTCCCGTCAGGACGAGCAGCGTCAGGTGACCGTCGAGGCCCCGGCTGCGCCTCAGCCTTCGGCCATGCCCCAAGTGCAAATGGACCCGGTTGCCGTTCCTGAGCCGCAGGCTTTGCCGCAAGAGCCTGTGCCGACTGACGAAGAAGTCGCTGAAGAAGCGGCGCCTGCTGCTCCGGCTGCTCCGGCGCCGACCATCCCTGCTCAAATTGCCCGGCCGGCAACGCCGCCGCCAGTGGCCAAGCCTATACCTGCGCCGGCCCAGCCGATCACCTCAGCCGCGAACAAGCCTGACGCTACGCAAAGCCGCGTCGATGCCAACGGTCTGTCGGTGAGCTGGTCGGTGCAACTGGCCAGCCTGTCGAGTCGTGCCAGCGCCGAAAGCCTGCAGAAAAACCTGCGCAGCCAAGGCTATAACGCCTACATTCGCTCGGCCGATGGCAAGAATCGGGTGTTCGTCGGGCCGCTGATCGAGCGCGCCGAAGCCGATCGTCTGCGCGATCTGCTGAGCCGACAGCAGAACCTCAAGGGCTTTGTTGTCCGTTTCCAGCCTGAACGTGGCTGAAATCTATCACCTCGATTGAAAAGCACTGACAATCGCAGCTTACCGACAGCCATGCGCTCTGCTAAAATGCGCCGCCTTATCCGTCTGTAGGCTGCACTGTGCCATTTACCTGGGTTGACTGGGCGATCGTTGCAATCATCGCCATCTCCGCTTTGATCAGTCTGAGCCGCGGCTTCGTAAAGGAAGCGTTATCGCTGCTGACCTGGATCATCGCAGGAGCGGTTGCCTGGATGTTTGGTGGCTCACTGTCCGAGTACCTCGCCGGATACATCGAAACCCCATCGGCTCGCGTCATCGCGGGCTGTGCCATCATGTTTGTCGCCACACTGATCGTGGGCGCAATGATCAATTATCTTATCGGCGAGTTGGTTCGCGTCACCGGGTTGTCCGGGACCGATCGATTCCTCGGCATGGCCTTCGGCGCAGCGCGTGGCGTGTTGCTGGTGGTCGTGGCGGTCGGGCTGTTGAGCCTGGGGCCGGTACAGCAGGACGGGTGGTGGAAAGAATCACAGCTCGTGCCCAAGTTTCTATTGGTTGCCGACTGGTCCAAAAACCTGATACTCGGGTGGAGCAGTCAGTGGCTTGCCAGCGGAATCAGCGTACCCGCTGAGATTCCGTTCAAGGAGCAACTCTTGCCGACGGCGAAAACGCCTCAGTGAGTGTTGTTCAGTTCAGATCCATTAAGTAGGGGTTGCGTCGCATGTGTGGCATCGTCGGTATCGTCGGTAAGTCGAACGTCAATCAGGCGCTGTATGACGCGCTAACCGTGCTCCAGCACCGCGGCCAGGACGCTGCCGGTATCGTGACCAGCCATGATGGCCGGTTATTCCTGCGCAAGGATAATGGCCTGGTACGTGACGTGTTTCAGCAGCGTCACATGCAGCGTCTGGTCGGCCACATGGGGATCGGCCACGTCCGTTACCCGACTGCCGGCAGCTCGACGTCGGCCGAAGCCCAGCCGTTCTACGTCAACTCGCCATACGGCATCACCCTGGCGCACAACGGTAACCTGACCAACGTTGAACAGTTGGCCAAAGAGATCTACGAATCCGATCTGCGTCACGTCAACACCAGTTCCGACTCGGAAGTGCTGCTCAACGTGTTCGCCCACGAGTTGGCTCAGCGCGGCAAGCTGCAGCCAACCGAAGAAGACGTGTTCGCCGCCGTGACCGACGTGCATAACCGCTGCGTCGGTGGTTACGCTGTTGTGGCGATGATCACGGGTTACGGCATCGTCGGTTTCCGCGATCCGCACGGCATCCGCCCGATCGTGTTTGGCCAGCGTCACACCGACGAAGGCGTCGAGTACATGATCGCTTCGGAAAGCGTTTCGCTGGACGTGCTGGGTTTCACCCTGATTCGCGACCTCGCGCCGGGCGAAGCGGTCTATATCACTGAAGACGGCAAGCTGCACACCCGTCAGTGCGCAATCAATCCGTCGCTGACGCCGTGCATTTTCGAGCACGTCTACCTGGCGCGGCCGGACTCGATCATCGACGGTGTGTCGGTGTACAAGGCGCGTCTGCGCATGGGTGAGAAGCTCGCCGAGAAGATCCTGCGCGAGCGCCCTGAGCACGATATCGATGTGGTCATCCCGATTCCGGACACCAGCCGCACCGCAGCGCTGGAGCTGGCGAATCACCTTGGAGTGAAGTTTCGCGAAGGCTTCGTCAAGAACCGTTACATCGGCCGCACTTTCATCATGCCGGGCCAGGCGGCGCGCAAAAAGTCGGTACGCCAGAAGCTCAACGCCATTGAGCTGGAGTTCCGCGGCAAGAACGTCATGTTGGTCGATGACTCGATCGTGCGTGGCACCACCTGCAAGCAGATCATCCAGATGGCCCGCGAAGCTGGCGCGAAAAACGTCTACTTCTGCTCGGCGGCCCCTGCGGTGCGCTTCCCGAACGTATACGGCATCGACATGCCGAGCGCTCACGAACTGATCGCACACAACCGTTCGACCCAGGACGTAGCTGATCTGATCGGCGCTGACTGGCTGATCTATCAGGACCTGCCTGACTTGATCGAAGCAGTCGGCGGCGGCAAGATCAAAATCGAAAACTTCGATTGTGCCGTCTTCGATGGCAAGTACGTGACCGGTGACGTCGACGAGGCTTATCTGGACAAGATCGAACAGGCGCGCAACGATGCCTCGAAGGTCAAGACCCAGGCGGTCAGTGCGATCATCGATCTGTACAACAACTGAGTTTCCACCGGCCCTGAGGGGCCGGTTTTGTATCTGACATTTTTTCAAGAACACAGCAAGGAGAGACAGCATGAGTCAGGAATGGGATGCCGGTCGGCTGGACAGCGACCTCGAAGGCGTAGCGTTCGATACCCTGGCCGTTCGTGCGGGTCAGCACCGCACGCCGGAAGGTGAACACGGTGATCCGATGTTCTTCACCTCCAGCTACGTGTTCCGCACCGCTGCCGACGCTGCGGCACGGTTTGCCGGCGAAGTGCCAGGCAACGTCTATTCGCGCTACACCAACCCGACCGTGCGTGCGTTCGAAGAGCGTATTGCCGCGCTGGAAGGCGCGGAGCAGGCCGTCGCCACGGCAACCGGCATGGCTGCAATCATGGCCGTGGTGATGAGCCTTTGCAGTGCCGGCGATCATGTGCTGGTGTCGCGTAGCGTGTTCGGCTCGACCATCAGCCTGTTCGAGAAATACTTCAAGCGCTTCGGCGTTGAAGTCGATTACGTGCCGCTCGCCGATCTGTCGGCCTGGAACGCGGCGATCAAATCCAGCACCAAGCTGCTTTTTGTCGAATCGCCGTCCAATCCGTTGGCCGAACTGGTGGACATCGCCGAGCTGGCAGAAATCGCCCACGCCAAGGGCGCGCAGCTGGTGGTCGACAATTGCTTCTGCACCCCGGCGCTGCAACAGCCGCTGAAGCTCGGCGCGGACATTGTCGTGCATTCGGCGACCAAATTCATCGACGGTCAGGGCCGCTGCATGGGTGGCGTTGTTGCCGGTCGCGGCGAACAAATGAAGGAGGTTGTGGGTTTCCTGCGTACCGCCGGGCCGACCCTCAGCCCGTTCAATGCGTGGATCTTCCTCAAAGGCCTCGAGACCCTCAACCTGCGCATGAAGGCGCATTGTGCCAATGCCCAGGCGCTGGCCGAATGGCTGGAGCAGCAGGACGGAATCGAGAAAGTCCATTACGCCGGCCTCAAGAGCCATCCACAGCACGAGTTGGCTCAGCGTCAGCAGAAGGGCTTCGGTGCGGTAGTCAGCTTCGAGGTCAAGGGCGGCAAAGAGGGCGCCTGGCGCTTTATCGATGCCACACGGTTGATTTCGATCACCGCCAACCTCGGTGACAGCAAAACCACGATCACCCATCCGAGCACCACCTCCCATGGCCGTCTGGCGCCGCAGGAGCGTGAAGCGGCAGGCATTCGTGACAGCCTGATCCGCGTGGCGGTCGGTCTGGAAGATGTGGCTGACCTGCAAGCTGACCTGACGCGCGGTCTGGCGGCATTGTGATCGAATTGTCCACACCGGTGGCCAATACCCATGGTCGCGTGGCGCTGGTCACCGGCGCCGCACGCGGTATCGGTCTGGGCATTGCGGCCTGGTTGATCAGCGAAGGCTGGCAGGTAGTGCTCACCGATCTCGATCGGGTGCGCGGATCGAAAGTGGCCAAAGTGCTGGGCGAGAATGCCTGGTTCATCGCCATGGACGTCGCCGATGAAAATCAGGTCGCGTTGGGCGTGGCCGAGGTGTTGGGGCAGTTTGGTCGCCTCGATGCGCTGGTCTGCAACGCGGCGGTGGCCGATCCGCACAACATCACCCTGGAAAGCCTCGATCTGGCTTATTGGAATCGGGTGCTGGCAGTGAATCTGAGCGGGCCGATGTTGCTGGCCAAGCACTGTGCCCCGTACCTGCGTGCGCATAACGGCTCGATCGTCAACCTGGCTTCGACTCGCGCCGGGCAGTCGGAACCGGATACCGAGGCTTACGCCGCAAGCAAGGGCGGGTTGTTGGCGCTGACCCATGCGCTGGCGATCAGTCTGGGGCCGGAAATCCGGGTCAACGCCGTCAGTCCAGGCTGGATCGATGCGCGTGATCCCTCGGTGCGTCGCGCTGAACCTTTGGCCGATGCCGATCACACCCAGCATCCGGCGGGCAGGGTGGGCACGGTCGAGGACGTGGCGGCGATGGTGGCGTGGTTGCTGTCGCGCAACGCCGGGTTTGTCACCGGGCAGGAATTCGTTGTCGATGGCGGCATGACCAAGAAGATGATCTACACCGAATAACAAGCGAAGCCGCGTTCTGTAGGAGCGAGCCTGCTCGCGAATGCGGTCCATCGGTCGATGGCTTGTTCAGGAATGAAGCAATTTCGTCTTTTTCAGAAAAACTCCAATCCTGCTATTGACTTAGCTTCGCCACCTGCGTAAATTTCGCGGCCTCGGAGATGCAAACGGGTGATTAGCTCAGCTGGGAGAGCGTCTGCCTTACAAGCAGAATGTCGGCGGTTCGATCCCGTCATCACCCACCACTCCCGAGAAGCTTGCGCAAGCAAGAGAGTAGGCTGAAAGTGCCTGCACCGACGCGCAGCGGTAGTTCAGTCGGTTAGAATACCGGCCTGTCACGCCGGGGGTCGCGGGTTCGAGTCCCGTCCGCTGCGCCATATTTTACGAGTCAGATTTATCTGGTTCGCGATTGCAAGGCACCGAAGCCTGCAATCAAAACGAGTTACTTGAGTGCAAGCTCAAAGCGATACGCAGCGGTAGTTCAGTCGGTTAGAATACCGGCCTGTCACGCCGGGGGTCGCGGGTTCGAGTCCCGTCCGCTGCGCCATATCTGCTTCAAGGACCACTGAACGCCTTGAAGCGCCGAAACCAGCCACCGGCTGAATCGGATCGATAGCAAAGACCCTGGTCGAAAGACCGGGGTTTTTTGTGTCTGAAATCTGGCTAATCCTCTCCCTAACTCCTGCGCACATCGCCCTGTAGGAGCTGCGGTACGCTGCGATCTTTTAATCTTGGTTAAAAAAAGCAAGATCAAAAGACCGCAGCCTCGTTTCACTCGACAGCTCCTACAAGAATCTCGGCAAGCCTTCTGCGCTACCACGTCGCATTGATTTTTTTGATTAATTAGTCAGGTTTTTGTAACTGGTTGTTTGCTGCGGACGCAGAAAGCTTTAAAGTTAACCTTTCGGTCAGCTTTGCACTGTCAACACAGCTCTTTGCTTCGCCAGAAAGAGCTTCTGCACGACTCGAGATCCCCAGTACATAACCACAAGGGCGGACCTATAACCGTCCAGAGGATGATCCATGTCCAACCGTGAAATATCCCGGCGCTCGTTCCTTCAGGGCGGGCTGGTGGCGGGTGTGAGCGTTACGCTTACGCCGCTCAGCAGTCAGGCGCTGGCTGCCTTGATGGAAAACAGCGTCACCGTGCCGTCCGAGAAATGGCTCGGCAATAACGGCAAGGCGCGTCAACGCAACGACGCCCTTTCCAAGGTCTGCGGGAGCAAAGTCTTCGCTCGCGACATCCGCGCCAAGGACATGCCCGGCTGGCCTGAGCAACAAGGCCACGCCATGCTGCTGAAAACCATCAAGGCCGACCGCATTTACGCAGGCTACGACTTGTCGTGGCTCGGCGCTGATCTGCAGCCGGACCGCGTCGTCACCGCTGCCGACCTGGACAAGGACGGTATCGTCTTTCCTGAAGAGCACGCTCCCGATCCATTGCTGCCGCAAGGCAAAGTGCCGATGTTCATCGGTCACCCGGTGGCGATTCTGATCTGGAACGATTTCGAGCGTTTCCGTCAGGCCAAGAATCAACTCAAATTCAACGACAAAGCGATTCGTTACGGTGCCAAGGTGCCGTTTTACGAAGGTGATCCCTACGGCAGTTTCCGCTACGTGCGCGTCGGCGGTGCGACTTCTGCGGATGAGGACGAGTTCGCCAGTCTCAAGGACTCGATCCTGTTCCCGATGCTGAAGAACCGCCGTCCGGTGTGGAATGCATCGCCGAACCTGCACGGTAATCTCACCGAGCGCGGGCTGTTTTACGCCGACCGCATGAAGCAGGAAATCGACACGCCGCCGGACAACTGGCTGGTGTTCGACGAGCGCTACAAAACCCCGTCGATCGAACCGGCTGCCCTCGAGCCGGACAACGGCAACGGCTGGTACGACCCGAAGACCAAGACACTGCATTTCGTTGTGGCGACCCAGTGCCCGCTAGAAGTCGCGATCGAAACCGCGAAGATGATCGGGCCGTCGCGTTTTGGCCTGGCCAATCTGAACATGCACCCGGGCTACACCGTCGGGTACGGCTCCAAAGACCACAACATCTTTGTCTACTACGCAGCCTTGGCCGCGCTGTACGGCGCCGGTGTGCCGGTGCGTCTGGCCAACGACCGCTACGAGCAGTTCCAGAGCGGCATCAAGCGTCACCCGTTCGATATCCGCTACCAGTTGGCGGTGGACAAGAACGATTACACCTTCAAGATTTTCCGCGCTGAAATGAGCGTCGACGGTGGCGGTCGGGTCAACTACAGCCCATCTGTGGCAGCAGTTGGTGCCACTGCGGCGCAGTCGATCTACTACATGCCGCAGAACGATCTGCAGGTTACGGCGTATCACTCGCGCGCGGTCGAGGCGGGTTCGATGCGCGGTTACGGCACCCTGCAAAGCATGGCAGCGACCGAAATGATGGTCGACGAGATCGCCAATCGCCTGGGTGTCGACGCCATCGATTTGCGCCGTCGGAACGCCTTGCGTTCGGGGATGAAAAATACCCAGGGCGCGATCCCGGCCGGTGCACTGCGCCTGCACGAAATTCTCGACAAGGCCTCGGTGCATGAGGTCTGGAAAAACCGCGACGCGATCAAGCAGCAACGTGAAGCGGCAGATCCGGATAACTGGTACGGCGTTGGTTTCGCCATCTGCCAGAAAGACTTCGGCACCGGTTCCGAAGCGCCGATGGCCAGCATCCAATTCACCGCTGACGGCCGTATCACCCTGCGTCACATCGGCATCGAAATTGGCACCGGCATGTCCACCTCGCAAGCCTTGGTCGTCGCCGATTTTCTCGGCAGCCCGGCGCATGATGTGAAGACTGGCGAAACCGAATGGAAGGAAATGCAGCTGATCACCAGCGGCAACCCGTACATCATGAGCCAGTCCGAGCAGGACAATCTGCTGCGCAATCCGCGCTGGGTGGGCAAGCTGGCTTCGGCCTCGTCGGCGACCAACTCCGCCTATTACTTCAGCCATGCGACCCGTGAAGCGGCGCGTGTGCTGTTCAATCACGGTCTGTGGCCGGCGGCGTTGGAGATCTGGCGTCAGGGCCCGTATGGCGGCCAGGCCAACCCTTATGTGGTCCGTCGCGAAGATGCGCATTGGGTCGATGGCAAACTCACTGCCAACGGTATGCAACCGCTGAGCTTCGAAGAGTTGGCCAAGCGCGCCCACGAGCGCGGTCTGGTGACCGGCGCCACGGTGCACGGTTTTAACCGCTGGAGCTGGGCCGAGGCCGAGTACAGCATCGACGGCGTGCGCGAGCGCCTGCCGCTCGACGGTCTGGCAGTGAAATACGGCGATGGCGCGCCGCAAGCCAAGAAAGCGCAAATGAACAGCGCAGGCTTCCATTTGCTTGATCGGCAGAACGTCAGTTACCCGGTTGTGCAGTTGAACAACGCAGCGGTGACCTATTACAGCCCTGTCGCCACCCTGGTCGAGCTGAAGGTCAACAAGGGTTCGGCGGAAGTTCAGGTGCTCAACCACCACTCATGGATCGAGTGCGGTCGTGTGCTGGTTGAAGAGCTGGTCAAGGGCCAGCTCGAAGGTGGCATCGCCATGGGTATCGGTCACGCGCTGATGGAAGAGATGCCGCTTTATGAAGGCGGGCCGGGGGAGGGTGACTGGAACTTCAACCGTTATCGCTTGCCGATGGCCCGTCACGTTGCGGTGTGGAAGCAGACCGCGGAAATTCTGCCGCCGCTGTCACCGAGCGATCCGTCCAAAGGCATCGCCGAAGTGGTGATGATCCCGATTGTCGGCGCCATTGGAAACGCCGTGGCGCACGCCATCGGTAAACGTGTTCGCGATCTGCCCATCACTGCTGCGCGCATCAAGGAGGCCCTCAATGGCTAACCGTCCGCTTCAACTGACCCTCAACGGTCAATCCGTCGGCCCAGTGGACATCCCTGATGACCTGCCGATGATCGACTACCTGCACGAATACAAAAACCTCACCGGCTCGCGTCTGGGCTGTGGCCAGGGCATCTGCCACGCCTGCGTAGTGATCGTCGACAACCCGGACGGCACCAGCGAGGAGGTGCGCACCTGCATTACCGGCGCGCATTACTTCGAGGGCAAGAAAGTCCGCACCATCGAAGGTCACGCCACTCGCGACGAGCAAGGCCAGGTCACCGAGCTGAACCCGATCCAGCAGCGCTTCGTCGACGAGTTTGCCTTCCAGTGCAGCTACTGCGCACCGGGTTTCGTCAACGCTGCGACCGTGCTGGTCGAGAAGCTGCAGCGTCAGCCGATCGTCAAAAGTCAGCTGGAGCAAGTCATCGAGGACAGTCTTGGCCATCACGTCTGCCGCTGCACCGGCTACGTGCGTTATTACAACGCGACGCGCAACGTGCTGACCGATCTCGGCCTGGTCAAGGAGGATTGAGCATGAAGCATTTACTGACCCGCCTGGCTTTTGCTGTCGCAATGGCTGCGCCGCTGTTGGGGGCGCACGCCGACGATCAGGTCAAGCGCGGCGAATACCTCGCCCGCGCCGCCGACTGCATGGCCTGCCACACCGCACCGGGTGGCGCGCCGTATGCCGGCGGCCTGCCGATCGTCTCGCCATTCGGCACGATCTACGGCACGAACATCACCCCGAGCAAAGAGCATGGCATCGGCCTGTACAGCGATGACGAGTTCTTTGCTGCGTTGACCGAAGGCAAACGGCGCGACGGTGCGAATTTGTACCCGGCGATGCCGTACACCTCGTATCACCTGATGCCGCGCGCTGATTCCGATGCGATTCACACGTATCTGAAAACCATCGAGCCGATCGAACGCGCCGCGCCGGTGACCAGCCTGAGCTTTCCGTTCAACGTGCGTCTGGGCCTGACCGGCTGGAACATGCTCTACGGCAAAGACGTCAAGCTGGAACCCGCCGAGGGCAAAAGTGAGGCGTGGAAGCGCGGCCAATACATGGTCGACGTCCTCGGTCACTGCGGCGAATGCCATACGCCACGCGGCCTGCCGGGCGCGATGCAGATGGACAAGCGGATGACCGGCGGCATCCTCAATGGTTATCTGGCGCCGAGCCTGCTGGCCACCGACCTGGCCGCGCGCGGCTGGAATCAGCAGGATTTGAGCACGTTTCTGAAGCATGGCATGAGCGCGCAAGGGACGATGTTCAACGAAATGTTCCCGGTGTTTCACAACAGCACTCAAGGTCTGAGCGATGCTGATCTGGCGGCCATGGCGACGTTCCTGCTCGGCGAGCAACCGCCGCCAGCCAAGGAGCTCGTCGAGGTGTCCTTGGACAAGCTCAGCGCAAGCGCTCAGCGCGGCCGCCAGGAATACCTGAACGTCTGCGCCGGTTGCCACGCCGCTGGCGGTGAAGGCAAGCCGCACATCGCCGTGGCCATGCGCGGCAACACCACGTTGCGCCTGGAAGATCCACGCAACCTGTTGCGAGTGATCGAAGACGGCATCGGCGAACAGAAATTCTCCGGGTTCGAGCGCATGCAACCGATGCCGGGTTTCGCCGACAAGCTCAGTCCTGAGCAATTGACTGATCTGCTCAACTACCTGCGTCAGGGTTGGGGTGGCCAGAGTGCTGAGCTGGCGGTGAGTGACGTGCAGAAGCTGCAAGCCGACGCGCCGAGCGCCGAGCACAAGGCCCACTGATATGCAGTATCTCGATCTGCAAGTGGTGCGCCGGGCGCTGCAGTGGTCAGTAGCGGGACAGCGCATCTGGCTGTGCACGGTGCTGAGCACCTATGGCTCGGCACCGCGCGCGCCGGGTTCGCTGCTGGCGGTAAACGAGGGCGGGCAGTGGATCGGTTCGCTGTCGGGCGGTTGCGTCGAGGAGGATTTTCTTGAGCGCGTCGCCGAAGGTGTGTTCCTCGAAACGATCTGCGTTGTGCGTTACGGCGAAGGCGATGATCCGCGCTCGCGGGTCAGTTTGCCTTGCGGTGGCATTCTCGACGTGCTGGTGGAGAAACTTGACGCCGACTGCGAGGTGCAGGCGCATCTGCGTGAACTGGAGTCGGCGCTGCAGGGGCAGCGTCGTGTGATTCGCGAGGTCGGTTTGGCCAGCGGTGCGCGCGCTATTTTTGCTGATCGCGAGCAGGGCGCACGGATCAAGCGTGAGATCGACCGGGTGCGCATTCGTATTGGCGCAGCGCAGCGTTTGTTGTTGGCCGGCTACTCCAGTGTGGCGCAGGCGTGTGCCGAGTTCGCAGTTGGGCTCGGCTTCGAAGTGATTCTCTGCGATCCGCGCGATGAAGTCCTCGAAGGTGTGGTGCTCAATGGCGTGGAAATCCGTCGGCAGTTGCCTTCGGTGTTCATTGCCGACGGTGGTTGCCATCGCGATACAGCCGTGGTGGCGCTGACCCACGATCCGCGTATCGACGATCTGGCGATGATGGAGGCGGTGCGCACCGAGGCGTTTTACATCGGTGTGATGGGATCGCAGCAGACGTCGCAAAAACGTTTCGAGCGCTTAAAGCGCATTGGTGGATTGAGTGAGGCTGAGCTGGCGCGGATTCATGCGCCGATCGGTCTCAATCTCGGCAGCAAGACGCCGGCGGAAATTGCGCTGGCGGTGCTGGCAGATATCCTGCGGATTCGCAGCGGGATCGCTCGGGATCAGCTTTGAAGTGTGTACGTAAAATGAAAAGGGCCGCTACTTGCGGCCCTTTTTTACATCCCGAATTTATCGCGCAGGCCGTAATACCAGGCGCCCAGCGCGGCGAACGGTGTGCGCAGCAACTGCCCGCCGGGGAAGGGGTAGTGCGGCAGGTCGGCAAAGGCATCGAAACGCTCTGCCTGACCTCGCAACGCTTCGGCGAGGACCTTGCCCGCCAAGTGCGTGTAGGTGACGCCGTGACCGCTGCAGCCCTGCGAGTAATAGATGTTGTCGCCCAGGCGCCCGACCTGCGGTAACCGCGACAGAGTCAGCAGGAAGTTGCCGGTCCAGGCGTAGTCGATCTTCACATCCTTGAGTTGCGGGAAGGCTTTAAGCATCTTCGGGCGGATGATCGCTTCGATGTTCGCCGGATCGCGCGCGCCATAAACCACGCCGCCGCCGAAGATCAAGCGCTTGTCGGCGGTCAGGCGGTAGTAGTCGAGGAGATAGTTGCAGTCCTCCACGCAGTAATCCTGCGGCAATAACGCCTTCGCCAGCTCATCGCCCATTGGCTCGGTGGTGATCACTTGAGTGCCACACGGCATCGACTTGGCCGCCAGTTCCGGTACCAGATTGCCGAGATAGGCATTGCCGGCGACGATGATGAACTTGGCCCTGACCTTGCCTTGCGGTGTATGCACAACCGGATTGGCGCCGCGCTCGATGCGCACGGCAGGTGATTGCTCGTAGAGGGTGCCGCCGAGAGACTCGACTGCCGCCGCTTCACCGAGCGCCAGATTCAGCGGATGGATATGGCCGCCGCTCATATCGAGCATGCCACCGACGTATTGTTCGCAGCCAACGACTTCACGGATGCGCCGCTCGTCCATGAGCTCCAGTTGCGTGTGGCCAAAGCGTTCCCACAGCCGTTTCTGCGATTCAAGGTGACCCATTTGTTTGGCGGAAAGGGCGGCGAACACGCCACCGTCTTTCAGGTCGCACTGTATATCGTATTTGGCAACGCGCTCGCGAATGATGCGGCCGCCTTCAAAGGCCATTTCACCCAGCAGTCGCGCTTGTTTGGGCCCCACGGTGCGTTCGATTACATCAATGTCGCGGCTATAGCTATTGACGATCTGCCCACCATTGCGCCCCGACGCACCAAAACCGACCTTGGCCGCTTCCAGTACCGTTACGCGAAAACCGTTCTCCAGCAGAAACAAAGCGGAGGACAGCCCGGTATACCCGGCACCGATCACACAGACGTCCGTCTCCACATCATCCTGCAGCACAGGACGTGGCGGCACGGCATTGGCCGACGCAGCGTAATAAGACTCTGGGTATTGGGTGTTCGCCATCCTGCCGCCTCTGTTTAATATATTTTACGAGTGCGCCGATCCTACCCGAGTTGAAAAACCTCCGCCAGCCACCGGAAAATGTTCTTTGCTGAGCCGAAATTAAATATTTTGCATATTCATAGGGTTAGGTGAAAAAAAGGTGTTGACACCCCTCCGGAATTCCGTAGAATGCCGCCTCACAGCAGGCACGTAGCTCAGTTGGTTAGAGCACCACCTTGACATGGTGGGGGTCGTTGGTTCGAGTCCAATCGCGCCTACCAAACAAAATCCGCTCTGCTGGGCGGTCTGGAAGGGCTCACCGAAAGGTGAGCCCTTTTTTGTTGTCTCGGATTTCTTGCAGAGCGTTCACAAAATATAGGCTTCGTTCACACCGAGCAATGTGAACGCCTAGAAGACATGTTCTGAGCTGTGATTCTTCTACATTTTGGTCTTGGTGAGCGTGTGAGGTGTTGACGGCTAGACAGGCTTTGTCGGAGTCGTTAGCGTCCACGCTA
Organism: Pseudomonas sp. TSRC2-2; assembly: GCF_049897785.1. Classification (NCBI taxonomy): domain Bacteria; kingdom Pseudomonadati; phylum Pseudomonadota; class Gammaproteobacteria; order Pseudomonadales; family Pseudomonadaceae; genus Pseudomonas; species Pseudomonas sp. TSRC2-2. The sequence goes on from NZ_JAFCWZ010000014.1 coordinate 216,450, forward strand.
TCTTGATCATGGTGCATGGAATCGGAATGGACGTACTGAAACAACTGCAGTCCGATCTGGCTGCGTTTGCTAACGAGAGGGACTGGGATCAGTTCCATACCCCCAAGAATCTAGTGATGGCATTGTCCGGTGAGGTGGGGGAGCTTACAGAGCTCTTTCAGTGGCTCACTGCTGAACAGAGTGAGCGTGCTGTCCTTAGCGATGAGGCAGTAAAGGCCGTTGAAGAAGAGATGGCCGATGTTCTGCTTTACCTGCTCAGACTGGGAGATAGGCTACAGATCGACGTTGCAGCGGCGGCCCAAGCCAAAATCAAGCTAAATGCAGAGAAGTATCCCGTTGATAAGTCCAAGGGCAATGCTGTGAAGTACTCAAGGAGAGAGAAATGACTGTCGCAGTTGTGTACCAGCCTTGCTCTGATCCGGTTGCGAGGCAAAACCTTCAGAACACCATACTCAACCCCATCTTTCTTGACGATATCGTGCACCTTCTTGATCCTGCGCTTGGTGCGATACTGCGAGCAGAGAATCCCTCGGGCAAGCTTTATATCTGGGGGCTATCGCCCAGCAATACCGAAGCTGCTTGGCTGAGAATGGCTCGAAACGACGTGGTCATCTTCAACGTCAAAGGAGTGGTTACAGTTGCGTCGAGGTTTACTCATCGCACCCGTAATCGAGCCCTTGCTCTTCATCTGTGGGGTTTTAAAGACGTCAGTGAGGGGATCACTTGGGAGAACGTTTACTTCGTTTCGGATGTACGCCATGTGTCTATTCCATATCCTGACATCCTGCTCTGCACCGAAAGCCAGCCTCGTATGTCTTTCAATCGCTTCTCCGAAGCAGACAGTGCAGCGATTATTGATCGCTACGAGAAGCTACTGTACGAGCTTGCTGATGAGCCTATAAGTCTCGAAGAGGCTCGCGTTGAAATTAGTCTCCAGATGGAAACGGATGGTTCTGCTACGATACAGACTAGAAACGAGCACCGCTTCATCGTGAAACATCTCTTTAAAGGCTTGGCCACTGGTACATGCTGCATCTGCTTAAACGACTATCCTCGCAACATGCTGGTTGCTGCACACATCAAAAAACGGGCATCCTGCGACAGGAAGGAAAAGCTGGATATCGAAAATATCGCGGCCCCTATGTGCCGTATGGGGTGTGACCCACTTTTTGAGTTCGGATACATTTCGGTAAAGAACGGGGCGGTTGTTAGGCATCCATCCCTCGAAGCGCCTGCGGCTATATCGAGTTACATTGATGGTGTGTTGGGTAATGTCGTACCTGCTTGGAGCCAAAAAACGAAGAAGTACTTTCAATGGCACAGAGATACGCATGGCTTCGAGCCAGCAGAAGCTGGAGCTACTTGAAACCTAGCTACATAACCGTAACTTACTCAAGGTTTCTGTGGTATTTCCCATCGTCCGCGCCGTTGGAGAGATGCCAGAGTGGTCGAATGAGACGGATTCGAAATCCGTTGTATGTTCACCGGTACCTAGGATTCGAATCCCTATCTCTCCGCCATACAATAGAAAAGCCCCGTAGATCAAGGTCTGCGGTTTTTTTTGTTTTGGGATTGTACTACTCCGTTGTACTACTCAAATTATGAAGCTTACGGTCTCGAGACGCTTATTTCTTCGCATGTCTGTCGGCAGGTAGCTGTGCAGCATCTAATGCGAATTGAAGGGCGTTTGCAGCCTCTGTGAAGGCTTCTGGGTCATCCATACCTCATAGATGATCCCGCCTTTATGGCGTCCTGTACGACGCTATCGACGTACTGACAGGAGCTAACAACCAGCTGAGCATCCTCTGGCAGAAAGGCTTGTTGGAGTTCAGCCAGCAGTTCAGGACTTCTACCCGCATCATACAAGCCTACTAATCTTTGATTGGGTAGCTCACGATCGCCTGAGCAGTTGACATCAAAATCATCTGATCATCTGACAAGCCAGTAAAAGGGAATCCAGAATATGGGAAATGTCCCGATGATAAATTTACATAAAGTCGGTCATCAGTAAGTTCTACCTTAGTTGCTCCAGAGGGGTAGATTCCTTTGCCTTTTTCAGTAATAGAAAATGCCAAGGGGAAGAATGAAAGCACACTGATGGTGCAAATGTTTCTACGATTTTTGAATGCAAACATCTTTGCACTCAGATGATGACGATGAGGATAGAACCAACAATACAAATCGTGAGTATTACCTATGGCGGAATTGTCACCCATTACAAAGTTCTGTAGCGGTGTGAAATACGGCGTCTCTACTGGCTCGCGTTTACACTCGTCGACAGACGTAGCTGACAGTATGTGTCCTATTATTGCACGACAGAATCTCACAGCATCGAAAGGTAGCGAGACGTAATTGAGATGATTACTGGCATAAGCAAAGTGATTAGCTACAAGCGTGGTGAGTTCCTTATAAACCCTCGCCACCTCTTGGTCATTTGCACCCAGATGATTACTATTGCAGGCTTTGCAAATGGTCTTGAATTTACTGCCATTAGGTGACTTCACGCCTTTAACTGGGATCGGGTCAACGCCCATCACTTCAGTTAGATGCACTTGTTCAACCTTGCTAATTTTGATGCTTCCCTGTGGCGGAACATGATCCCAACTGAGCCTGCCGTAGTTGCCGCAAATCAAGCAGTAGCCTTGGGCAATCTCAGTGTGCATGCGTCGCTCGGTTAAGCGCTTGGTGAAATCCCCCATGGCAAACTCCGCTCAAATGATCAGCTAAATTTCAACTCAGAGGGAACATTATTCTCAATGGACTTGAAATGCATTTTAGACTTAGGAGTTAGCTGATAAGTTGAATTATACCCATACTTAACCTTAGTCACATATCCATCATACGAAAGCGATTCCAACAAAGCTTCAAGCTCACTTTTGCCCACACTAACCAGCTCGTGGATACTATCAATTCGAGCATATTCGTCAGCTTTTCCGCATAACATAACCGCTTTAAGAATCTCCGTCTTAGTTCGAGAAGCAATTTCGTGAGGAGATAAACGCCTAGCTGTCTTGGGATGAGAGCTTGGGTATCTTGGCGGAAGAAAAGCGTTAGCCCCAATCAATGCGTCCATGGTAAAGGGGACTGTTTTGGCGTTGATTTTAACTTGCTTCAACTCTTTTTGTGCCGTATCCAGCTCTGCTCTCAACTGAACGGTAAGCTTCTGTGAATCCGACAATGAATTAGAAAGCTCCAAGAGCTTTTGATTTAGGGCGCTATTCGAATCTTTCAAAGTAGCGTTATGATGCTCTAGCTCGCCATTAGCAAAGGTGGCCTGACCAAGCTTCTTCTTTGCACGATAATTGTTCTCAATGAGCATACCGATTAGGGCGCTGAAAAACAGCGTCAACAATAATCCCAAGGACACGGCAGACCATAGAGGAAGCGTCACGGCAGCAAAGGCGTCAAACGCATCAGCAGACAGACCGAAGACCCATTGAATCAAAGATGCGAGCCAGTCAGGCGGCTTGCTGTTTTCAAGGGTATAGTGGAAGACCGTAGCTACTGAGCCAACCAGAGCTAACCAGAACCACGTTCGCACCTTCCCTAAGCTACCCTTGACGTCCATCAGCTAAACCCGAGCATGGCAAACGGCTATTGTATCAGAGGCTTCGACCTCCTCGCAGTCTCCCAGCAGAAGGCGCTGCCTGTTAACATCCTGCCATTCTTCACTTGGGGCTTGGGAATGGCTGTTGAACTCACCTACACCGCAATATGCCGTAACAACCAGCTATTCATTTTCGATGCCCTCAGAGAAGACGAAAGCCAGACAGGGCGGCGCTTACATGAAGACGTTACCGACTTCGCCAACGGCATCGGGCGTCCGAACTACTGCACACGTTACGTGATCAAAAACAGGATCATGTTGGTGGGCTACTTGAAAGCCATGGACAGCGAGTGCAAAGCTGGCGTACTGCTCCCAGCCTTACACTTTGAATGTCACGGGGATGCTGAGAAAGGGTTGTGGATTGCGGCCAGTGACGAGTACATACCATGGCCAGACCTTGCAGCTCTGATTGCTCCTCTTAACGCTGCCAGCCGGAATAACGTAGCCGTAGTGCTTGCAACTTGCCACGGTTTCACTCTGTGGCGATCAGTTAACATCAAAACGCCTTGCCCTTTCCAATATATGATTGCTCCTAATCAAGAGATTAGTGCAGGAGCCATTCATGATTCTCTTCTTCCATTCTATAAAGAGGTCATATCAACCGGAGAGCTGAGCAGGGCACTCACACATCTTGATAGTAAATTCCAACGCTTTATTGCAGGCGAATGGTTTTATTCAATAATCGCTTCCTTCTATACGCACAACTACAGTTTGAAAGACAAGGAAGAGATCATGAATCAGATGATAGATAATGAAGTGGCCAAGGCGGGCTATTCCAACCGTCAGATGATTCGGAAAAGCAGAGTGAAAATCAAGAAATTCCTTAAAGACCCTCGGGAATTTTATCAAGCAGTAGAGAAACTATTCTTTCATGGGCAAATGCGAGTGCCCTATGAAGATATGAAAAAATTTGTAGACTACCAGAAAGGTACACCATAACCCGACCAGCGCCGCGAGATGTGAGCAACTTTGAGGCTGGTCTGATCCTGAGTCTGAAAGAGTAGAGCGGAGAGAGTAACGTTTGGAAAATTTGGTTTGTAACTGCACTGTTTAGTCGCAAGCGACTGACCTAATGAAAAGCTGTCGAAATATTAATAATTCTGTGCTCCCTGTAAGCTCCTAGAACCTCAGAAGGACACGGTGAGAGCGAACATCGGACGGTGTGCGATTGTTGGTGTGAACTCATCAGTGCGGGCTATATGCATGCCAAGGAAAGATAAAACAGATGCGCCGGATAAGAGTAGAGCCAGAGTTGCTAAGATGGTAGAAAGGGCTACAGTTAAACAATAATAAAGGCTGGGGGGCGAGCTATGGCACATTTAGGGAAAAGCTGGGCAGGTAGAGCATTTGGCACGAACACAGGAAATCTTGCTATCTCCTTTATTAGGGATGAGGAAGAGCTTGAGGGTGTAGTTCGATTTCAAGATGAGCAGTATGGCGTCGTCGTGTACAACGTGACAGGGACGTTTAAAGACGGAGTTCATATAACAGGAAAGACAGCCACTGTAATTGAGGGCGTCGTTTTTGGTGATTTGACGGTTGACGCAGTACTTACTCCAGAGGGTAGCCTAAAAGGCGAATGGACTACTACATTAGGTTCTGGCGGGCCATTTATCGCACACCCTCATGGTGGGTCTAAAACGCTCAATGCCTCGACCTCAGACGTAGAAATCGAGCAGTTTTATACACGCACCCATACTTTAGGTGCGTTGAATTTAGATAGAGAGGCTGTGCTTTCACTGATAGAGTTGGTGAAGAAAGATTTCAATTCAGGTGGGCGGTTGATCATCACATACCGCAATGGTGGATCAGAGGTCACTAAGTATGGTGCTGATTTTGAAGCTGCAATTGATGGTCTTAATGAGCTGAATTATCTAAAGTTGTTCATACAGGAACCAGATGAGTTTGGTGTGAACAAGATGGTCATTGTTGAACTGGTTGAGCATGGTGTAAGCAAGATTGTTGTTCAAGGTGTGCGTGAGATTTGGGTTGAGGGAAAAGCTAGGGTTTTGCTGGATGAACTTAATAAGAGAAAGAGGAATCTGGTAACAAATTTTAAAAAACATGGCGTTAGCCTGACTCAGCTAGCATTCTTTGCCATGCTGGTTGTGATTGTGGATATCCAGTCATTCTGGAAAAGGGCAGGCTTCGTGGTGGTGTTTGTAATTACTATAAGGATTATAGAATGGTTGCACATGTCGTACATACCCAATGCCACTATCAGAATGAGCAAGGGCAAACAATCTCTCCATTCTAAGTACGGTGTGTCAGTAGTGTCATGGCTGGCAACTATTGTAGGGGCTTTGGTAAATAGCTATCTTGCCTATCTACTGATTCCTAAATGATAAAAGGAGGACGTTATGAGACAAGGCGAGGGGAATTGGAGCGAACAAGTTGCATATGCAGTGAACTCTTTGGCGGAAGAAATCAAGGAGATTAAGAAGTTTCAGCAGGACTGCGAGCGCGACAAAGACATCGCAATGATGATGCAGATGGCTGAAAAGCAGATGACGCAGGCTACCAGCTACACGAACCTGATCTTGGTGGCAGGGTACGCAGGATACTTTGCGTTCTGGTCAACACTGGTAACCAGACTCCCCAACTGGCTGTACGCTCTCTGCGGTCTGCTGGCTCTCCTGTCCCTACTGCTTTTCATCTCTTGGGAAGTGATCAAAATGACGTGGGGCACAGTGCACCTCAACCGCATCAACAAAATGATTCTCAAGACAGTGCGTGGGCCGAATGTCTTGCAGATCATTGATGCCGCTGCATCCTCACACAATGTCAGGATCAACAAGCTGTGGTTGTGGTTCTTGGTGCCCACCCTCACATTTGGGATAGGGGCAGGACTGCTGCTGTTGGGGTACTTTGCTGTCGAGGTTTGGAAGACCGTTTTCTGACTCGAATCCCATCCCCCGCGCCGCGGGAAGTGAGCAATTTTGATGCTGTCCTGATTTCTGGCTGGGAAATATAAGTTGGAAAGGGAATTGGAAAAGCAGGTTTGTGCGAGGGGGGCTTGACGCTGTGCGACCTGCCTAATCAAAAGCTGTCGTAATTTAGATATAAGTTGCGGCCCCCTGAGAGCCACGTAGCACAACGCTATCTGTGGAAAGCCTCAAGCTATCTCGCGCTTGATCCTGTACACCGTAGCAACACCACAGCCAGCCACCTTGGCGATGTCATCAGCAGACATGGTTGGGTGCTTGGCAATGGTTTCCTTTACTTTGGCCCACTTGGTAGTGTCCTTGCCTTTCCCTGCTGGCTTCCAATGTGGTTCAGCAATCCGCTTGTTCTTCAAACCTTCCATAATACGTTCAACACGTTTGTCTTGGTCGAGGCGGGCCATGGTTGCCATGAGTTCGATGAGCATATCGTTGATGACGCGCATCACTTCACCTGCAATGCCACTTGTAGCCATCTGCCAACTGGTTGGAAGGTCAGCGATTACCAAACGCAGCCCCTTGGCCTTGATTGTGGTCTTTAGGGTTTCCCAATCTGTTTGAGGCAGACGGCTCAACCTGTCTACGGATTCGCACAACAACACGTCTCCAGCTTCAGCAATATTCAACAGCTTCATCAGCTCAGGACGCTCCAGCTTGGTCCCGCTGATGTTCTCGCTGTAGATGCCTGCAATCGTCAAACCGTTATCACCAGCGAACTTCTCTAGGGAAGTCTTTGCACGGTTGGCGTCTTGATCCTTGGTGCTGGCTCGCAGGTACAGGTGGGCGTTCATGGCAGGCTATCCGTTAGAGTAGTTTACGATAGACCTATGATAATACGATCAGTTAACTATCTGGAATAGCTATCTGATAGTGGTGGACAGACGGTTATCGCGCTACCAGACAACTAGAGTTCTTTGATAGCGATTATTGCCGGAGCTTGAGAATTCCAGCGGTGATAGCGGCCGCGTTCGCATCGAGAGTTTCCAGTGCGGTGACGGCGTTTTCATGGGTTTCGCTTGAACCACTGGCTTTTGCCCATAGGGCCACTTCTTCGATTGCAGCAGCCAAAGCGTGCTGGTTGTGAAGGAGGAGGGTTAACACATCTGCTGTAGCGATATTGGCATCTGGATCGTCTGGCATGTCTGTTCGTCCTTGGATATGGCAATCACTCAACACACTCAAAGGTGTAATTACGATCCCAGTAGTCACCCTTGATCGTCATCTTGGCATAACGCTTATGCTTCAGGCATTCAGCATCAGCCAATCTCTGTGCCTCTGATGCATTCAAAGACTGCGACTCGACAACCACGTTGCGAGGGTTAGAGCTGACAACTGATGTAGAGCACCCGCTCAAGGCAATGGCAATTCCGATCACGACGGAATGGCACCATTTAAAAGGGGGCGGGTACAGGTCGATCTTGTGCATGGGAATGCTCCATGGGATCGAATCATCCTAGCCCAGCTCTCCACCAGTTGGTACTTGTCCAAAGCTCCCCAGCGAGATGGTGCATAGCTCTGACGGATTACTGGGCAGTAGCCATCAAAGACCCTGTAGCAGCTCCGATAGCGATACCCCCAACCCATCAGCAAGCACCTTGGCCGCTTCTAGACTGGGATTGGCAGTGCCTGTCTCTATGCGTGACATGTAGGTACGCATGAAGCCACATTTGTCGGCGAATGCTTCTTGGCTAAAGCCTTGAGCCTTCCGTAGCTCCCGGATTCGTTGGCCGAAGCCTTTTCTGAGGTTCTGGTTAATCTGCATCCATGCATGATGGTGGCATGTGCCCTGATCGTGAACACACCAACTAGAGACACACTAATCGTTACATTTCTCGCAAGCAATGGCATCATGGCGTTCTACGACCTATGGATTTACATCAAAGGAATCGCTTGATGAACACCGTTTCTCGCTTGCTGTGCCTGCTGCCCCTTCTCGCATCTGCTGCCATGGCGGACACCTACCCTCAGCGAACATTGAAGGCTGGTTCGATGGTTTGTTTCAAGGCTGGAGACTGGAGCGACATGGTGGAGGCTTCAATCGATCAAGACGGGGACGCAGCTACCCGTTTGGTGGAGTCTGGAAAGTGCCGAACGATTTCAAGTCCTATCAAGGTGAGCGTCATCGAACCCAGCATCAATGACAAGTCTTCAATGGTCCAACTTCCAAGTGGCAAGACTGCTCATACAGCAAATGGTTGGTTACGGTGATTTCTGCACAGCAAGGGAGTTGTGCGAGGAACTGCTATCGCTCTGATCTCCAGTCGAACAAGGACAAATCATGAACGATAAGCTCTATTACCTGAGCACCCAGAAGAAGAAACCAATCACATCCTGCACCTGCTGATGTGCGTCGTGACGTGCGGTCTTTGGGGTGTTCGTGTGGGGTATGACGATGCGTGCGAATGACTGGCACAATCGCAAGATCGACAAAAAGATCAAGCAGTTAATGAGCAAGCGGTAAGGCTGGAACTCACTAAAATCCAATCTGTTGTGCCCGCGAATGGGAGCGAAAGCTGAAAGCTGTACAGGCTATCGCTCCTTTTCTTACTAGTGTTGATACTGGAATGTAGGAGTCATCGCGTCAGCATTGGACCGCAGCCGATCAGCGTACTTAATCAGTGCTCGTACGACGCGGAGATCAGGTGCAACCTCTCGCAGGTAATCACGAAGATGATCGTCAATCACATCAGCTTTCAATCTCTGCCAGTCGCAGTGGGCTTCCAAAGCATCCGTTCTCCATTCTCCGATTTGGCTTGATAGCTTGTGCATAATATCGGCTTGGAATCCGCCGCCAAACATGGATACTCCCGGATACCCTGATCGAGGTGTTTTCCTTCTCCATCGCACTGCCATATTAATGCTCGCAGGTACGAAGCAGCAGGTATCAGGGCTGTAGATTCTGTTACCCGGTACAAGAATATCTTTGTCCAACTGGTAGTCGCCGATGGCGTTCTGGTCAAACCAGACCTTAAAGTCGGAGTATCTATACCAGCATGGAGCTACGGTGCAATCAGAGTAGGTTGCACGAGACCTTGTTGAGTTTGCGTTGTAGCAACAGTCGAACATTCTCTGCCAAACATTGTATGACCAGTCGTCTGCACCAGAAGTGTCTGTGAAGTCGTCAATGCCCACACCGAACAACAAATCACTTTTCAAATTGTCGGTGACTAGTTTTGGTATCGTAAATTCTATCGGTGCGTAGTCTGGGGTATGTGATTTCGAACCCTTGCCGCGAGAGGGAAGGATTTCTGTTTCTTGTGTTTCGTAAATCATGAACATGTTGTGCTCCTTGTTTTGTTGTTGGTGGTATTCCTCTTCTTTCTGATTGAGGCTGTTCGACTTTCCGGTCGAAAGGTCTTTATTTAATAATAGGAATTTGCTAAAGCCCTTGTATTACAAGGCTTCCAGCGGGATTATCGCGTAATTTTTTCGAAAAAGTTACGTGAGGCTATGCGGCAACTCGTGTGACTTTGGCTGTAGGCAGCCTGTCGCTTGCTGGGTTCAAATACCAGTCTTTCACGTACCGTTCCTGCGCGTATTTATCACCCCGGAAGATCAGCCGAGGATTTAGCACTAGCTTGATCTCGCCCTTGCGAATATCACCGTTTCTCGATGTGCTGATCCGTACCATGTTGGCACTGGCCAGCATGTTCAGCTTCTTCATCAGATTCGATTCTATCGTGTTCAGTGCATTCGCCAGATCAGCTTGAGGCATGATGATGACGTTATGGTACTGAACCAACCCGTGCAGCGTGCGAAGGGTGTTCATCATCGGCAGGGTGATACGACAATCCACGCCTGTACGGCGCCAAACGCCATGGGCAATATCTTGTGTGTCGAGCAGTGAGTGCAGCATATGTGCAGGCAACTTGCGACGGTCAATATGCTTCAGGAACGCACACAGGTCGTCAGCACTCCGGCACTTGCTTAGTTCGGGGCAGTGATCAGAACGTTCGCTGAACACAGAAGGCTTGTCGTCATAGCCGAAGATTTCGCCGGTTGCTGGACTGATCAACAGTCCATCGACGTGAAGAAAGGATGTTGCGGTTAAAGCTGGGCGTTCGATCGCCATTGTTCATTCTCCTGTTCAAGTTTAGTGCATAGGCAATCCTCTCGGGTTGTGCCGGTTAGTTTGGTAGATCGCAGACAACACTGTACCGATCATCTGGCACTGTATGGATGCAAGACGTGTTCGGTATGTTTGTCTGATTTATGAATTGTCGCTCAAGTTGCCCCAACTTGTCAAGCGTTAGTTGTTGCATATGCCGATGGAATGATGTAGGCGTGTCGCACTAGCGAGGTTTACCGCCTCTATATCCAGTCCACCAGAAACTGGTTTCCGGTGGGAGAGAAAACGTCCCGCTTAGTCCTAACAGCGATTTAAACTGTGAATGCTGGGTGGAACGACAGTTTTTGCTCAAAGCATAAAGAATCCAGTGCTGATTACGCTCGGGTTTATCGACGGTTATTCGGGGTTATTGAATGTGCGTCAACGCCTCGGCCATCGCTTTGACCGGGATTCTGCTGCCATAGATGCCGAAGGTGACGGAGCTGTCTTCATGTCCCACCATTCGTTTGATCAGTGAGTCTTGCACGCCAGCATCCCGCAGATCATCAATGAAGGTATGACGGAAACTATGGAAGGTTTTGCGTGGATCGGTGATACCCAGTTTTGCCTTATAGCGTCCAAACCATTTCGAGGCTGCGTGCCCGAGCTTTCCTCGCACTGCTTCCAGTTTGGGGAATAGGCGATCATCCCCATTTGCCCTGACTGAGTCAGCGTATTGCAACAAGCCCTGCTCGATCAGAGAAGAGTGCAGGGGAAGAACACGACGGCTGCTGGCGTTCTTGAGGTTCTGGCCTTCACGGCTGTCATCGATGCGGATGCACTGTATGCCCTGTTGCTCGATAAAGTCATCCACCCGCAATTGGCAGAGTTCTTCCAATCGTGCCCCAGTGGCTCGCCCTAGGAGCGGCAACCAGTAGCGCCATGGATGCTTTCGGGCTTCTGTTTTGAGTGCATCCAGATTGAGCAGAGTGGTCAGATCGTGTCGATCAAAGGACAACCGTGCCTCCTTGGCCGATCCAGTCATCACCTTCATGCCCATCAGAGGATTATCCGCTACATATCCATTTGTCTTGCACCAGTTCAGGAAGGCAGAGAGTTTGCGTAAGCGATTGTTAACGGTAACGGCGGTGATGGTCTTGTAAGTGGCACCAGATTCAACGACCTGCTTTAGGGTCTTGCCCTCGTACTCCGGGCGTAGGCCGAAGTATTGCGGGCAACGACTCAAACGATCTTTCAGCAGTCGGGCTTGCTGGACGCCAAATGCTTCAACGGGCATGTCACCCATCAACTCGAACAGATCACGCAGAGCACGTTCCACCTCGAAGGTGCTGACCTCACGCCATGTACCACCCCGTTTTCCTTCTTCTATATATAGCTTCGATAAGGTGGCGAGGGTGGGGCCATCTTTGCTGGGCTTCACGGTAATCGTTGGTGCTCTCCTTGGAGCAGTTTGGATGGTTGGTAAGGGGGCTGAATCTCGCCACTGCACGCATAACTCACGAAGTACCTCAGGAGCTGTCAGTGGGTGCTCGTTTAAGTGACTGTGCACCTGCTGGGCCAATGAGCTGGCTAGGAACAGTGCAGCCTGACGTTCTCGAATGCGCAAGCATATGCGTAGGGTCTGACGCTTCGGGAACAAGTGCTTCGGTAGTCGAAGGTTGAGGTAGTAAATGGACTGGCGACGGACGATGTAGGCCATGATGGGGCACCAGAGTGGACCAATAAAGTGGACCAATTGAGTGGAACAATTCTGGTCACACCTCGTCCTTTGACTGTTCGTACAGTGAGTTCGCACGGTAGATATCTCGCAACCTGATCAGCCTGAAACCCTTGCCCCGTAAGGCCCGCAACGATTGCCGAGCATGCTTGCATGCCACCCGGTCAGGCCCGGAAGGGAGCAGCCACAGCGGGAACATTGTGTGCCGGGGTGTGGCTGGTGGGGTTGCCTGCTATCTCTAACTTATTGATTATGCAACGATTTTTCAGTTAAAAACTCGAAGTTTGACAGCGTGTAGGTACACCTGAGCGGTGCACTGTGTGCTGGATTCTACTCTCTGATCGCCCGCCCCAAGCTTAAGCGTCTTTCGTTCGCGACCTATTTGACTTGACAAGTTTAATGTGGCAATAAGCTACTATGGGCATGACGGCATCGTTAAAGAGTTCCGTTGCCAAGATGGTGCGATTGCTTCATCGCTTCATTTATCTCTCCGTTGCTTGCAGTGAGCACGCGGTAATGAATTGGTGATCAGCTTTGTTGACCTAGTTTTCAGTTATGCAAAGGAATGTATGTCTCAGATATCGATCCCTCACGTTGCTTATCATCCGCTCGATCCGCAGCCAGAATTTGTAGCTCCCACGGCTCTCGCCGATTCGCTTAGGCTTCCTCCGGAGCGTTACTTAGATGATGAGCATCATGGCCGAGTCTACTGCCCAGACTGCGGTGTCATCTGCAGTAGGCGACCTCGCAAGACCCCCAAGAGAAAAGATGGAGTTTCTGCCTTTTACTTCCACCTGCCAGGCTTCGATATGGTCGAGTGCCCACATCGGAAAAAAGGGGGGGCTGGAGGCGGCGAGGACGGTGATGCTAAGCAGAGAAGAGCCATCAACCTTGTCACATTCGCTGGCTGGAAGAGCTTGGCGGACGATGACGAGCCTGAAGATGACGACGATGATTATCTCCAGCCAAAAAGGAAAGAGGCTCAGAACGGCTCTGCGGTAAGTGGTAGAGGAGGGTTCGAAAATTACTTCGATGCAGACGGAAATCTTTTAAATCCGGGGCGCTTCAAGACCGTTAAACGACTGGTGCAACTGGCTCAAGTAAACCTGAACATTGCTGTTCAGTTTGGTCAGGAGGATGCCATTCGGTTGCATGATCTTATCGTTTCTATTGAAAAAGCTCAGCGAAATATAAAGCCCTATCTGGGGAAAAGTTTCCTGTTCTTCGGTAAGCCTACATCTATTGTGAAAGGGGCATACGGCAGAGTTTTTTTCAACTTCAAATCTCCGGAACATGAACTTAGTGGTCACTGCGAGTTGGATATTTTTGAATCCCGTAGATGGCAGACCTTCGAAAGAGATCGTTATTACCTGTTCTACGGTCTGGTAGAGGGTGATGAAGAACATTCTATTGTCAGGGTGCTTGAGGCTGGTCAAATAGATCGAGTTCCTTTGACAGCTCGGCATCTGTTCGACGGGCTTCGGTAAAGCTTTAAGCTGATCTCCTAATTTGAGGTTTGCACTTGGCTGCTTTGCACTCCGTCAGTGCATAACGCTCCGTGGGTTACCACAAGCGGAGCGTTTTGATATTTGTTGATTAAGTATTTGAAGTTTGGCCGTCGTCTTGAGAGAGTGGAAAGTATGTCCTTTGAAGCTAAAGTGTTTAAAATATTGATTGCAAGTCCGGGTGATGTTGACGAAGAGCGAGAAGCCATCCCAGAGGTCATCTCTCGTTGGAATAACAACAATGCAGAGACAAGTCATGTGGTACTGCTTCCTGTGAAATGGGAAACGCACGCAGCGCCGCTACTTGGAGATAGAGCTCAGGGTGTAATCAACAACCAAATAGTAACAACCTGCGACATGGTCATCGGTGTATTCTGGACAAGGTTGGGCTCGCCCACTGGAGTAAGCGAAAGTGGAACGGCTGAGGAAATCGAGTGGTTCATCGAGAATGATAAGCCTGTAATGGTCTACTTTTCATCTCGGAACATTGATCCTAAGAATCTAGATATAGATCAGTACAAGTCTTTGAAAGATTTTGAAAAGAAGATGCAGAAGCTAGGATTGACTGGTTCATACACTAGTATCACTGATTTCAAGGAGCAGTTGCTTAATCAGATTTCGATCAACGTTCGTGCTCTGCTTCTTGGTACGCCCGCACCAAATCAGAAACCTAGAGAAGTGAAGGAAAAAGCTGCAACTTTGAAAAAGATCTTAAAAGAAAACAAAGTGTTCATGGAAGATTATGAGAAAGATGGTCAGGTAAAGTCGTTTGTTGTAAAAGGTGATACTAAGAGTCTAAAGGAACAGCTAAAAGGGCTTGGCGGAAAATGGAATAACACCCTTGGCGGATGGGTATTCTCCAAGGCTAAGGAGGTTGAAGTGGCCGCGTTCTTGAAAAATGCGTGATTGTTCAGGTTTTTAGCGTTAGGGCAGTGGACATCTCGCCGCTGCCCGGAAGAGCCCTGTGTCTCTTGCAGCTACTTCGAAGCTAATCAGCCGAACTAATGGCTTGAGGCATAAAAAAGGGTTGATGGCGGTGGAATTGCCGCCTCTGGCTCTACTGTCGGGAATGCTTTGCTTTGAACACCTTCTCGCGCTTCAAGAGAAGTTGAATGCGTACATTGCGTTCATAGAAAGCGGCGACATCTACACCGAGATTCCTGGCGCCCTTGGTAAGTCCCCTATCATCCGCATCATCGGCAAGTACGAGCTTTCAGAGCAAGGTGAACTGCTTGTTGATCGCGCTACCGAGGTGCTAAAGGAAGTGGGAATTGGCCTAGAGTTTGTACTTACACAGGACGATGTGGCAGAGAAAGAGTGATCGGCTGTGTGCTCCAAATCTTGGAGGGGGGTGGAGATCGAAACCACATCGACATACGTAGAATCGGACGACACTGGTAATGAAGATCACCGACTACGCCGAAGACGAATTCATCAGATTCATGCGCAAGCTGCTGGCTGAAAACAAAGCAGCAACTGATGACTTGTTAGATGTCCTGCTGGACCAATTCTGCGAAATGACTGGTCACCCAGACGGCACCGACTTGATCTACTTTCCAGAAGACGGGTCAAGCGGATCAGCAGAAGATGTTACGCGTATTGTAAAGGAATGGCGGGCTGCTCAAGGCCTACCGGGCTATTAGCCCAACCTTGGCTTTCTGATCCCGCTCCTCTGCATGCTGAGCTTCGAACTCTGTTACATAACTCAACCCTGTACGGGAGCTAGCACTAGTTGCACGAAGCTGGAGACACTGCTATCAACAGAACAAGCAGCGTTCAATCTTAACCAACTACGAAAAGTTCCAATGCTCACTTTCAGGTAAGCATCATCTTTTACACTGTCAGCCTAAGCGGTCATACTCGTACCATCCTAAATGCCATGCATGCAGAACTTTGAGGCGTGAAACCTACGTTCTAATGCTCGCAGCGTCACGTTCCAGCTCAAGATAACGCGCCCTACCAGCATTTGTCAGCTGGTACCAGTCTGGGCCATAGAAGTTGGCATGGCAGCTAATGAGATCACTCTCCGAAAGCAACTCTAACGCATGCTCCGTAGCATTTCTGGATAGACCGACGCCTCGAATTACTACGTCAAGATTCACTTCATTATCATTGTCGATAGATCGTCCAACGAACAAAAACACAGCGAGCTGATCTGGAGTCGCTTCCAGCGAAGTAGGGGCTGCTGCCTGTGCGCTTGCACTGTCGTTTGGTAGCAGTAGCCAAATAAGCGGAATGACGAAAGCGATCAACGCCACAATCTGCATCAGTGCAACCCAAGTCGGCATGCTCGTTTGCCCATTTAGCCATCCCCAAAAGAGCGAAATCCAACTCCAAAGTTTAGAAAGTACGGCTCCAAGCCCATCAGGAAACTTGCCTTCCTTTACCAGCGAGTCTCCTACAGGAGCGGCAATTACGCTCATCACGGCAGTACAAGCACCTAACACCCATTTCCACGACGCCATGCCGCTCTCCTGTAGGCAAAGCACTAAGTATATCAGAGCGGGCGTGGCGTATAGCCAGTATGGACGTGTGAAGGGAGCCTCATCCTGCAAAATATCCAGTCCCCGCGATTTTTTTTCATGCACTTCGATAGTCGTTTGGTTTTCCAGCTGGAAAAATAATCTGGCGACCCGTTCCACCTGCTTAACAAAAGCCATAGCCCCCTGCTGGAAACCGTGGCTTTCTGAAAATAAGTTGAAGCACTCTCAAAAACATAGACGACGAAGCCCCGCGTAGGCGAGGCTATAGGACATCGTGCAACCTTTATGGGGAGCCGGCCCCCACAAGAACCTACATGGCCCCTTCATTCGAAGGGAAGTGAAGGGCCAGGTTCTTCATCACGCGGCTCACTTGCATAGAAGACCACTGGCCTCCCCGGCTTGTAGTGATGCCCTTGCCGTTCAGGCAATCAGCAACCTGTTGGAGTGTACGACCACCCTTGCGGGTGCACAGGTCGATAGGATCACGCACAGACTCTTGCCATGTATTCACGCGCTGTTGAACTGCCACAGTGGCCTTGGCACGATTGGCTTCTGTACGGCCTTTATCCAGCGCTTCAGAACGGCGGGAAATCTTTTCAACAGACTGTAAGTCGCCAGCGTCCGCACGCTTCTTGAGGGCTGCTAGAGCTTCCTTGGTACGGTTGGCGATGAACTCACGTTCCTGTTGGGCAAGGGCTGCAAACAGATGGAGTTGGAAAGAATTGGCGGTGGGCATCGTTGCAACTTTGAACTCTGTTTCTTCCATCAGGCGGGCGATGTGGTGAACCGAACGGGACAGACGATCCAGCTTGGCGACCACCAGTTGTGCAGCCAGCTCTTTGCACACTGCCAGTGCCTTCTTGCCTTCGGGACGATCCTCAATAGCCAACTTACCTGAGACTACATCTACGAACTCACCAACGATGCTCCAACCATTCTGTTGGGCTGCACGAGCGATGTACTCACGTTGAGCTTCAAGACCCAACCCGCTTTCACCTTGCCCTTGACTGGACACACGACAATAGCTCACTACGTCGATTGTGTTGGTGGTGATGTTGGTATCGGTGGTCATGTTCCCGCCCTCTGAATTCCGTCTGAGGGCAATCATAACATTTATAGAATGGTCGTTCTAGAACTGTTATATCGAATTTCTAACCGTGCTATTTCCGCAGCTTAAGGATTCCAGCGGTGATAGCTGATGCATTCGCATCGAGAGTCTGCAATGCGGTGACGGCGTTCTCATGGGCTTCGCTTGAACCACTGGCTTTAGCCCACAAGGACAGTTCTTCTATAGCTGATGCAAGCGCATGCTGGTTATGGAGCAGAAGGGTTAGCACGTCCGCTGTGGCTATGTGAGCGTCTGTATTGTCTGTCATAGCTCATTCCTTGAGATTGTGTTTGTAGGCCGCTAGAGCCCTTGTAGCAGCTCTGACAGGGTCATTCCCAGTCCATCAGCAAGCACCTTTGCTGCATCTAGGCTGGGGTTGGCTGTGCCCGTCTCAATTCGGGACATGTACGTTCGCACGAACCCACAGCGATCAGCGAAAGCCTCCTGACTGAAGCCTTGACTGGTGCGTAGCTCTCGGATTCGTTGGCCGAAGCCCTTTCTCAAATTCTGATTTGGTTGCATACCAGAATCATGGTCGGATGCATCCCAATCGTGAACACACCAACTGATGACACACCAACTGATACGTTGGTATTCTTGTTGCTTACCTAGCTAGCACCTGACAGGGATGCCCAATG
This sequence comes from Pseudomonas sp. TSRC2-2, assembly GCF_049897785.1. NCBI lineage: Bacteria > Pseudomonadati > Pseudomonadota > Gammaproteobacteria > Pseudomonadales > Pseudomonadaceae > Pseudomonas > Pseudomonas sp. TSRC2-2. The sequence goes on from NZ_JAFCWZ010000014.1 coordinate 234,519, forward strand.
AACGATCGACTGTATTACCTGACCAGCCAGAAGAAGAATACCAACCACATCTTGCACCTGTTGCTGTGCATACCAACCTGTGGATTCTGGTTGTTGGTATGGGGTATCACGATGCGGAGCAACGACAGGCACAACAGAAAGATTGACTGGCAAATCAGTCAGATCATGGAGAGCAAGGTACAAAGTGGGAAACAACACAGTTGGGTTGAAACTGATCTAACATCCAAATGGTAATCCTGATCAGTAGCGGATTCATCCAAGCGACGCATCGAGGATTTCAACTACTGTTGCTCTGCCAGTGTGTTTGCACCGAAAACGAGAGTTTTCAACGAAACTCAGCCATGGCGTTACCGCCGACGATCCTTCGGATGTACTTCAGTAACAAACAAAAATCACACAAATCCAGCTCTTCGCTTGTGATTTTGATCTTACTCTTGTCTATTGGTGCAAAATCGAATCGGGACGTATTCGGTAGTATTTCCGTCAACGTTCGCTGAAAGTTATCGCACGTTACCTTCAGTGCAGCAGATCAAGAGCAAGAGGCAGGGTATGTGTTGATCCTTTTATTTACTGATGTACTGATCCGGAATCGGGACGATGCAACTTTAGTCTTCGAAGCGGGTTACCTCGCTCCGATGTCTACCTTAGGCATAGAGTGCACAAGTGAACCTTGTATAGTCTTTACAGACAAAAAGTTCACATGCACAGACTGTCGTACTCGTGATCAACTTCTTGAGTAGGTGCCTCAGTTTGGGATCGCTGGAGTACGCGCTCTTCCATCTTGCGCACTGCGTCCAGCATCTGCCACCCTTGTACGATTGGTCCAGCCGGGTGACTTCCTGTGACCATCGACAAAATTGTATCGCGTACATGCCATGATGAGGCGCTGGGATACAGTGCACAAATTTCTCCGTGCAGTTCATCGAGTCGGTCCCTCAGGACACTTGCAGCTTCGACAATTGCTGCTTGGCTTGATCTTGCGGCTTCAGGCTCCATCCAGTCTGGGCGGACAAATGCATCCTCGGGCAAACCTCGCTTGGTTTTCCGCTCGATTGCTTCAGGGATCATATCCCCCAAGGAGATGCCATATGCAGCTTTTATCTTGGTGCGGAACTCAAGGCGGGATATGCCTTCAAGACGAAGCGCCAGTGGAGTTAGCTCTTCCATTAAGAAATAGTGAGTATCGTAGACGGCAACGGAGTTCAGATTCTTCTTGCACCAGTTTAGGGTGATGCCATCACCGCTCAAGGCGAGCACGATCTCCGCATAAGTGCCGCCCTCGGTGCGCATCTGTAGTGCTTTGGTGCGAGTTGCAGACGTGATTTTGCTTCTTGTCATTTTGTTCTCCTTCTCCAGTTCATTGCATAGGCATAGCCTCGTTAGTAAAGGTTTCCGCAAGCGTTAACCTGCGGTGGTGCTTGGGCAAAAGTCAGTCTCGGATTTGGCGAGAGCAAGCTCGAAGTCGCTCAATCACTCGCGGATCAACTTTTCCTTCATACTCATTCGCGACCTCGGAGCAGTAAGCCGAGTACGCTGCCTGGCAAGCTTCAAACGCAGAAAAAATATCGCGAAACTTCCCCAGATAAAATTGTTTGCCATATTTCGAAAGGCGAGCAGTAAAGCCCTTCCCCCTTGGCGCTTCCTTGACGCCGATGGGCAAACTGCCGCGCTGGCTGCGGGTGTCACGAAACATCTGGTTGACCAACCTTGGAACCAGCGAACAGAACTCCGGCGAATAGATTCTGTTGAGCGGGTCGAGAATATCCTTATCCAACTCCACGTCAGGCGCGTTCGCATAAGGCTGGGAGACAAACCAATCAGCGAACTCTTGGAAGTCATGCCACTTCTTGCACACTGTGCATCCCGCATAAGCGGAAGCCCCAGCCTTGTAGCACCTGGTGAGCATGTCTTTCCATTTGCTGTGCGGGCGTCCTGTTGCCTCGTGGATTGGCAAACCGAGCATCCTGCGCCTGTCTGCCGAATTGTAGCCAACGCCATACACCAGAGTGTCGGCTGTCGATGGCGCGAAAAGCGGAAGCTCTTCCCCGAGGCCGTAGTCAAGATGATTTCCGGCCACAAAGGGCAGTACGTGGATGACCCTGATGGTATCGATGGTGCTGTGTTGCTGCATGGCGTTACCTCCGTTCAGTTGGAAAAAAATGGGCGAAAAAAAACCGACACATTGGTCGGCATCGGGCTCGTCATTCTTCTCTCTACAGAGGAGCAGGAACTCAGCTATTTGATGTCGTCGACCTCAATGTTGGTGGTGCTTCTACTGCGTTTGTCATGGGCTTCTCATGATCTGCTGTGACCGTCAGGTGGTGGTCAGCCAAAATTCAGGCGTTAAAAAACCTCCTGCGATTTCGTGCGTTTTCAGCACTTGCCACGTAGAGGTTTCTCGGCGATCTGTTCTGCCCAGTTTTCGGCAGACGGCTATAGTTTCACAACTACGCACCATTTGTCAAGGAGTAGTTGCGGCAGGCGCTCAGATGTGATTGTGATTTTTTTTTCGGAAAGCTAACCATTCAGATCCACGTAGCATCGTGCCATCTTGGATAAACCGGTTTCCAGAGGAGTGGAAGCGTCCTGCTTAGCCCAAGCGGTCAGTTGGCCCTGTAAACACTGGGCGGAATGGAAGTGCTCGTTCAGAAGCACGCGAATCTAGCACTAGTTTTAACGAAGTTTTCTGGGGTATTGGGCGGGTTTCTGCTGGCCGCCAACCCCAAGTTCGTCAAGGTTGGCAGTCCGTTCAGTTAATCAGTCGATGAGGTGCAGTACATCCCTGACGTTCAGGTGAGAGTATCTGGCGACGGATCGAGTGTCCCTGTGGCCCGAGACGATCATGATCTGTGCATTGTTGAATCCCTTCTTCGCCACGTTGGTGATTCGGGTGTGCCTGAGTTGGTGCAGCCTGACGCTGCTATCAAGTCCAGCCTTAATACGTGCAAGTCGCACCGCCTGCGAAACAGCATGTGGGGTTACGGTGAAAATCGTGCCATGTGGGTGGCGTTCTAAGGTGGCCATCAACTGGGCAAGTTCAAGAATCTCAACGGCTCTGCGGGTTAGAGGAACTGATCGTGTGCCGTTCTTTCCATCTATCACGTCGGCAATACGGTCTTTGAGATGCAGGCAGTCTTTCGTCAACTTCAGAATTTCTGATCGTCGCATGGCGGTCTCGTATGCCAGTTCAACAATGAGTTTCATGGTTGGTGAGAGCTTCGCGAGCAGCCGCTCTAGCTCGTTTGCACGGATCACCTTGTCAGAAGACCGGTCTGGTTTGGGGAGTGCGATATCACTAACAGGGTTGTGAATGTCGATCAGCAATCCGCGTTTGGCGAACCTGTAGAACCGCGACATGAATGCAAGCTGCGTCCTGCACGTGGATGGTTTCACCTTCTTCAGGCGCATGATCTTGAAGTCGTTGATCATCTGCGGGGTGATTTCGTGAATGGGCTGCGTAAAGTGTTTGCCCAGATGCTCCACGATCTTCAGTGCGTGCTCATAGCTTCCTTTCCCCTTGAGCATGGTTTCGCAGTAGGTCATGCCCAACGTATAGATGGTGTGGTGCTTGCGATCCATTGTCACTGCTTCGACCTGGCTCGCCCATAACTCTGCTTCCGCTTTGGTGCTGAAGGTTTTGGACTGCGGAGATCTACCCTTGACCCGTACCTGAGCGTTCCAGCTGCCGGACGGGAGTAAGCGGAAAGTGGCCATATTTGACGCCTCATCATGTGAATGGGCGTTCTGTGAAACCCTTGAGCACCATAGCTTGCAGCTTGCTCAAGCAGACATTGACATGGTGGGGGTCGTTGGTTCGAGTCCAATCGCGCCTACCAAACAAAATCCGCTCTGCTGGGCGGTCTGGAAGGGCTCACCGAAAGGTGGGCCCTTTTTTGTTGTCTTGGATTTGCGCTCGCGTTGTTTCCAGTAAATGTCGCCTCGCTCTGTCAGCTCTGCATTCAGTACTGTATCGGCTAAATGATCAAGCGCCATTTTGGTGCGCATTGATTCGAGTCCGTCTTGGAAAAAACCTGAATATTTAAAGGCTTACAGTTCTTTTTCTCCAACCGGTTATCGGAAAGGGTCTTGTCGCGTATTGTGAATTTAAGTAACATTCACCCCGCGTTCACCACCACGGTTTATGCATTTTTAAATCCCAAGCTTCCATCAGCTGCTTGGGATTTTTTTTGCCTGCGATTTGGCTTTGGCATCCATCCCTTCTTCACCTCCGAGCGAGGCGCGATCTTTTCGTCTACTACTGACTGGCCGATTTTCAGTTCTTTCAGAGGGGTGTGTCGATGCTGATTCACTGGGTTCTTGCGGCTGTTCATCTATTCGCGTTTGCTTTGGCTTTCTGGGCGGTGCTGACGCGCGGCAGAGCTTTAAGTCAGCTCTCGGTGGATGCAGGGGGCGTGAAGCGTATTTTGCTCGCGGATAACCTGTGGGGGCTTTCAGCTTTGACGCTGCTGGTCACGGGAGCGATGCGTGCCTTTGGTGGCTACGAGAAAGGCTCTGACTATTACTTTCACCAACCGCTGTTCCACCTGAAGATGACACTGTTGGTGCTGATTCTTCTGCTAGAGCTTGCACCGATGATCACTCTGATCAAATGGCGCATCGCAACATCGCGCGGTACGGCGCCTGATATCGGACTGGGGAAATTGTACGCGCGCATCAGTCACGTTGAGGCGCTGCTTCTGATGTTGATGATGGTCGCCGCGACAGGCATGGCGCGCGGAGTGGTATTTGCTTAGAAGGCGAAATTCTCCGCGCTCTATCAGAAACGTCCGACAGCCAGCTTCGGGAGTGAAAGGTAACATCGGCGCAAGGGGGGGAAAGTGGGCAAGCGAGGAAAGTCAGCATGCTTCAGGCGCCGTGCCCAGCGGTGTGGAATGCGGATGGCTAAACGGCGCGTGAATCTTTAGCCAGTCTTGCGCAGGGGCAAAAGGACTGGCTACGTGAGGCGGTGTGGCTCAGGGCGTTTGCGGCTTGTCCGGAGCGGTAAGGCCGGCCTGGATGCGTTGGTAAATTTCTTCACGGTGCACTGCCACGTTTTTCGGAGCGTTGATGCCGATGCGCACCTGTTGGCCGCTGACTCCGAGGATGGTGATCGTGATGTCATCACCAATGTTTATGCTTTCACCGACTTTGCGGGTGAGTATCAGCATGGTCTTCTCCTTGATTGCTTTGTAGGGCACCTGATTCAGACAGTGCAGAGGTCGGTGGTATCTATAGATTAGTGCGAAGTCTCACGGTTTGGGTGCCTCTTTCTGACGCGCAGATGCGGCATTAATTCCCAGGGCGTAACTATACAGAGGCTGCAATCATCATTCTCGTTGTTTTGTGCCCATTTTGCGGGGCTCGCGAAGTATTCATGAATGATAAGATCGCCGCTTTACGAATTCCGAGGAAAGCGTTGTGCGCAAATTGGTTTGGCTGGTAGCGGCACTGGCATTGGCAGGCTGCGGTGAAGGCAAGAATGTAGATGCGCCCAAGCCTGAGGCGAAGGTCGCGGCAGCGCCGGCGGCCGCTGCGCCCCAGTGGGATCTGGAAGTGCGTGGTGAAACCCCTCAGGCGGTCAGTGATCTGAGCGGCTGGTTGATCGAGCACGCTTTCGTTCCGACAGTCGTCAAGGATGGCAGCGGTAAAACACGAATTCTGATCGGTCCGTTCAACTCCCAGGCTGACGCCGAGGCGCGCAAGGTGCAGGTGGATGCAGCATTGGTAAAAGCCAAGAAACAAAATATTGAATCGGTGGTGATTGAGCATCCGCTCACGCCATAAACGAAGCGCCTTCAACACAGCTGAGCGCCGGTGTCTAGTCCTGAAATAGGTTTACACCTGTTTCAGTTTCAAAACGCCCGATGCACCGCATCGGGCGTTTTGTATTTCAGGGACAAATGAGGTCGCTTACGGTTATAGATTTCTATCGAT